>JAWOIO010000056.1:0-11457 GCA_046484625.1 Acidimicrobiia bacterium
TGCGCACGCCTCGTACTGCTTCCTGCTCGCCGATCCCACGACCCCCGAGGGAACTGCCCGCCTGGAGGCGATGCGCGACAGCACCGACGGGTTCGAGCTCGCCGAGCGCGACCTCGAGATCCGGGGCGCCGGCGAGGTGTTCGGCGAGCTCGAACCCATCGGTGCTGTCGCGCATCGCCTCCAGGCGGGCAGTTCCCTCGGGGGTCGTGGGATCGGCGAGCAGGAAGCAGTACGACGCGTCCGCACCGCGGCCGATCCGACCCCGCAGCTGATGGAGCTGGAGCAACCCGAAGCGATCGGCGTCCTCCACGACCATCACGGTCGCGTTCGGCACGTCGATCCCGACCTCGATCACCGTCGTCGCGACCAGCACGTCAACCGTGCCGGCGCGGAACTCGCGCATCACGGCCTCCTTGTCGGCCGACGGCATCTGGCCGTGGAGCAAGCCGAGCCGCAGACCCGCGAGCTCCTCCTTCCCGAGCCGCTCGAACTCCTCGGTCGCCGCCTTCGCCTCGAGCTTCGACGACCCCTCGACGAGCGGGCACACCACGAACGCCTGCCGGCCCGCCGTCACCTCCGCCCGCACGCGGTCGTACACCGGCACCCGCTCGAGGTGGCTGGCACCCGCGAGCTCGGTGGTGATCGGCGCGCGCCCCGCGGGCAGCGTTCGCAGCTCGGAGCGGTCGAGGTCGCCGTAGATGAGCATCGCCGCGGTGCGCGGGATCGGCGTCGCGGTCATCACCAGCACGTCCGGCTCGTCACCCTTGCCCCGCAGGAGGTCGCGCTGCTCGACGCCGAACCGGTGCTGCTCGTCGATGACGACCAGCCCGAGCCGCGCGAACTGCACGCCCTCGTAGATGAGCGCGTGCGTCCCGACGACGAGGTCGATCTGGCCGGCGAGCAGCCCTTCCGAGATCCGACGCCGCTCCGCCGCGCTCGTCCGGTTGGTGAGCAGGGCGGCCCCGAGCGGGCGCTCGCCGAGCAGCGACCCCTCCTCGGGGACCGTCAGGCCTTCGAGGAGCTGTCGCATCGTGAGCTCGTGCTGCTCGGCGAGCACCTCGGTCGGCGCCATGAACGCGCCCTGATAGCCCCCCTGCACCGCGACCAGCAGCGCGGTGAGCGCGACAACGGTCTTCCCCGAGCCCACCTCGCCCTGCAGCAGGCGGTGCATCGGCGCGGGTGCCACGAGGTCCTGCATGATCCGGTCGATGACCGACTGCTGGTCGGGCGTCAACGCGAACGGGAGCGAGGCGTGGAACGCCGCCACGAGCGGGCCGTCGACCCGGTGCTCGATCCCCGAGCGTTCGGCCTCGATCGCCCGCTTCCGCGCGACGAGCCCCACCTGCATCCGGAGGAACTCGTCGAAGGTCAGCCGGGCACGGGCGGTCAACGCCTCGTCCATCGAGGCGGGACGGTGGATCCCGTTGTACGCGGTCGTGCGGTCGACGAGCCCGAGGGGCGCGAGCTCGGCGTCGAGCAGCGGGTCGGCGAAGCCTCGTGGCGCCGACCGCTTCAGCAGCTCGGCGACGACCTTGCGGATCTCCCAGCTGTTGATTCCCGCCTTCCCCGACTGCGGGTACACCGGCAGGAGCACTCCCGTGGTGGCACGATCCTCGGCGTCGGCGTCGGCGGCAGCGCGGTCGTCGAGCACGTCGATGGCGGGGTTCACCATCTGGCGACGGCCGCGGTACAGATCCACCTTCCCGAACACCGAGACCTCGGTGTCCTCGGCGATCTTCGCCCGGTACTCCTGGTTGAAGAAGGTCAGCTTCAGGTACGAGGTCCCGTCGAACAGCTCCATCTCGACGATCGGCCGGCCCCGGCGGGGGCGACGCACCGACACCTTCTTCACCGCGCCGCTCACCGTCGCCTGCTCCCCGACCGCGAGCGACGCGATGTCCTGGGTGTTCGTCCGGTCGTGGTAGCGCCGCGGGTAGTGCTCGAGGAGGTCGAGGACGGTCTCCAGGCCCATCTCGCCGAGCCGTCGCCCGAGACTCTCGCCGACGGAACGGAGGTCAGAGAGCGGCCGCTCGCGTAGCTCCCGCAACGTGAGGCCGGTCGACCCGCGGTCGGGTCGTTCCGCCACCCCGCCCGCTACTCCACGCCGACGAGCTACTCCACGCCGACGAGGTAGGGGTAGAGGGGCTGATCGCCCTCGTGGACCTCCACCTCGACGTGGGGATGCTCGAGCCCGATGTGCTCACGGATCCGCGCCGTCCCTCCCGACGGCGCATCCGCGCCGACGAGGATCGTGACGAGCTCGGAGTCGTCGTCGACAAGATGGTCGACGAGGGCCAGCGCGGCCTCGACCGCGGACGTCGTCGCGGCACAGATCCCGTCGCGGGTGATGGCGATCCATTCGCCCTTCGAGATCTGCCCGCACTCGGCCACGCTGTCGCGCACAGCCTGGGTCACCTCACCCGAGCGCACCCGGTTCGACGCTTCGACCATCGCGGCGAGGTTCACGTCGATCGCGGCATCGGGGTCGTACGACACCAGCGCGGCGAGTGCCTCCACGACCGCCTCGGTGGGCACCACGCCCACCGACCGGCCGGTGAGCTCGTCCACCTGCTTGGCGACGGCCACGATGTTCTTGTTGTTGGGCAGCACGATGACCGACTCCGACGGTGCGCGCTCCACGGCCTCGAGGATCTGCGCGGTCGACGGGTTCATCGACTGCCCGCCGGCGACGACCTCGTGCACGCCGACAGCGTGCAGCAGGCGCTCGAGCCCGCGACCGACCGCAACCCCGACCACGGCGGTCTCGACCGGTACGACCTCGGCCGCCTCGTCGCCGGGGCCGTCGGACGCCGACCGCACCCACTGCTCCTCCTCGACCTGCTCGATCAGGTCCGTCACCCGGATCTCGCGCGGTCGACCGGCCTGGATCCCCGCCTCGATCGCGCCGCCGATGTCGTTCGTGTGCACGTGGCAGTTCCAGAGACCGTCGCCGCCGACGACGACGATCGAGTCGCCGAGCGCGCCCCACGTCTCCTTGAACGACGGGATCGTGGCGGTCTCGGCCTCGAGCAGGTACATGACCTCGTAGCGCAGCGACGCCATGCCGCTGCCTTCCTGGTGCGCCGAGACAATCGCGGGCGTCTCGACCACCTCGGGCTCCGGGACGGGACGGCCGTCGACGACGTGGAGGAACGCATCGAGCAGGAGCGTGAACCCGAGTCCGCCGGCGTCGACGACCCCGGCGTCCTTCAGGACGGGGAGCAGCTCCGGTGTGTTCGCCACCGCCACGTGCGCGGCCTCGACCGCCTGCTCCAGGACCCCTTCGAGGGACCGAGCGCCGTTGCTGCTCGCGGCCTCCGCGGCCTCCGCGGCCTCCCGGATGACGGTGAGGATGGTGCCCTCGACCGGACGCATGACGGCCTGGTACGCGGCGTCCGACGCCTGGCGGAGCGCCGCGGTGAGGTGCCCGGCCTCGATCGCCTCCAGCTCGCCGAACGTGTCGGCGAGGCCCCGCAGGATCTGCGACAGGATCACGCCGGAGTTCCCGCGTGCGCCCATGAGGGAGCCGTGGGCGAGCGCCTGGCAGACGTCGCCCATGCGGGTGGCGGTCCCCACCTCCTTGCACACCGACTCGAGCGTCAGCGCCATGTTCGTGCCGGTGTCGCCGTCGGGGACGGGATAGACGTTGAGCCGGTTGAGCTCGTCCTGATGGGCGCGCAGGGCGTCGCGGTAGGTGGTGACCACCCGGGCCAGGTGCTCGCCGTCGAGCGCGGTCAACGTTGCCATGTGACGCCGGATCGTAGTGGCGCTCGCCTTCGGAATTCACAGGGGCCACTGCTACGCTCGGTCGTTTCCGGCGCGAAGCCTCGTCGCCGACGTTCGAAGAACTCGTTGGAGCCCCTGATGGCAGCGGTCTGTGAAGTGTGCGGCAAGAAGCCGCAGTTCGGAATGCGCCTGAGCCACTCCCATCGTCGGACGAAGCGCCGCTGGAACCCCAACGTCCAGAAGATCCGCGCGGTGGTCGACGGCACCCCGAAGCGGGTCCGCGTCTGCACCTCGTGCATCAAGGCCGGCAAGGTCCAGAAGCCGTAGCCATGCAGGGAGTCGTGCGCACCTTCGACCCGCAGACCGGGGAGGGCGTCGTGATCAGCGACGCCGACCGGACCGAGTACGTGCTGGCCGGCACCGCCCTCGAGGGCTCGCTGTTCCGCATGCTGCGCCAGGGCCAGCGGATCAACTTCGAGCTCGACGCCGACGGCCGCGCCACCACGGTGCGGATCGGCTCCGAGCCCGACATGGGGCTCCCCACCGCGCAAGTCTGAACCCCGGCCAGTTCTGAGGCCCCGCCCCGGCTACTGATCGCGACGCGCGACCACGCCCCAGGCGAGCAGCAGGATCGTCGCCCCCACGAAGGCGACCAGCACCGACCGCAGGCTGAACTCGTTGATGCCCTCGTCGCCGGCCGCCTTGAACAGCGCGCCGCCGAGGATCCCGCCGAGGATCCCCACGAAGATCGTCCCGAGGCACCCGGGGCGGTGCTGACCGGTCACCATCTTCGCGAACGCGCCGGCGAGGAACCCGACGACGATCCACGACAGCCAGCTCATGGCCACGCACGGTATCGCCCCCGGGCGCCCGGCTCCCAGGCCGACCGGCGCGGCTCTCGCCCCGCTTTCGGTCCCGACGGTGGGCCGTCAGTACACTTTTTCGCACCTCGCTCCCACTTCCTGGAGGACCCCGTGTCGCTCGCGACCGACGCCCCCACCACCCATCCCGGCTTGCTCGCGTGGGTGGACGCGATGGTCGAGCTGTGCGAGCCCGAGGCCGTCCACTGGATCGACGGCTCCGACGGGGAGTACGAGCTGCTGTGCAAGCAGCTCGTCGACGCGGGGACCTTCTCCGAGCTGGACCCGGCCCGGCGGCCGGGCTCCTACTGGGCCACGACCGACCCGAGCGACGTCGCCCGGGTGGAGGATCGCACGTTCATCTGCTCCGAGCGCGAGGCCGACGCCGGCCCCACCAACAACTGGATGGACCCGGGCGAGATGCGCACCAAGCTCGACGGGCTGTTCCGCGGGTCGATGCGCGGTCGCACGATGTACGTGATCCCGTACTCGATGGGGCCGCTCGGCTCCCCGCTGTCGTACATCGGCGTCGAGCTGACCGACTCCCCGTACGTCGCCGTGAGCATGCGGGTGATGACGCGCGCCGGCCAGGGTGCGCTCGACGTGCTCGGCACCGACGGCGAGTTCGTGCCGTGCGTCCACTCCATCGGCGCGCCACTCGAGCCGGGTGAGGCCGACTCGGTATGGCCGTGCAACCCCGACGACAAGTGGATCGTCCACTTCCCCGAGAGCCGCGAGATCTGGTCGTACGGATCGGGCTACGGCGGCAACGCCCTGCTCGGCAAGAAGTGCTTCGCACTCCGGATCGCCTCGGTGATCGCCCGCGACGAGGGCTGGCTCGCCGAGCACATGCTCATCCTCAAGCTCACGAGCCCGAAGGGCAACGTGCACTACGTCGCCGCCGCGTTCCCCTCCGCCTGCGGCAAGACCAACCTGGCGATGCTCATCCCCACCATCCCGGGATGGAAGGCCGAGTGCGTCGGCGACGACATCGCCTGGATGAAGATCGGCGCCGACGGCCGCCTCTACGCCGTCAACCCCGAGAACGGCTTCTTCGGCGTCGCTCCGGGCACCAACCTCGAGACCAACCCCAACGCGATGCACACCGTCGACTCGAACACGGTGTTCACCAACACCGCGCTCACCGACGACGGCGACATCTGGTGGGAGGGGATCGACGGCGACCCGCCGGCGCACCTCACCGACTGGAAGCGCCAGGACTGGACGCCCGACTCCGACGACCCGGCCGCGCACCCGAACGCCCGGTTCTGCGTGCCGCTCACCCAGTGCCCGATCCTCGCGGACGAGTACGACGACACCGGTGGCGTCCCGATCTCCGCGTTCCTCTTCGGCGGCCGCCGCGCGACCACGGTCCCGCTGGTGTACGAGTCGCGCGACTGGGAGCACGGGGTGTTCGTCGCCGCGACGATGGGCTCGGAGAAGACGGCCGCCGCGTTCGGGGGCATCGGCGACCTCCGCCGCGACCCCTTCGCGATGCTCCCCTTCTGCGGCTACCACATGGCCGACTACTTCGCCCACTGGCTCTCGATGCCGGGGCGTACCGACGCGTCGAAGCTGCCGCGGATCTACGGGGTCAACTGGTTCCGCAAGGACGCCGACGGGAAGTTCCTGTGGCCGGGGTACGGCGAGAACTCGCGGGTCCTCGACTGGATCTGTCGCCGGCTGGAGGACGACGCCGACGGCGTCGACACCCCGATCGGTGTGGTGCCCCGCCCCGAGGACCTCGTCCTCGACGGCCTCTCCGACGACGACGCGGCCCGCACGGCGGCCGCGCTCGCCGTGGACCCCGACGAGTGGAAGCAGGAGCTCGCGTTGACCCACGAGCACTTCGCCTCCTTCGGCGATGCGCTCCCCGACGCGCTGCGGACCCAGCTCGCCGCCGTGGAGTCCCGCTTCCAGTCCTGACCCTGCCTCCTCGCGATGCGGTCCGAGCGATCGCCCGAAGCGGGAGGCAGCAGGCGCCGCTACGCTCCGCGGGCGAGCGACACGATCCCGACGTGAGGAGTCCCGGTATGGCCGTCACTGCCTACGTGCTCATCCAGACCGAGGTCGGCAAGGCGGCCCGGGTCGCTGAGGCGGCCCGTGGGATCCCGGGCGTCGTGGCGGCCGACGACGTCACCGGCCCCTACGACGTCATCGTGCGCACCGAGGCCCCGAGCCTCGACGACCTGGGGAAGATGGTCGTCTCGCAGATCCAGGCGGTCGAGGGCATCACCCGGACCTTCACCTGCCCGGTCGTGAACCTGTAGCTCCTCGGCGTCGCGGCGTCAGGCCTCGAGGCGGGGGCGCCCCGCACGGCGGGCCCGCCGGTCGTACCGCGCGATCGCCAGCTCGATCAACCGGTCGAGCAGCTCGGGGTAGGAGACGCCCGACTCCGCCCACAGCCGCGGGTACATGGAGATGGCCGTGAACCCCGGGATGGTGTTCACCTCGTTCACGAGGAACCCCCGCCCCGGCCCCCCGTCGGCGGCCCGCTCTTCGTAGAAGAAGTCCACCCTCGCCATGGCCTCGCATCGGCACGCCTCGAACGCCGCGACCGCGAGCTCGCGGACCCGAGTGGCCTCCTCGGCGTCGAGGGGAGCGGGCGCGAGCAGCTCGGCGGCGTCGGACTCGTACTTGTCGGCGTAGGAGTAGAAGTCCTCACCGGGGACGATCTCCCCCGGGACCGATGCGGCCGGAGGGTCGTCGCCGAGGATCCCGACCTCGATCTCGCGGCCCTCGATCGCCTCCTCCACGAGGATCCACTCGTCGTAGGCGAGCGCGACGTCGACCGCCCGTTCGAGCTCGGCGCGGTGCGCCGCTCGCGACACCCCGACCGACGAGCCGAGGTTCGCCGGCTTCACGAAGCAGGGGTACCCGAGCCGTGCCTCGACCTCGGCCACGAACGCCCCGACGTCGTGACCGTCGCGGAACGCGATCCACGCCGCGGTGTCGAGCCCCGCCGCGGCGAAGGCCCGCTTCATCATCACCTTGTCCATCGCGACGGCCGAGCCGACCACGCCGGAGCCGACGTAGGGCACGCCGGCGAGCTCGAACAGGCCCTGGACCGTGCCGTCCTCACCGTACGGTCCGTGCAGGAGCGGGAGCACGACGTCGAAGGGGGTCTCGACACCAGGTGCACCCGGATCTCCGTCGAGCGGGACGAGCGATCGTCGACCGGGATCGGCCACCTCGCCGACGGGCGCGCCCTCGACCGTGAACGCGGTCGGCAGCGCATCCCGGGCGCCGGCCAGCGCCGCGCGCGCCTCCCCGGCGAGGAGCCACGTGCCGTCGCGCGTGATCCCGACGGGGATGACGTCGTAGCGCTCGGGGTCGAGCGCGCTCGCGACCGTGACCGCGCTCGTGCGCGAGACGTCGTGCTCGGCCGAGCGGCCACCGAACAGCAGGAGCACCCGGATCCGCTCGGTCACGTCGGCCCCACGCCCGTCAGCCGACCTGCAGGACGGCGCGGATACCGAGGCCCATCAGGAAGAGCCCGGCGAGCCCGTAGAGCATCTCGCGGCGGCCCCGCATCTGCTGGCGGTACTGGTACGCCAGCCCGACGGTGAGGAAGGCCAGGAACCCGTAGAACATGTGGAACCGGGGCACCGAGTAGTCGTCGCTCGCGACGAGGACCACGCCGCCGAACACCTGGAGCATCATCGCCGCCTCGGCGACGAAGATCGCGATCCACAGCCACCGGCCCCGCGTCCGGACCACCTTCCACGCGACGAGCGCCGCGACGCCGACGATGCCGTTCGCGACGATCGCGACGTAACCCCAAGTGTTGTGGAAGTCGCGCAGCGCTCGCATCGTCGGGTTCCCGCTTCGGCGTGTGGGCGTTCAGCCCTCGGACGCGGAAATCCCATCTTCGCGCTGGACGACGTCGAACGCCCAGAGCGCGCTCTGGTTGCTGACCGGACCCTCCGTCGCGTGGGCCCGGTGTCCCTTGGCGAACGCGTCGCTGTTCGCCCAGGCGTCGAACGCCGCCTCGGACTCCCATCGGGTGTACACGAGGTACGTGTCGCGGTCGTCGGTGGGCCGGAGCAGCTCGAACGCCTCGAAGCCCGGCGCCGAGCCAACCTGGCCGGCGCGGGCCGCGAACCTCCGCTCGAGCTCCTCGGCCCGCTCGGCGGGGACGGTGATGGCGTTGATGCGGACGATGCTCATGTGTGCTCCTCGAGGCGATGACCGGGCTCAGTTCTACCCGCCACCGGCGCCGGGACGCGCACCGGACGCGAGAACTGCTGGACCCGCGGGTCGCGAAGCGCGAACCTCCCCGGAGGGGCCCGGCACCGCCGATCCCCCGGCCCGGCGGATGCACCGCATGCGCCCGCAGGGTCCGCTGGGTGTGCCGACGGGCCGTCCCTGCCCCGGCCCGCGGCCACCCGGCGCTCCCCCGGTGCGGCGCCTACCAGCCGACGGCACCGTCGGCGAGCTCGCGGCGCAGGTCGGCATGGCCGTTGTGCCGCGCGCACTCCTCGATCATGTGCACGTAGATCCAGCGCAGGGAGCAGCGACGTCGGCCATGTGCCGCACGAGTCCGTGCAACGAGAGCTTCGACGTCTCGATCGGGCGGGCCTTGCGATCTGCGTCGGTGAGGCCCTCGCACTTGAGGAGCAGCGTCGCGCGGTGGTACTCGAGCCACGCCTCGAGCATCTCGCGCTCGGGGAGCACGAACGGCGGCTCGATCCGCCGCGGGTCCTCCAGGTCCTCGACCACGCCCGACACCGTAGCGACCGAACCGCCCGGTGGCACCAGGACGCGATCGCAGGCGCGGCGGGGTCGCTACTGCTCGCGCAGGAAGCGCTCGATCTCGTCGGCGAGCACGTCGCCCGAGACCTCTTCGACCGTCTGGGACTCGATCGCCGCCACGAGCTCCGCGACGTCGGGTCGCTCGGCGAGGCCCTCCTCGACCTTGCCGGCGTAGCTGGCGATCTCCTCGTCGAGCTCCTCGGAGCTCGCGTCGATGCCACCCAGCTCGGTGAGGCGGTCGAGCATCGCCCGGACCGCCGGGGGCGACGGGTTCCCCGACACGTAGTGCGGGACCTGGGCCCAGAGCCCGACCGTGGGGATCCCCGCGGCACCCAGCTCCACCTGCAGGACCGTCTGCATCCCGGTGGGGCCGTCGTAGTCGGCGCGGATCGCGCCGACCTCCTGCGCGAGGGATCGGGCGGTGGCCGTGGCGAGCACCGGGACCGGACGGCGGTGGGAGACCACTGCGGGCATCCCGCCGAGGGTGAACGCCCGGACGACCCCGAGCCGGTTCGCGAGCTCCACGAGGTCGCGACTGACGGTGGGCCAGCGCAGCGAGGGCTCGGGTCCGCGCACGACGACGACGTCGCGCCCCGCGGTCCCCGCGTCGAGCCACAGGTGCGGCCACGTGATGTGGCGCGTCGTCCCGTCGACGAGCTCGACGGTGGGACGGGTCTGCTGGAGATCGACGAGGTCGTCGAGCGCGTAGCGCCCGAACGAGCTCTCGTCGTCGAGGTTCGAGACGAGCGTGCTCGCGGCGAGCTCGCCGGCGGATCCCGCGTCGACCCATCCGGTGATGGCGACGACGAGGACGGGGTCCTCGACCTCGGGCCAGGTGTCGATCTCGAGCATGGCCACCACGGTACCGGCAGGGGCGAGGTGCCTCGGCACCGCGTCCGAATCCGCCGTGTACCGCGCCGAATCGCCATGTGTAGGGTGCGGAACCATGAAGTTCGGCGTGCACACGGGACTGCAGAACACCACGACGGACGAGCTGCGCGCACTGTGGCGGCGCATCGAGGACCACGGGTTCGAGTGGATCTCGATCTGGGACCACTTCTACGCGGCCGACGCGACGGTGCGCGGCGGCGAGACCACCTCGGGTTCGATGTGCCTCGAGGCCGTCTCGGCACATGCTGCGCTCGCGTGCGACACCACGACCGTCCGGTGCGGGAGCCTCGTCTACTCCGTCGGGTACCGGCATCCCGCGGTGCTCGCCAACTCCATGGCGACGATCGACCAGCTCTCCGGAGGGCGGGTGACTCTCGGGCTCGGCGCCGGGTGGCACCAGGGCGAGTACGCGGCCTACGGGATGCCGTTCCCGGCTGCGGGGGTCCGTCTCCGTCAGCTCGACGAGGCGATCCAGTGCATCCGACTGCTCCTGACCGAGGACGTCGCCAGCTTCGAGGGCGAGTTCTTCCGTCTCGACGAGGCCCGCTGTGACCCCAAGCCGGTGCAGGCCCGGCTGCCGCTGTGGATCGGTGGGGGCGGCGAGAAGGTGACGTTGCGCATTGCGGCCCGCCACGCCGACGGCTGGAACGTCCCGTTCGTCCCGCCCGACGCGTACCGCCACAAGGTGCAGGTCCTCGACGACCACTGCGAGGCGGTGGGACGCGACCCGGCGGAGATCACCCGCTCGGTCAACCTCACGCTGGCGTGGAGCGAGGACGACCTCCGGGCCCAGTTCGGGGGCATGACCGACTGGGTCCGGCCCAGCGCGCTCACGGGGAGCACACAGCAGGTCGTCGACCGCATCGGCGAGTACGGCGATGCCGGTGCGGAGTGGGTGAACCTCGCGCTCCGGGCGCCGTTCGACCCCGACGCGCTCGACCTCTTCGCCGCCGAGGTGCTCCCTGCCCTCGCCTCGACCTCCGGCTGAGCCGGGCAGGCACGACGATGGACGACCGGTCCTCCGAGCTCCGGCTCGACGCGCTCACCGACCAGTGGGTGGCGATCTCGGGCCATCGCCAGGATCGACCGAACCTCCCGAGCACCGACTGCCCCTTCTGTGTCGGCGGCATCGAGGCACCCGAACCCTACGAGCTGCGCGTCTTCGAGAACCCCTGCCCCCCCCTCGCGCCCTGCACGCCGCTCCACCTCTCCCTCCCCGCCGCGC
>JAWOIO010000112.1:0-10214 GCA_046484625.1 Acidimicrobiia bacterium
AGAGGCGGGCAGCCTCTTAGGTTGGCAAGCCATTGGCAAGTACTCACCTGAGCCAACGGGTATCGCGAAGCGCGAAACGGTCTTGTCCCGCGTCGTCACGAAATCTGGCAGGGAGGTTGGTGTCGGGGTCCTCGTGAAGGGAGCGTCCCGCGCAAGGCCGAGATGGTTGGACCGCCCCCGGGGGCGGTCCAAGTCGCTGTCACAAGTACCCGGAGGAGCCCGAGACGTTCGTGTTCTGCCCTCAGCGCTGGAGGCGGGAGTTCGGTAGTTCCGGGTAGGCGAGGTCAGCGGGTGCCCTGACGTCTCCAGAGCGGGGCGGTCGCAGTATGGAGAGCGATGCCGGCAACGCCCTCGCGTAGCTGTCGCGCGTTGCGTACACGACGGCGGATGAGCGCGCTCGCAGCAGTGATTGGTGTCTGCTTCGCCTCGTCCTTGGCCGTGGATGCACACGCCAGCTCACCCGCTGCCGACTACGACGATCTCGTCGCCGACTCGGAGTCCGGTCCGGACATTGCCAGTGTGGTCGTCACCCAGCCGACGCCGGCCGAAGTCTCATTCACGGTTCGCTTCGCCAACCGAGCCCTCCGAGCAGAGGAGCTCCTGGCGATCGACTTCGACACCGATCTCGAGAGCGACACCGGAGACGAGGACGGGTTCGAGTTCGCGATCGAGGTCTTCGGCGGCGAGACGACGCTCTGGCGCTGGGAGCAACGGTCACGAAACTGGGATCACGTCGAGAGCGATGCACTCGAGTCGCGCCGGGAGCCCACGACTCTGATCGTGACCGTCTTGCTCCGCGACCTCAGATCGCCTGAGTCATTCGGCTTCAGCGTCCTCGCCGACGCGAACCCCGACGACGAGCACGCCCCCGCCGATCTCGCGCCCGACGATGGGCGCTGGCGCTACCCGCCCGCAGATTGGGGGAGCCTGAACTGGCCACTCTTCGGGCTTCTCATGTCGGTGATCGTGGCGGGCACGATCGTCGCTCTCTTCGTCCCCGGTTCGATCGACGCCCTGCGCGCTCCGGGCTGGCGGCTGCTGAAGTCACCGGTGCTCTGGCCGTTCGCCGTCTTCGTGCTCGTCGCCTTCGGGGCAACTATTGGGGCTCTCTGGGACGGTAGCTACCCGGCAGACCAGACTGAGGCAGACGTCTTCCGCTCCAACCTGATGCACGGCGCAGCCCTGGGAGCCTTCATGACGGGCATCGTCGTCGCGCTGCTCGCTGCGCACCTCCTTCGCCGGCGGAGTGGGGCGTCATCGTTCGAGTCCCTTCGCATGGTCGTCTGGCGCTCACTCGAACGGAAGGTCACACGGCGGGGAAGCAGGCGCTGAACTCAATCTCTCGGTAGCGAACGATCACGTGTGTCTGGAGGCCAATGCCCTGACCCCTCGGTAGTTCCGGGTAGGCGGGGTCAGCGTCAGCCTGACGAGCGCAGACTCCTTCGTGCGGGAAATTCCGGCACCAGGGCGAGCGGTCAGGGTTCACCCCGATGCTGGATCGGCGTCCGTCGTGAGAGCCTGAGGAGGGAAGAGTGGCATGGGAGGGCAACCGATGCCGCCGGAGCGATCGAGGAACTCGGGGAAGCTGATCGTAGGCTTCGCGCTCATCGGCCTGGGCTTGTTCATGGGCTTCTGCGTGTTGTGGGTGATTGCCTTTGCGAAGGCCTGGGGGATGGAGGATGACCCCGAGACGTACTGGCGTGCAGGGGACACGGCAGCGGTGCTGTTCGTCGGCGGCCTTGCGTTCATCCCAGGCGTGTGGCTTGTGGTGTCGGGCCTTGCACACGCCAAGAGACCCCGACAGAGAGCGGGTATCACCTCGTTCACCGTCGGCGCGACGTTCTTCGTTCTCTCAGGGATCCTCGCCTTCGCCGACACGAGGGGCGGAACCGGCGGCGAGTACCTGTTCGCGGTCGTTGTGGGAGGAGTCCCCATGCTGCTTGGCATCGCGCTTCTGAGACCGTCACCGCCTACAGCATGAGCTCGTGAGCTTGCCCCCAGCACCCTCGATCCGCTCAAGGGCATCAAGCGCGTCCGTTACAGACCTGCTGAAACGAGAGAGGTTCCACACCACGATGCCGCGAACGGCACCGCGCTCGACCATCTCGATCGCCTCATTCCAGAGCGGTCGAGAACCATCCCCGCCTGACGCATCAAGCTCCTCAGAGACGTCTACGACGTTGAGGCTCTCTCTCTCTTGGCGACCGAGGCGATCTGTTCCCGCTGCAGCTCAGGCGAGAGAAACGAGCCTGAGTCCCTGTCCCTCCCACCGACCCGACTGACCCTCGTGTATCCGACGACCTTGGTTCTCGCTGCCATATCGGGTCTCAGCGTGATGTGCGCCCCTGCGTATCCTTCTAAGCCATGAGCCTCTTCACCCGCAAGTCCGAGATGGTTCGCCCCGACGACGCCTTGCCTGGACGCGACGAGTCGATGAGCAAGCTAGGAGTGCATCGAGTGCTGGGTACGCCCATCGTGCCCCCGTTCCCCGAAGGCACCGAGTAGGCGATCTTCGGCATGGGGTGTTATTGGGGAGCGGATAGCCCTTTCTGATTCGTAAGTCCAGGTTCGAGCCCTCGAATAGACCTCCACGAGTAGTCGTCGGTAGTTGCAGGCGACCTGGTCGGTATTCGCCCTGATGCCGAGCCACCGCGATGCCACTAGTCTGGTCATAGGTGAGGCTCGTGGCGGTTCCGCTGCCGACTGGGATCTCGGCTTCCGATCGCTCGCCGCAGTGGTGGCTTGGCCAGGTGGTGGTGTGGGCGCAGGTCACTGCGTTCGCGATCATCGCGCTTCTTCACGTCGTGCGTTACGAACCGCCGCGCTGGACACCGGCCCCGGGCTTCGAGCAGACGCTCGTGGAGGCCGGTCTGCTCGTCATCGCGTCGCTGCCACTCATCGTGCTCGGAGTCCTCGCGGTGCGGCATCCGGCCGTGGCCGGTTTCTTCCTCCTCGTACTCGGCGGTCTGCCCATTCTGCTCTTCAACTCGGGCAACATCGTTCCCGAGGGACGGCAGTTCTGGATCACGTTGGTCGTCCTCCCGCCACTCGTCGCGGGAGCGGGCTTCGTCTGCTCGAGCCGCAGGGTCGCTGGAGGCTTGGTCTTCGCATTCGGAGTAGCCGCCCTAGCAGCAGCGTGGGTGGCGCCTCGCTGGGTCGAGGAGGGTTTCGTCGAGCAGGAGTACGCCGTGTTCGGTGTCACGGTCGCGCTCGTCACCGTCGTTGCGGGGCTCGCGCTTCTGGCAGGACGGAGCAGGCGGGCATGGGCGGTGACCGCCGGAGTCGCCGTTGCGGCGGTCGGTGTCGCCGCCGGAGCGCTCGTGTTCACGCCCGGCGAAGCGACCAGCGAGTTCGAGAAGCGGCTGTTGGCGGCCTTTGCCGGTTCTTCAACTTTCGATGAGGGGTTCGACAACGCGAACTGCGTGCGCGTCGCGGACCACGACGCGTTCCACTGCACGATGAGCGAGACGAGTGGATCGACGGTGACCGCAGGTGACCGTCTCCGTGTCCTCTGCGACAGCGGCGTCTGCCGCTTCGGCTGGCCCACCGTCGGCGAGTACGGCGGCGGCTGGGTTCGCGTGGGATCGTTCGACTGCAATGCCGCCTGTTCACAGGACGTCGCACGCGGCTACGTGTACGAGCTCGTGTACGAGGACGACGGGCAGTCAGTCGGGCTCGGCCGCATCGAGTCGGATCGTGACGTCGGCAGTCTCGGGTTGTACGAGGACGTGACCACGCGAGCCGGCCGTTGGGCCAACATCGAATCCGTCCGCGACTCCTCTGACCCGGCCGTCGCCGCCATCCTCGTCGTCAGCTTCCCGAGCCACCCTCCGTACTACGACGATCCGCTCTGGGAGCCGACCTACCCACCCGAGCTCGACATCGAGTGACCGACGTCCCGGTGCTGGATCACCCGCGCGTATCCTAGGGGCCGTGGGTCTGTTCTCCCGGAAGTCGACGGTGACGCCTAGGCCGGAAGAAGCCCTTCCGGGCCGCGACGAACCGATGCGCGTCCCGACGGCGCACCTGGTCCTCGGGACGCCGCTGACTCCGCCCTTCCCCGATGGCACCGAGCAGGCGATCTTCGGGATGGGGTGTTTTTGGGGTGCCGAGCGGATGTTCTGGCAGGCACGCGGTGTCTTCACGACCGCCGTCGGCTACGCGGGAGGCTTCACGCCCAATCCGACCTACGAGGAGGTCTGCTCCGGACGAACAGGCCACACCGAGGTCGTGCTCGCCGCCTTCGACCTGGCCGAGACGGGCTATGAGGAGATGCTCCGGATCTTCTGGGAGGGGCATGACCCCACGCAGGGGATGCGGCAGGGCAACGACGTCGGCACGCAGTACCGCTCCGCGGTCTACTGGACGACCGAGGCGCAGCGCGACGCGGCGCTCGCCTCGCGCGACGTGTTCCAGCAAGAGCTCGCGCGCGCCGGCTACGGCGAGATCACGACCGAGATCGCCCCCGCCGGGACGTTCTACTACGCCGAGCCCTACCACCAGCAGTACCTCGCGGCGAACCCGAACGGCTATTGCGGGCTCGGCGGCACCGGGGTCTGCTGCCCGGTCGGCACGGGCGTCAGCGCCGCCTGAGGTGCGCGGACGAGGGCGAGGCAAGCCTCGCCCCTACGAGCGGCTCGAGCCACGTCTCGTAGGGGCGACCTCTGGGTCGCCGCGGCGAGGCGGAGCGGTCGTCCGAGCTCAGGGCGCGTCGTCGTCGCCCGGCGCGGCAGCCTGGGCAGTGCGTCCCGAGACGCCCGTGTCGCCCGCGAGCTTCTGCGCGAAGTAGACGGGGATGATCGACACGAGGATGACGAACAGCGCGACGACGTTCACGATCGGCAGCTCGGTCGGCCGGAAGAGCGTCGCGTACATCCAGATCGGCAGCGTCTGGATCGCGCCCGAGGTGAAGATCGTGACGATGATCTCGTCGAACGAGAGCGCGAAGGCCAGGAGGCCGCCGGCGAGAAGCGCAGTCCGCATCTGCGGGAACATCACGTAACGGAACGTCTGCCAGCTGTCCGCCCCCAGGTCGGCCGACGCCTCGTCGAGCGAGCCGGCTGTCCTCCGCAGCCGCGCGAGCACGTTGTTGTAGACGACCACGACGCAGAAGGTTGCATGCCCGATCACGATCGTCGCGAGCCCGAACTTCACGCCGAGCGGGCCGAGGACGTCCTTGATCGTGGCCTGCAGCGCGAGCCCCGTGACGATTCCCGGCAGCGCGATCGGGAGGATGACCGCGAACGTCACGACCTCCCGGCCGAAGAACCTGTAGCGCGTGATCGCCATCGACGCGAGCGTGCCGAGGACGAGCGCGATCGCAGTCGCCGCGAGCCCGGCCACGATCGAGTTCTTGAGGGCCGCACGGACGCTGTCGTTCTCGAACGCAACCGGGAACCACTTCGTGCTCCAGTCGTCGATGGGCCACCGCTGCGTCACCTGCCCGTTGAACGCGTACAGGCCGATCACGATCAGCGGGAAGTAGATGAAGAAGAGCGTGAACCCCGCGCCGAGGCGCAGGAGAGCCCGGGTGAGACGTGACTCGACCATCAGCGCGCGCTCACAGTGACTCGAACGCCTTCAGCTTCCGGGCGACGAGGAGGTAGGCGATGATGACGACGATCGGCACCATCGCGTACGCCGCGGCGAACGGCAGCGCCGTCCCGTACTCGCGGTAGATGACCGTGCCGATGAACTGGTCGCTCGAGATCAGAGTCGGAGCGATGTAGTCGCCAAGTGTGAGCGAGAAGGTGAAGATCGACCCGGCGACGACGGCCGGGAAGACGAGCGGCAACGTCACCCGGAAGAACGTGCGCACCGAGCGGGCGCCGAGATCGGACGAGGCCTCGAGCAGCGACTGCGGGATCCGTTCCAGCCCCGCGTAGATCGGGAGCACCATGAACGGCAGCCACAGGTAGGTGAAGACGAGCCACAGCCCGGTGTTCGAGTAGCCGTTGAAGGAGACGCCGAGCGGACCGAGCGCCCAGTTGATCGCGCCCTCCCCGGACAAGATCGTCCGCCAGGCGTACGCCTTCACGAGGTAGCTCCCCCAGAGCGGCATGAGCACGGCCACGACGAGGAGGTTCCTCGTCCGGGTCGACGCGATGCGCGCCATGTAGTACGCGAGCGGGAACGCGAGCACCGCGCAGGCGACCGTCACGAGCGCGGCCATGCGAACGGTCCGCCAGGCCACGTCCCGGTACACCGGCGTCTCGATGACGCGCCGGAAGTTGTCGAGGGTGAAGTCGCGGACGAGCTGCGCGGTGAACGGGTCCGCCGTCCAGAACGCCGAGAGCAGGAGGACGAGCAGCGACCCGATGTAGACGACGCCGAGCCAGAGGACGGGCAGCGCCAGCAGCGCCCACAGGCGGGCGCGAGGGTGTCGGAAGAAGAACGTGGAGAGCCGCCGCCCCGGGCCCTGCCGGGGCGGCGGCTCCACAACGGACACCGAGGTCACGATCGAGGCCTCGGCCTACGTCCTAGCCGCGGATCTCCGTCCAGGCGGCTTTCCAGTCCGCCTGGGTCATGCAGGTCGTGGAGTCGTCGTCGTCGTTGCAGTCCGCAGCGGGCGTCGTCCAGTAGTAGACGTCCTCCCACCAGGACTCGTCGTCGGCGTGGAACGTGTCACAGTGGCCCGCGTCCTTGGTGAGGTCGCACGCCTTCAGGTTCACGGGCGCCTCGCCGAAGGCCTCGGCCACCGTCGCCTGCGCCTCCGGGGACGCCATGTGGTCCATCCAGAGGTACATGCAGTTCGGGTTCGCCGCCTTCGAGTAGATCATCCAGGTGTCGGACCACCCGGTTGTGCCCTCCTGCGGCTTGATCGCCGCAACGGGGACGTTGGCCGCGATCAGCTGGTTGTACTGATAGGGCCACGTCGTCCCGACGACGCTGTCGCCGGTCGTATACGAGCCGATCTGCTTCACGACGTCACCCGGCCAGTACTCGCCGACATAGGGCGCCTGCTTCTTCAGGAGCGCCACCGCCGCGTCGAACTGCTCCTGCGACAGCTGGTACGGGTCGTCGATCCCCAGGTCGGGCTGGGTCGCCTTCAGGTAGACGGCCGCGTCCGCGATGAAGATCGAGTCGTCGTAGATGGAGATCCTGCCCTTGTACTTCTCGAGCTCCGCGTCTTCCCAGATGACGCCCCAGGTGTCCGTGTCCTCGGGGACCTCGTCCGTGCGGAACATCAGGAAGTTGGGCCCACGCCCGTGCGGGACGCCGTAGGCCTGCCCGTCGAGGGAGTTGTAGTCCTGGTTCTGGATCCCTTCCTGGATGTCCTCGAAGTTCGTGATGAACTCCGTGTTGACCGGGGCGACGTCGCCGGTCGTCATCAGGCGCACGCTGGCGTTGCCCGAGAACGAGCCGCCGTCGTAGGCGCCGGACTGGACCAGCGCGATCATGTCGTCCGAGCTCGCGCCGTCCTTGGTGTTGACCTTGCAGCCGGTGGCCGCCGTGAACTCGTCCGTGAGCACCGAGTAGCCCGGCCACTGCACGAGGTTGACTTCACCCTCCGAGCGGGCGTTCTCCTGGATCTCCTCGAGCGACGAGCCGAGACCCTCGATCTCCGTGCTCGCCGAGCTCTCGTCGTCGCCGCCCCCGCACCCCGCAGCGACCACACTGAGAGCCGCCACGAGCAGGCCGAGCGCGACCCACAGCGTCGCGCGGTTCTGCCTCCTTCTCATTCCGATCCTCCCTCCGATTCGTCGATGATCGACTCCTGCTCGGGACGCCACTGCACACGCAGCCGACGTCCCTTCACCTCGAGCACCTGGCTCGAGCCCTCCGCCAGGTTCTGCGCTAGCACCTGGAGCTCACCTCCACGATCGAGCGTCACGTGGAATCTCGTCACGGGGCCGACGTACTGCACGTCGTGCACCACTCCCGGCTCGACGTGCCACCCCGGCTCCGGCTCGCCGCCGTTCTCGAGGAGGCGGATCTTCTCGGGTCGCACCGTCAGGCGCCGCCCATCCCGCTCGATGACGTTGGAGACGCCGACGAAGCCGGCGATGAACTCGCTCTGCGGGTGCTCGTACACGGCCGCCGGCGGCCCGATCTGCTCGATCCGGCCCTGGTTGAAGACGGCGAGGCGATCCGACATGGTGAGCGCCTCCTCCTGGTCGTGCGTCACGTAGACGAACGTGATCCCGACCTCGCGCTGGATCGACTTCAGCTCGACCTGCATCTGCTGGCGGAGCTTCAAGTCGAGCGCGCCGAGCGGCTCGTCGAGCAGGAGCACCTTCGGCCGGTTCACGATCGCACGCGCAAGCGCGACGCGCTGCCGCTGCCCTCCGGAGAGCTGGGCGGGCTTCCGCTCGCCGTAGCCCCCGAGGCGCACCATCTCGAGCGCATCGGCAGCCCGCTGACGCCGCTCGCCCTTGGACACCCTCTTCACCATCAGCCCGTACTCGACGTTCTGCTGCACCGTCATGTGCGGGAAGAGGGCGTAGTCCTGGAAGACCGTGTTGACCGGCCTGTCGTACGGCGGCAGGCGCGAGACGTCCTCGCCGCCGAGCTCGATCGTCCCCTCGTCCGGGATCTCGAACCCCGCGATCATCCGCAGGGTCGTCGTCTTGCCCGACCCGGACGGGCCGAGCATGGTGAAGAACTCGCCTGCGGGGATCTCCAGGTCGATCGCGTCCACCGCGACCACGTCCCCATAGCGTTTCGTGAGCCCCGACACGCGAATGTCGGGCACGGCGTCAAGCGCCAAGCGACGCCTCCATGATCGCGAGGCCTTCCTCGAGCTCCTCGTCCGTGACCGTCAGGGGTGGGAGGAGGCGGATGACGTTGCCGTAGAGCCCACAGGCGAGGAGGACGAGCCCCTGCTCGAACGCCTTCGCGACGACCGCCTGCGCGCGGTCCGGCGTGCGCTCGACGAACTCGAACGCGAGCATCGGCCCGAGCCCACGCACCTCGCCGATGTCGGCGGTGCGGGAGGCGATCGCGTCCAGCCGTTCCCGAAGCGTGTCGCCCAGCTCGGTCGCACGCGTGAGGAACTCCTCGTCGATCGTGTCGAGGACGGCAAGGGCTGCGGCGCAGGAGAGCGGGTTGCCGCCGAACGTCCCGCCGAGACCGCCCGGAGGCACGGCGTCCATCACGTCCGCGCCACCCGTCACGCCCGCGAGCGGTAGACCGCCGCCGATCGACTTCCCCGAGACGAGGAGGTCGGGCTCGACGCCCTCGTAGTGCTCGATCGCCCACATCTTCCCCGTGCGCCCCACACCGGACTGCACCTCGTCGTCCACGTAGAGGATCCCGTGCTCGCGGCAGAGGGCCTGGAGCCTGGCCGGGTAGTCGGGAGGCATCGCGACGAACCCGCCCTCGCCCTGCACCGGCTCGAGAACGACGCACGCGACCGTGGAGGGGTCGACGTCGGCCTTGAAGAGGTGCTCGAGCGCCGCGATGGCGTCGTCGGAGGAGATCCCGTGGTACGGGTACGGAGCAGGCGCGCGGTAGACCTCCGGCGCGAACGGTCCGAAGCCCGCTTTGTACGGCTTCACCTTGCTCGTCATCGTCATCGCGAGGAGCGTGCGCCCGTGAAAGGCGCCGTCGAAGACGACGACAGCGGGGCGGCCCGTCGCGACGCGCGCGATCTTGACCGCGTTCTCGACAGCTTCGGCCCCGGTGTTGACGAGGATCGTCCGCTGCTCGTCGCCCGCGCACGGCGAGAGCTCCGCGAGACGGCGACACACCTCGACGTACGGCTCGTACACGCCGACCATGAAGCACTGGTGCAGGTAGCGGTCGGCCTGCTCCTTGATCGCGTCGACCACCGCGGCGAGGCGGTGCCCGGTGTTCTGGCAGCCGATCCCACCGCCGAAGTCGATGAAGGAGCGCCCATCGGGATCGGTGATGCGCGCGCCTTCGGCATGCGCGACCACGAGCTTCGGGGTGGCCATGCCGCGCGCGACGTAGCGCGCCCGGTCGGACAGAATGCGATCGGTCGCTGTCGTGTCAGTGGAGTGCATCGCGCGATTATGAACCTCCGAGCCAGGGAATTCACCCGCACCCGTCAAAAGCCCGGATTCGATCCCGCTGCACGTCTACGATCCGGGAACGCCGGAGTAGCTCAGCTGGCAGAGCACCTGATTTGTAATCAGGCGGCCGTGGGTTCGAGTCCCACCTCCGGCTTTGGTGGCGGGGAACCCATGGTTCCCACGCCCACCCCCCCTTGCACGAGCGGGCCGCAGCGCACCTCCCGGCCGGGGTCGAGG
>JAWOIO010000167.1:0-3096 GCA_046484625.1 Acidimicrobiia bacterium
CCCGCGCCCGGTCGACGATGCGCCTCCGGAGCTCGTACACGCCGGTCGGTGCGAACCCTCCGCTCGCGAGGTAGTCCACAGCGACCTCGGCCAGCCCCGCTGCCTCCCGGAGCTGCCCGAGCGCGTTGTTGCACCGGACGCACAGGATGCCGCGCACCTCGTCGCCGAGATGATCGACGTGAAAGGACTCCCCCGTCTTCGGCCTCATCCCGCAGATCGCGCAACCACCGCCCTGGGCTGCGAGCATCGCCTCGTAGTCGGCGAGGGTCATCCCGAAGGTCCGCCGGAGGTGACCCTCCCGGATCTGCTTGGTTCGGGTCGCGTTGTGCTCGCGCCGATACGCACGCAACGGCTCAGCGTTGTCCTGCTGCCATCGCCTTGTATTCGCGATTGCCCGTTCGCGGTTCGCCGCGTACCAAGCCTTCGCACGGGCCGCGTGACAGGACTTGCAGTCACCGCGCAGTCCGTCGACACAGCCCTTGGCTGCGTAGAAGTCCGACGCCGGCTTGGTTCCACCGCACTTCGTGCACCGCTTCATCTGCCGAAGGCTACGACGAGCGTGTGACACTCCCCCAGGGGGTCCGCCACTTCCGTAAAACGGACATTCAGGTCACTCCCCCCCTTTCTGGACATAGCTTTTTACAAAGTCCTCGGCATTCTCCTCGAGGACCTCGTCGATCTCGTCGAGGAGGTCGTCGAGCTCGCCCTTGAGCTTCTCGCCGCGTTCGCTCGGCGCGGTGGTGACGTCGGCGGTCTCGTCGACGCGCTCCTTGGGGGCGGGCTTCTGCTTGCGCTGCTGCTCGGGCATCGTGTTGATCCTCAGTCCTGGTGCGTTCGTGGTGTGACGGGGGTGTGCGGTCCTCAGCCCGACAGTCGGGCGACGAGCTCGGCGGGCGATGTCGACGTGGCCAACAGCTCCTCGACGTGCTCCCGGGTGCCGCGGAGCGGCTCCATCATCGGGATCCGCTTCAACGGGTCCGAGCCCACGTCGAGGATGATGCTGTCCCAGTTTGCCGCAACGACGGCGTCGGGCCAACGCGCGAGGCACCCGCCCCGGAAGTAGGCCCGCGTGCTGTCGGGCGGGCGGGTCGTCGCGGCGACCACATCGGCCTCGTCGAGCAGTCGTTCGACGGTGCCCGCGCGCACGAGGCGCTCGTACAGCGAGCGCTCCGGGCGGACATCGTGGTACTGGAGGTCGAGCAGCGCGAGCTTGGCGTCGCCCCAGGTGATCCCGTCGCGATCGACGTAGGCCTCGAGCAGCTGGAGCTTCGTCACCCAGTCGAGCTGGCCGTCGAGCAGGCGAGGGTCGCGCTCGAGCGCGCCGAGCACGGACTCCCAGCGGGCGAGCACCGCCCCGCCGACGTCGGACCCGCCACACATCACGAGCCCGGTCTCGTCGGCGTACTTCTGCGCGAGGCGCAGGTACTCCCACTGCAGCTCGACGGCGGTCATCCGGCTGCCGTCGGCGAGCTCGACCGTCGCCTTGCACGTCGGGTCGTGCGAGACCGTCCGCATCGCAGTCACAGGACCCGAGATCGAGAAGTCCTTGCGGCCGCCCGAAGCCGCGCCCGACTCGAAGAACTCGTCCTCGGCCATCGCGAGCAGGATCGCCGTCGTCCCGACCTTGAGGAACGTGGCGACTTCGCAGAGGTTCGCATCCCCGGCGATCACATGGAGGCGCCGGTAGAGCTGCGGGTCGGCGTGCGGCTCGTCGCGGGTGTTGACGATCGGACGCTTCAGCGTCGTCTCGAGGCCGACCTCCTCCTCGAAGAAGTCGGCTCGCTGGCTGATCTGGTAGTCGACCGGGGCTGCGCCGTTCTCCGAGCCGACCTTCCCCGCACCGGTGAAGACCTGGCGGGTGACGAACCACGGCAGGAGATGACGCACGAGCGCTGCGAACGGCAGGGCGCGGTCGATGAGATAGTTCTCGTGGGTGCCGTAGCTGTTGCCCTTGCCGTCGGAGTTGTTCTTGTAGACGACGACCTCCTGCCCCTCCTCGAGGAGCGAGCGGGCGGCCTGCATCGATCGGGCCAGGATTCGCTCCCCTGCCTTGTCGGCGAGGGTCAGCTCGAGCGCGTCGACGCACTCGGGCGTCGAGTACTCCGGGTGCGCGTGGTCGACGTAGTACCGGGCACCGTTGGTGAGCACCGTGTTGACGAGGTGCGTCTCGATCTCGGGTGCCTGGGCTCCCGGTCGGGTCAGCCCACGGGCGTCCACCCCGGGCGACTCGTCCTCGAAGTCCCAGCCGACCTTGTGGTGCTCGACGTAGCCGTTGATGAGCACCGAAGAGGCGAGGACGGGGTTCGGCTCGGCCGCACCGCGCAGCACGACGCCGTACTCCGTCTCGATCCCGCAGACCTTCGGCACCGCCATGGAAACCAGCCTACAAGCGGCCCTGAACCGGGCTCGCGAAGGGTGACGCCTACAGGTACTGGCCGGTGGCGACGCGCTCGATCTGGCGGCCGCCCTTGGCGTCCTCGCCCTCGGACATGAGCGTGCGAACGTACACGATCCGCTCGCCCTTCTTGCCCGAGATCTTCGCCCAGTCGTCCGGGTTGGTCGTGTTCGGAAGGTCCTCGTGCTCGCGGAACTCCTGCGTGATCGACTCGACCAGATCGTCGGCGCAGATCCCGCTCGCGCCACCGTCGATCTGGCGCTTGATGGAGAGCTTCTTGGCGCGCCGCACGATGTTCTCGATCATGGCGCCCGACGCGAAGTCCTTGAAGTAGAGGACCTCCTTGTCGCCGTTCTGATAGGTGACCTCGAGGAACCGGTTCGAGTCTTCGTCGCTGTACATGCGCTCGACCGCCCCGTCGATCATCGCCGTGACCGCGTCCGCCGCTGCGCCATGCGTGCTCGTCTCGGTCTCGGCGATCGGCAGATCGGTCGTGAGGTACTGGGCGAAGATCTTCGCCGCCGCGAGCTCGTCGGGGCGCTCGATCTTGATCTTCACGTCGAGGCGCCCGGGTCGGAGGATCGCCGGGTCGATGAGGTCCTCACGGTTCGAGGCACCGATCACGATCACGTTCTTCAGGCTCTCGACGCCGTCGATCTCTGCGAGCAGCTGCGGGACGATCGTGCTCTCGATGTCGGAGG
>JAWOIO010000239.1:0-15677 GCA_046484625.1 Acidimicrobiia bacterium
CGGCGCAGATCTGCTCCAGGTGCGTGTAGTGCTCGCCGAGCTCCAGCTCGCGAAAGCTGGCGAGGTCGAACTGCCTGCGCTTGATCAGGCCCACCTCGTGCTCGGCCTGGAGACCACGACATGATCCCCACGAAGAAGCTCCTGGTCCTGCCGGCCCTCGCCGCGCTCGCGTTGGGCGCCCTCGTCGCCACCCCGGCCGCCGCCCAGGACGCCAAGATCGAGGTGAGCCCGAAGGCCAAGGTCAAGGGAGCCAAGCTCCCCGCCTCGGACGCGGTCGGATCGGCCTCCGACCCGGCGATCGGCAAGACCGCGCCCGAGCTCGTCGCCAAGGGGTTCGACGGCAAGCGGGTCACGATCGGCGGTCCCGGAGTGCCCCGCATCATCGTGTTCCTCTCGCATTCCTGCCCGCACTGCCAGACCGAGGTCCCCGTCATCGTCGAGCTCGCCGACGAAGGTGCCTTCGAGGGCGTCGACGTCGAGACGGTCACCACGAACACCAGCAAGCGCCTGCCGAACTATCCGCCGTCGGAGTGGCTCGAGCGCGAGGACTGGCCGTTCCCGACCGTGCTGCTCGACGACGCGAAGCTGCGGGCGTTCTTCGCCGCGGGAGGCGAGGCGTTCCCGTACTTCGTGTTCCTCGACGACGCCGGGGTCGTCGTCGCGCGGGCCCAGGGCGAGCTCTCGAAGGCGTCGATCAGGGACGCCACCGAGAAGCTGGCCGCAGGCGAGCCGATCTTCCGCACGACCTGACCCGACCGGTGTCGCGCGACGAGCCGTTCGGCGAGATCGGGCGCTGCGGACGTACGTGTACCGTCGCTGACGATGGACCCGACCGAGCGCTTCGTCGCACTCGTGCAACGGTCGTCCCGGGAGATCGCGCTCGCCGAGGCGGCGCTGTGCATCGCGGGTCACGACCACACCGTCGACGTCGACGAGCACCTGGGTGCGCTCGACGCACTCGCGGCCGGGACGCCCGACCCCGAGCACCTCGCCGAGTACCTGTTCACGACGTGCGGGTTCACGGGGAACGTGGAGGACTACCTCGACCCGGGGAACTCCTATCTCGACGCGGTCCTCACCCGTCGGGTCGGGATCCCGATCACGCTCAGCGTCGTGATGATCGAGGTCGGTCGGCGCATCGACGTCGAGATCGCCGGCATCGGGATGCCCGGACACTTCCTCGTGCGTGACGCCGCCGGTACGTACTTCGACCCCTTCCACGGCGGCGCTCGACTCGACGAGGACGGGTGCCGACACCTCTTCGAGACGATGCACGGCCGAGCGTCCTTCGCGCCGCGGTACCTCGACCCGGTCGACGACCGGTCGATCCTGGCGCGCATGCTCGCGAACCTCACGAGGTCGTTCGTCGAGCGACGACCCCGCGATGCTCTCTGGGCCGTCCGCCTCCGCGGCGCGATCCCCGGGTTGTCGGTCGCCGACCGGCGCCACGACGCCACTGTGCTCGGTTCCCTCGGCCGGTTCGGCGAGGCGTCGTCGCTCCTCGCGGCCCTCGCGACCGAGGTGGACGCCGCCGGAGCCGACGAGCTGCTGCGTGAGTCCGCGGCCTACCGCGCGCGCGCGAACTGAGGTCGTGCACGAGGTGGAGACCGACGTCACACCGATGTTCCCGCTCGGGAGCGTGCTGTTCCCGAGCCGGGTGCTGCCCCTCCACGTCTTCGAGCCCCGATACCGGAGGATGGTCGAGCACTGCCTGGCCGGCGACGGCACCTTCGGGGTCGTGCTGATCGAGCGCGGCAGCGAGGTCGGGGGTGGCGACGTTCGCTTCCCGGTCGGGACCCTCGCGCACATCGTCCAGGCCGAGCGCGTGGCCGACGGGAGATTCGCGGTGATCGCGGTCGGCGCCCGCCGGTTCCGGGTGCGGGAGTGGCTCGCCGACGATCCCTACCCGCGCGCCCGCATCGATCTCCTCGACGACGCCGTCGACCGTGACCCCGAGGGTGCGATCGCTGAGGTCCGGGCGCGTCTCCACGAGGTCCTGGTCCTCCATGCCCGGCTGGGCGCCCCTGTCGACGACGTCGAGGTCGCGCTGGCCGACGACCCCGTGCGGGCGTCGTTCGAGGCGGCCGCGGCGTCACCGATCGGACCGCTCGACGCCCAGGCGCTGCTGGAGGTCGACGACGCGGTGGCGCGTCTGGAGATGCTCGCCGCGCATCTGCGCGAGGAGATCCAGGTGCTCCAGTTCCGTCTCGACGACGGGTGAGGCGGGGGGAATACGCTCGGCCGATGGAGCACGCAGCCGACCGCCCCGAGGACGTCGACGATCCGGGCACCGGGACCGACCGGGACCTGGCCGCGCTCGAGGCGCTCGAGCAGGAGCTCGCGGGCCTGGAGGGCGAGCTCGACCGCGTCGAGCAGGTGAGCCCGCCGGCCCCGGCCGATCCCCCGGCCGACCCCCCGGCCGACGCCGCCACCTGACGTGGCGACCGTGCGGCTCCGCCTGTTCGCGAGCGCCCGTGAGGCCGCGGGGTGCGCGTCGGAGACGGTGGAGGCGGCCTCCCTCGGAGAGGCGCTCGACCTCGCTCGCGGTCGGTACGGCGAAGGGTTCGCTGCGGTGCTCGCGCAGGCGCGGGTGTGGATCAACGGCGACGAGCCGAGCGACGGCGACGCGACGGCCCTCGCCGACGACGACGAGGTCGCGGTGCTCCCGCCGGTGAGCGGCGGATGCGCCGAGGCGGTTTCCGGCTCCCCGCCCGGTCGCGACTCCTAGGTGAGCTCGAGGTCGATCGACCGGGCGCTCGAGAAGCGCTTCGTGACGTCGGCCCAGTCGACCAGCTCCCAGAACGCGTCGACCCACTCACCCTTCCGGTTCTCGTACTGGAGGTAGAACGCGTGCTCCCACATGTCGAGCACGAGGAGGGGCGGCCCGCCTTGGCCGACGTTGCCCTGGTGGTCGTAGACCTGCTCGACGATGAGCCGTCCGCCGAGCGGCTCCCACGAGAGCGCGGCCCAGCCGGACCCCTGCACGTTCATGGCGGCCTCCGTGAGCTGGGCTCGGAACGCGTCGAACGACCCCAGGTGCTCGTCGATCGCCGCAGCGAGCTCGCCCTCGGGTCGACCGCCCCCGTCCGGCGACAGGTTCCGCCAGAAGATCGAGTGCATGACGTGCCCGGACAGGTGGAACGCGAGGTTCTTCTCGAGCTGGTTGATCGCGCCGTAGTCGCCGCTCGACCGTGCCTCGACGAGTCGGTCGAGCACGGTGTTGGCTCCGGCCACGTAGGCGGCGTGGTGCTTCCCGTGGTGCAGCTCGAGGATCCGTCCGGACAGGTGCGGCTCCAGCGCGCCGTAGTCGTAGGCGAGGTCGGGCAGGGTGTACGGGGCCACGGGGGCCTCCTCGTTCGCGGTTGGGGTTCGTGGTTGGGGTTCGTGGTTGGGGTTCGTGGTTGGGGTTCGCCGTTGGGGTTCGCCGTCGGGGGTTCGTCGTCGACAACGTCGAGAGTATGCGGAGTGTTCCGGGCCGTTCGCCGGACGCGCTGGTAGCCTCGTGATGATGGCGCAGACGCACACACGGCGCGCTGATGTCCTCGTGGCGCCCGCCTACCTCGAGGGGCTCGACGCCAAGGACCTCGATGCACTGCGTGCGATGCACGCCGAATGCTCCGAGGTGGAGACCGAGGTCTCCTACGTGCGAAGGCTCGCGCAGGCCCGAATCGACATCGTGAAGGCCGAGCTCGACCGGCGCGCGGCCGGGGGCACCGTGGGCGACCTGATCGCCGCGCTCCCGCAGATCCTCGCCGATCCCCCACCCCGACCCGACCCGTCGACCAGCCGGCTGCCCCGCCACCTCGGCCCGGCACCGGCGATCGAGTGGCGACGCGGCCTCGAGTACCTGATCTCGGACTCCACCCTGGTGCACCTCCCGGCCATGGCCGAGGACGAGCTCCGCGAGACGCTCGAGCTCCTGCGCCGACTCGAGGCCGAGACCTCGGAGCGGCGGCGCCGGCTCCACGGCGTGATCGACCGGTTGGAGCACGAGGTCGCGGCCCGTCACGCCGTGGACCCCGCCTGAACGCGGCGGCCTGAGCGGTGGCCGAGGCGATCGAGCAGCGGTTCCGTGATCTCGGCGAGTTCATCCGGGAGCAGCGCGGGAACGCCCGGCTCTCCCTCCGCAAGCTGAGCGAGCTGGCCGGGATCTCGAACCCCTACCTGAGCCAGATCGAGCGCGGGTTGCGCAAGCCGAGCGCCGAGATCCTCCAACAGATTGCCCACGGCCTGCGCATCTCGGCCGAGACGCTCTACGTGCGCGCCGGGTTCCTCGAGCAGCGCGATCTCGACGAACACGACCTCGAGTCGGCGATCAGCCGCGACGCCACGCTGTCCGAGCGCCAGAAGGACGTGCTGCGCGAGGTGTATCGCTCCTTCCAGCGCCCCGCCGAGTAGCCCGCCAAGCAGCGCGCCAAGGAGCCGGGAGGGCGGCCGGATCAGTTCGGAGCCTTCGGAGACCCCGGTACAGTTGACGCCGATGCCGGTCCGTCGAGTCGCGATGCTCAGCGTCCACACCTCCCCGCTCGCCCAGCCCGGCTCGGGCGACGGCGGCGGGATGAACGTGTACGTGCGCTCGCTCGCCTCGGCGCTGGCCCGGGCCGGCGTCGAGTGCGACGTCCTCACCCGCCTCGACCGCCCACGGCGGGCGCCGATCGCCGAGCTCGAGCCCGGCGTACGGGTCGTGCACCTCGAGGCCGGGCCCGCGGCGCCACTCGCGAAGGCCGACCTCTTCCCGCTGCTCGACGATCTCGTGGGGGCGGCACGGGCCCACCTCGACGCCCCGGGGCGCGCCGTCGACGCCCTCCACGCCCACTACTGGCTCTCGGGCGCGGTGGGGCACCGGCTCAAGCACGAGCTCGAGCTCCCGCTCGTGGCCACCTTCCACACCCTCGCCCACACCAAGGCGGCGGCGGGCATCCTCGACGACGGTCCCGAACGGGCCCGATCCGAGGCCGAGACCGTGGCGTGCACCGACCGCCTGATCGCCTCGACGCCCGACGAACAGCGGGACCTCGTCACCGCGTACGGCGCCGACCCGGAGCGCATCGAGGTGATCCCGCCCGGCGTCGACCACGCGATGTTCTATCCGGGCGATGCGGTGGCCGCGCGCCGGCACCTCCGCCTGCCCCTCGACCGACCGGTCATGCTGTTCGTCGGTCGGATCCAACCGCTCAAGGGCGTCGACCTGGCAATCCGCGCGCTGGCGTCGCTCACCGACGACACCGCGCTCCTCGTCATCGTCGGCGGACCGAGCGGGGCAGCCGGCGACGCCGAGGTCGCGCGCCTCCGCGGTCTCGCCCGTGCTCTCGACGTCGAGGCGCGCATCCGTTGGGAGCCGCCGCAGCCCCACGGCGCGCTCGCCGACTGGTATCGCGCCGCGGACGTGTGCCTCGTACCGTCGCGTACAGAGTCGTTCGGGTTGGTGGCGCTCGAGGCAGCCGCGTGCGGCACGCCGGTGGTGGCCGCCAACGTCGGTGGTCTTCGCTCGCTCGTCGAGCACCTGCACACGGGTTTCCTGGTCGACGGCCGGACCGGCCACGACTTCGCGGCGCCGGTGGAAGCGCTCCTCGCGGATCCCCGGCTCGCCTCGGACATGGCGTTCGCGGCGGCGGCGGCGTCCGGGCGCTACACCTGGAGCATGACCGCCGCCCGGCTCCGGCGTCTCTACGCCGACGTGGGCGCGCGCGAGCTCGTCCGCTGCACCTGACGCGGGTCACGACGTGTCGGGCGCGCCGGAACCCGCCCACACCGACCTTTCCGGGCCGGCCGCCGAGCTCGGCGACCGACTCGAGGAGCGCATGCGCGCCGCGCACGAGCTGATCTCGATCCACCTCGAGCAGGTGGTCGCGGCCGAGCCGTGGGTGCAGACCGTCGAGTTCGATCCCGAGCTCACCCGGTGGTACGTGCGCTTCGGTTGCGACGCACGCGACGCGACCACGATCTACTTCGATCTCCACCAGCGCACGCTGCGCTACGAGGTGTACTTCCTCCCCGATCCACCGACGCGCCGCCTCGACCTCTACCGGTATCTGCTCGCGCACAACCACGCGATGTACGGCGCAAAGTTCTCGATCGGACCCGACGGCGACGTGTACCTCGTCGGAAGGGTCGCGCTCGAGCACCTCACCGTCGAGGAGCTCGACCGCATCATCGGGGTGCTCTACGAAGCCGTGGACCGGTGCTTCCCGACCGCGGTCTCGATTGCGTTCGGACGTCGTGCGACACCGAGCGTCGGTGACGGTGACGCGAGATCCGACTGAGGAAGGCCTTGTTCGTGCGTCCGGCACGCGCGACGATGCGCGTCCGGCGCCGACGGGCACCGGGCCGGTCGGCCTCGGTCGATCGGAGCAGCGGGCCCGAGGTGCAGGACGGCCATCCCGTTCGGGGAAGTGCGGGGTGTGTCGGAGCGTTCCTCGGGCTCGTTCGCGTCGGCTCCGCGCGCCACGAACCGGTAGGCCGATTCGTCTCGCGGGTCGGTCCGCGCACGGTTAGCCTCCGGTCATGCCCACGCTCGCGCTGCTCGGCGGCGGCCGCATGGGGGAGTCCCTGCTCGGCGGGTTGCTCGATGCCGGCTGGGAGCCCGAGCACCTCGCCGTGGCCGAGGTGGACCCGGACCGGCGGCGGGTGCTCGAAGAGCGGTTCCCGGGTGTGCGGATCGCCCCGAGTCCCGCGTGGGCAGTCTCCGACGCCGATGTCGTGGTACTGGCGGTCAAGCCCGCGGTCGCGGTCGAAGCGCTCGCGCAGTGCCTCCCCAGCCTCGGGACCGACGCGCTCGTCATCTCGATCGCAGCCGGGGTCCGGTTGGCGACGCTCGACGCCGCGGTGGCCGGCCGGCCCGTGGTCCGGGCCATGCCCAACACGCCCGCGCTCGTTCGCCGCGCGGCGACGGCGATCTCGGCCGGTGCGCATGCCTCCGACTCGCATCTGGCCGAGGCCGAACGCGTGCTGGGTGCGGTCGGGATCGTCGTGCGCGTGCCCGAGTCCCAGATGGACGCGGTGACCGCGCTCTCGGGCTCGGGCCCGGCCTATGTGTTCCTGGTCGCGGAGGCGCTCATCGATGCGGGCGTGCTCGCGGGCCTTCCCCGTGCCGTCGCCGACCAGCTCACCCGGGAGACGCTGCTCGGCGCCGCGATGCTGCTGGCCGAAGGGGAGTCGCCCGAGGCCCTGCGGGCCGCGGTCACGTCCCCCGGCGGCACGACCGCCGCCGGGCTCCACGTGCTCGAGTCACGGGGGACGCGTGCGGCGGTCCTCGACGCGGTCCGGGCGGCGGCCGCCCGGTCGATCGAGCTGGGCGACGCGTGACCCGCCGGCCGCGTCGGGGGCGGCCTCCTCGGCTCGATCCGCCCACCCCACCACGACGGCTCGCCGCCGCCGGACCGCGGGTGACAAGTGCCCGCCGCACCGTCGTCGCTGCCCACCTCGCCGGGGTGCCGTCGTCGTCGGGGCGCGCCGAGCTGGAAGCATTGGTGGCCGGCGTGGTGGCCGGGCGCCCGGAGGCGACCCTGGGCCTCGACTTCGGGGGCCTCGACTTCGGGGGCCTCGACTTCGCCGGTCCCGACCGACCCACGCGCGACGAGGTGTGGTCCGCGCTGGCCGAGGGCTGGGGCTACGACCCGACGAAGCGGACGGTCACGATCGCCGTGGAGCGAACCCTGGCCGCCGCGGGGATCGCAGCCGACGCACTCTCCGACGTCTGCCGGACCGGCGGGTCGGTCGCGTTGGCCACCGGCCGACCGGCATCGATGCTCGGGTGCTACCAAGCGCTGGCCCGGCTCCTGGGAGCCGCCGGGGCCACTGTCCTGCGCTCGAATGCCCCGGCGAACCGAGCCGCGACCGGCGTGGCCGGCTCCGCACCCTCGATCTGGTGGGTCGACGGAGTCGCGGTGGTGACCGATGGCCGCTCACTCCGGGCCGACGACGGGATCAGGCTCATGGACGACCGGAGCGGGCTCGCGGATGACTGGCTCTTCGGGGTGGGGCGTCCCGATCTCGTGGTCGCCGACCGGGGGTTCGCGGCCGCGGCCGTGGCGGCGGGGCACCGGACGATCGCCCCGGCCGACGTCGACGCCGTCGCCCTGGCGGTCGTGGCCCGCCGGGGCGCCCCGGTGACCACCATCCCCCTCGACTGCAGGCGCCCGCCGGAGGCATACGCCCCCCTCGTCACGCTGCTCACGGCCCGGCTGACCGGGCTCGAGGCCGACCCGAACGCCGACCCCGACCCCGGCGACGCCGGGGGACGCTCCAACGGTGCCGGAGCCGGACGCACGCCACACTCGACAACTCCTTCCCCGGGGGCCTACGCTGCCCCCGAGAGCGGGGGAGAGGGGTGAGCCGCGTGGCGCAGTCCTTTGCGGAGGCGCGTTTCCTGACAGTGCAGGAAGTCGCCGACATGCTGCGAGTGTCATCGATGACCGTGTACCGGTTGATCAAGGCGGGCGAGCTGGCGGCAGTGCGCGTCGGCAGGTCGTTCCGGGTCCGGGACACCGACGTCGACGCGTACCTCGCGTCCCGGTTCACCCAGGCCGGTTGAGCGACGGCCCGTTCGGGCCGTCGCTCATGCGACCCCTAGCCTCGATGTGGTGAGCTCTGCTGAGCGTCGACCGGTCGCGTTCCTCTCCGACTACGGGCTCGTCGACGAGTTCGTCGGGGTGTGCAAGGGCGTCATGCTCGGCATCGCCCCCGACCTGCGGATCCTCGACATCACCCACGACCTCCCGGCGCACGACGTGCGCGCGGGGGCGCTGGCGCTGGTGCGGGCGGTCCAGTACCTGCCGGAGCGATCGGTGGTCCTCGCGGTGGTCGACCCCGGCGTGGGCACCGACCGGCGCATGATCGCCGTGGAGTGCGCGGGCGGCACCATGGTGGGACCCGACAACGGGCTCCTCGCCCCGGCGGTCGCCATGCTCGGAGGAGCCTCGGCGGTCGTCTCGCTCGACCGGGACGAGTACCGACTCCCCGCGCCGGGCCCCACGTTCGCAGGTCGTGACGTCATGGCACCGGCGACCGCCTACCTCGCGTCGGGGACCGGCCTCGGCGAGCTCGGGACCGCCGTCGACCCGGCTGGCCTGGTCCCCGGGTTGCTGGCGCTCCCGAACGCCACCGACACCGGGACGCTCGAGTGCGAGGTGTGGTGGGTGGACCGGTTCGGCAACGCCCAGCTCAACGTGGGTCCCGACGAGCTCGTCCAGCTCGGTGGCGCGGTCGGCGGGCTCGTGGAGGTGGTGGCCGGCGATCGGGCCAAGTCGGCCCGATGGGTGCAGACGTTCGCCGACGCCAAGCCCGGAGAGCTGGTGGTGATGGTGGACTCCTATGGGCTCTGCGCCCTCGTCCTCGACCGCGCGTCGGCCGCCGAGGAGTTCACGCTCCGCGCGGGGTCGGCGGTGACCGTGACGCTGCCAGGCTCCGTGTCCCCCGTCGATCCGGTGCCGGGCGGCTGAGGTTCACCCGATGCGGCGCGGAACCACGATCGTGATCGCCACCCTGCTGGTGCTGATCCTGAGCGCTGCCTTCGCCCAGTTCGTCCTGCGGCTCGGGCCGTAGTCGCGCGCGGGGCCAGCGGCCCCGAGCGCCCACCCTCCGCAAGCCCACCCTCCGCAAGCCCACCTTCCGTGACCGACCCGGCGGGCGGCCCGGGCAGTTGCGCAAGAAATATCACTCTCCGTGGCATAATTGCTCAAGGTTCGCCACCGTAGGGACGATGCGGGGGATGGACCCGGCTCGCGGGTGTGGGTGAACGTGACATCGCCGGGGACACCGGCGATGACACCGGCCTCCCAGCCCGCCCCAAGGCCCACACCCGCGGTCGGGTCCACTTGCCTCCACCGGGCGCTCCCGGGTGCTCTCGCCCGGCGGCGGTGCCCGAGAACCGACGGCCTACCATGCGGCCCGGTGAACCTCCTGGAGATGCTGCTCGGTTCGGGTGCCCCCGACGCGGTCGCGCTGGTCGGCCCGACCGGAGCCGTCTCCTACCGCGCGCTCACCGCGCGGGTCGCCGGGCTCGCCCGCACCCTCACGGCCGCAGGGATCCTCCCCGGGGACCGGCTCGGGCTCTCGAGCGGCAACGACGACGCGTTCGTCGTCGGGTATCTGGCGACCCTCCAGGTCGGCGCGATCGCGGTCCCGCTCAACCCCATGGCACCGACGCGAGAGCTGACCCGTGAACTCGACGCGATCGAGCCGCGCCTCGTCCTCGGCGCCGGGGCCTCCGCCGAGGCGATCGCAGCCGCCGGCCGCGAGGTGCTGCGCCTCGACCAGCTGATCGACGCGACCGACGGATCGGGCGAGCCCGGTCCGAATGCCGCCGGACCGATCGCCGCCCGCGCCACCGACGATCCCGCGGTGATGCTCTTCACCTCGGGGACGGCCGGAGCGCCCAAGGCCGCCGTCCTCACCCACGGGAACCTCGCCGCGAACATCACCCAGGTGCTCGACCACCCGGGCCTGGCCATTCGACCCGACGACGTCGTGCTCGGCGTGCTGCCGTTCCACCACATCTTCGGCCTCAACGTCGTGCTCGGCGTGACGCTGGCCGCGGGCGGCTCGGTCGTCCTCGAGGACCACTTCGATGCGTCGAGCACCGCGGCGCTCGTCGCCACCCACGCGGTCACCGTCATCGCCGGGGTCCCGGCGATGTACGACCAGTGGCTCGTGCTCGACCCGCCATTGCCGGACACGACGTTCGCGTCGGTCCGGCTCGCGGTCTCCGGTGCGGCACCGCTCCCCGACCGCGTCGCGGAGGGGTTCCGGTCGCGCTTCGGGATCGTGCTCCACCAGGGGTACGGCCTCACCGAGGCCGCGCCGATCGTGACGACGACCGCGCTGACCCCCGAACCGGTACCGGGCTCGATCGGGCCGCCCCTGCCCGGCGTCGAGGTCCGGCTCGTGGGCGAGGACGGCACCGACGTGCTGGTCGGGGATCCCGGCGAGATCTGGGTCCGGGGACCGAACGTGTTCGCGGGGTACTGGAACGACGAGGAGGCCTCGGGCCGGGCCCTGACCGAGGACGGCTGGCTCCGCACGGGTGACGTGGCGGTCTTCACCGACGACCAGGAGCTCTTCATCGTCGACCGGGCCAAGGACCTCGTGATCGTGTCGGGCTTCAACGTCTTCCCGGCCGAGGTCGAGGAGGTGTTGCTCGCGTATCCGGACGTCGCCGACGCCGCCGTGGTGGGTGAGGAGCACCCGCGGACGGGGGAGGCGGTCGCCGCCTACGTCGTCGCCCGGGCCGGCGCCACGCTCGACATCGCCGCGCTGGGCGAGTGGTGCGCCGACGCGCTCGCCCGCTACAAGTGCCCGGGCCGCTACGAGGTGGTCGACGAGCTCCCGAGATCGTCGACCGGGAAGCTGCTGCGTCGAGAGCTGCGGCCCTCGGCGACCACGAACCCCGCGTAGATCACCCCGATCCCGACCACGAGGCTGAGGCTGAACGCCTCGTCGTGGCCCACGATCCCTTGCACGAGCCCCCCGCTCGACAGGACGAGGGTCCCCAGCGCGATCAGCAGGTTGGCGACCGCCATCCGGGTCCGGTCGGTGGCCTCGCGGTCGCGCGCGTAGCGGATCCCGGACCACAGGGCCCCGGCCACGATCACGGTCGCGCCGACGCCGCTGCCGACGGCCGCGAGGATCCTCGGCAGCGCCCCGAACACGTCCTTGCCCACCGGGATCTCGGTGCCGCCGACATCGGCCATGGGTGCGCTCACCAGGACACCGACGGCGAGGCCGCTGAACCCGACGAGGAACCATCGCACCCGGCGCGCGGCGTCGGGCCCCGCGAGCAGGGCGACGGTGCCGAGGGCCAGCCACGGGACGTTCAGCACCGCGCCCAGGAGGTAGAACGCCCGGAAGGTCCCGCGATCCCACCCCGTCGACACGCCGATCGCGAGCGCCGCCGACGCCAGGGCGAACATCGCGAGGGCCACCGTCCAGGCCCAGAGATGTGGGCTCCGCCGCTGGGTGGCTCGCACGAGGGTCGCTTCGGCGAACAGCGAGGCCAACGCCGTCGCGAGGAAGGCGAGTCCGGCGACCACGAACCCGAGCGTACGGGAGGTCCGACCCCTTGTGAACAATTGCACGAGCGGCGGTAGCATGGGCCCGAGACCCGGATCTCGGGACCAGAAGCGCACCGTCGACCGCCGCTGCACAGGGAGTCCTCCCATCTCGGACGCTCGCAGGATCCCCGATGCCACCGTGAGCCGCCTGCCGCTCTACTCGCGGGCGCTCTTGGAGATGGCCGATCAGTCGATCGGGACGGTCTCGTCGGAGCAGCTTGCCGAGCTGGCGGGCGTGAACGCCGCCAAGGTGCGCAAGGATCTCTCCCACCTCGGCTCGTACGGCACCCGGGGCGTGGGGTACGACGTCGCCGAGCTGGTCGACGAGATCGCCCGAGAGCTGGGCCTCACCCACGACTGGCCGGTGGCGATCGTCGGCCTCGGGAACCTCGGCCGCGCCCTGGCCAACTACCGGGGCTTCGGGGCGCGCGGCTTCCGGGTCGTGGCGCTCTTCGACGCGGACCCGGCCAAGGTCGGCGGGACCGTGGGTGACCTCCCGATCGAGCCGATCGCCGCGCTCGACGAGATCGTCGCGTCCCGTTACGTCGCGATCGGCGTGATCGCGACCCCGGCGACCGCGGCACAGGAGGTGTCGGACCGCCTGGTGGCCGCCGGCGTGGGCTCGATCCTCAACTTCGCGCCGACCGTGGTTTCGGTGCCACCGGGGGTCTCGTTGCGCAAGGTAGATCTCGCCACCGAGCTGCAGATCCTCTCCTTCTACCAGCAGCACCGCGCCGAGGCCCCGGCATGACGGCGGGCGCGCCGCACGGCGGGCGGGCCGGCCTGGGTGGGTACCCCGTGAACCTCCTGCTCGAGGGTCGTCGGTGCGTCGTGGTGGGTGCAGGGCGCATCGCCGCGCGCAAGATCGAGGCGCTGCTCGACGCCGGTGCCGACGTGCACGTGGTCGCGCTCGACGTCTGCGATGAGATCGAGGCCTGGAGTCGCGATGGTGCGCTGACGCTCTCGGTCCGGCCGTTCACCGACTCGGACCTCGACGACGCGTGGCTCGCGACCGCCGCGACGAGCAGCCCCGACGTGAACCGGGCCGTCTTCGAGGCCGGCACCGCCCGGAGGGTCTGGGTCAATGCCGCCGACGACCCGCAGCACTGCTCGTGCACCCTGATGTCGGTCGTGCGCCAGGGGGATCTCGTGGTCACCGTCGGCACCGGCGGCCGCAGCCCGGCGCTCGCGACGTACCTCAAGGACCATGTCCGGACCGAGATGGGGCCCGAGTGGGCCACCCTCCTCGAGCTGCTGTCGGAGGCCCGGGAGGCCCTCCGGTCGACCGGCGCAACGAGTGAGGGGTTGGATTGGCGAGGTGCCCTCGACTCGGGCATGCTCGATCTCATACGCGACGGTCGCACCGCCGACGCCAAGGAGCTCCTTCAGACGTGTCTCTCGTCGTCGTCGGACTGAACCACCACACCGCGCCGGTCGGCTTGCTCGAGCGGATGACGGTGCCGTCGAGCGGCCTTCCCAAGGCGCTCCACGACCTCATCGGACGCGAGCACCTGGCCGAGGCCGTGCTCCTCACGACCTGCAACCGCATCGAGGTCTACGCGCGCGCCACCCGGTTCCACGACGGTGTCGACGACGTGCGGCACTTCCTCGCCGAGACGTCGGGCGTCGCCCCGGAGGCGCTCAGCGAGGAGCTGTACACGTACCACGACGAGGCCGCGGTTGCGCACCTCTTCGGCGTGGCATCGGGGCTCGACTCGATGATCATCGGCGAGGGGGAGATCCTCGGCCAGGTCCGCGACGCGTGGGTCAACGCCGAGCGCGAGCAGTCCGCAGGTGTGCTCCTCTCGCGGGTGTTCCGCCAGGCCGTCGAGGTCGGCAAGCGCGCCCGCACCGAGACCGCGATCGGCCGTCATGCCGTCTCGGTCTCGTCCGCCGCGGTCCAGATCGCGGCTGATCGGCTCGGATCGCTCGAGGGGCGGCGGGTGCTGCTCCTGGGTGCCGGTGACGTCGGTGAGGGGATGGCGATCGCGCTGTCGGGAGCCGGGGTCGACGAGATCGTCGTCGCGAACCGCAGCCGGGCGCGGGGGAGCGAGCTGGCGAACCGGGTCGGTGGCCGCGCCGTCCCCCTCGACGACGTGCTCGACGCGCTCGTGTCGAGCGATGTCCTCCTCGCGTCGTCCGGTGCACCGGGGACGCTGATCGAGCGCGCCGACATGGAGCAGGTCATGCGCCGCCGCGACGGACGGGCGCTCCTGGTCGTCGACGTCGCCGTCCCCCGTGACGTCGACCCGGGGGTCGGGCAGGTCTTCGGCGTCATGCTCCTCGACATCGACGACCTCAAGGCCGTGGGCGAGCAGTCGCTGCAGGCCCGTCGGGCCGAGGTCGGCCGGGTCCGGGTCATCATCACCGACGAGCTCGAGCGGTTCCGGACCGAACGGTCGGCCCGGGAGGTCGCGCCGCTGATCGCCGCGCTGCGCGACCACATGGAGGAGCTCCGGCTGCTCGAGGTGGCCCGCCACGAGGCCAAGCTGGCTGCCCTCGATCCCGAGGCCCGCGGTGTGGTCGACCAGATCACGCGCGGCCTGCTCAACAAGGTGCTGCACGAGCCGACCGTGCGCCTCAAGGACTCGGCCGGCTCGGCGGTCGGTGAGGGATACGCCGACGCGCTCGCAGCGCTGTTCGCGCTCCGCGACGGCCAAGAAGTCCCGCCCGAACCCCCGACCGACGCCGGTTCCTGATGGCCCGGCTGCGGGTCGCGACCCGTGGCAGTGCCCTCGCTCGCTGGCAGGCCGAGCGGGTCGTCGCGCTGCTCGCCACGGCCGGCTCCCACGAGGCCGAGCTCGTCGTGGTCGAGACGACGGGCGACCGACGCACGGACGCGCCGATCCACGCCATCGGGGGCATTGGTGTCTTCGTGAAGGAGGTCCAAGAGGCGGTCCTCGACGGTCGGGCCGACCTCGCGGTGCACTCGGCGAAGGACCTCCCCGCTGCCACGCCCGACGGGCTCGTGCTCGCGGCCGTCCCGGAGCGCGCCGACCCGCGTGACGCGCTCGTCGGCGCCACACTCGACTCGCTGCCGACGGGCGCGGTCGTCGCGACGGGCTCCGTGCGGCGGCGGGCGCAGCTCGCCGGGCGCCGCCCCGACCTCGGGTTCGCCGAGCTGCGGGGCAACATGCACACCCGGCTCGAGAAGGCCGCCGGGTTCGACGCCGTGGTCGTCGCCGCGGCGGCTCTCGATCGCCTCGGGCTCGAAGGACGGATCGCCGAGCGGCTGGACACCTCGATCATGCTCCCGCAGGTCGCGCAGGGCGCCCTCGCCGTCGAGTGCCGGGCCGACGACCACGTGTCGCTCCAGGCCACGGGGGCGATCGACGATCCTGACGTGCGCCGGGCGGTCGAGGCCGAGCGGAGCGGCATTTCAACCCAATCCAAGTTTCTCAGGTGTTCCTCCGGGCAGGTATTCACTGGGTTCGGGGGTATTCCGACTTCGTTCAGACGGCCACCACCAAATCAAGGGTTCGCGCAAAATTTTCTGCGCGAGCCCTAAGGTACCCTCGAACCTGGAAAGTTCGCTTTGTGGCACAGTTTCTGCTCGGTATCTGAATGATTACGGAAACTGCATGGACATCCCTTTTGACAACATTTCGACGCGCTGGAGCTTTTTTC
>JAWOIO010000001.1:0-4098 GCA_046484625.1 Acidimicrobiia bacterium
GCGCCAGATGGGCTTCGCCGACCGGGTCGACCACGTGAGCACCGGCGGGGGAGCATCGCTGGAGCTCATCGAGCAGGGGGACCTCCCCGGGCTCGCCGCACTGCGCACCGCAGCGGCGCGCAGCACGAACGACTCCTAGAGGCGAACGAACTCCAAGAGGGGACCGAACTCCAAGAGGGGACCGAACTTCAAGAGGGGACCGAACTTCAAGAGGGGACCGACCATGGCTCGCACGCCGATCATCGCCGCCAACTGGAAGATGCACCACGACCACCTGGTCGCGATCCAGGTGATCCAGAAGCTGTCGTACCGGCTCGAGGCCGACGACTACGAGGCCTGTGACGTCGTGGTCTGCCCGCCGTTCACCGACCTCCGGACGCTCCAGACCGTCCTGGAGGCCGACGAGATCCCGATCGCGCTCGGTGCCCAGCACTGTCATTTCGAGGAGTCCGGGGCGTTCACCGGCGAGGTCAGCCCCCCGATGCTCGCGAAGCTCAACGTCCAGTACGTGATCGTCGGCCACTCGGAGCGCCGCCAGGTGTTCGGCGAGACCGACGACACGGTGAACAAGAAGGTCCGCGCCGTGCTGAAGCACGACATGACCCCGATCGTGTGCGTCGGCGAGACGCTGGACGAGCGCGAGGCCGGACACACCGAGGTCCGCGTCGACGCGCAGACCCGTGCGGCGTTCGCCGGCGTGAAGGCCGACGCGGCCGAGCAGTGCGTGGTCGCCTACGAGCCCATCTGGGCCATCGGCACCGGCCGCAATGCGACCCCCGACGACGCCAACGCCACCATCGGGGTCGTCCGGGAGGTGCTCCGCGACCTCTACGGGAAGACCGCCGACGCGATCCGCATCCAGTACGGGGGGAGCGTGAAGCCGGGCAACATCGCCGACCTGATGGCCGAGCCCGAGATCGACGGTGCACTCGTAGGCGGCGCCTCCCTCGATCCCGACGACTTCGCCCGCATCGTCCGCTTCCGGGTGTGACGGCCTAGAATCTCGGCGTGGCTCTCGACGCGATCCTCATCGTCCTGTGCGTCCTGTCGGCGCTGATCCTCCTGTTCCTGGTGCTCTTGCACTCCGGACGGGGCGGCGGTCTCTCCGACATGTTCGGCGGCGGCTCGTTGGGTGGCTCGATGGCCGGCTCGACCGTCGTCGAGCGCAACCTCGACCGCCTCACGATCGTGACCGCCCTGATCTTCGGCTTCGTCACCCTGATCCTCTCGTTGCGCCTCCAGCCCTGATCCGGGCCTTCCGATCGCATCGCGGGTCGGTCGGCCAGGCGTGGTCGAGTCCGCTCCGCGGGCACCGCGATGTGTCAGACTCGCCGGGTTCTTACTGACCAGTAACTGAACCGGGCAAGCGAGGGGTGGTTCGTGTGAAGGTGTGTCTTCGTACACGCGCGTGGGTGACTGCGATCGCGATGGTGGCCGTCGCCGGCCTCGTCGCCGGTCCGGTCGGGGCATCGGCGCCCGATCGAGCTCGTCAGCAGGCTTCCGACGGCACCTTGCTCATCGCGGCCGAGCAGGAGCTCGCGACGGCGAACTGGATCAGCAGCTCGGCCGGTTCCTCGTGGGGCGTCTGGTCGCTGGGCGTGCACACGCTGCCGCAGGCGTTCACCGTGACGCCGGAGGGGACCTACGAGCCGAGCCCGGTCCTCGCGGGTGAGCCCACCCTGTCGGAGGGGCCGCCGCAGGTCGTGACCTACCCGATCAACCCGGACGCGGTGTGGAGCGACGGGACGCCCATCACCTCGGCCGACTTCGAGTACCTGTGGGAGCAGATCTCCACGGGCAAGGACATCTACGACGACACCGGGTACCGGTCGATCGAGAGCGTCGACACCACCGACCCGAAGACCGCGGTCGTCACCTTCAGTGAGCCGTTCGCGGCGTGGAAGGACCTCTTCGGCGGCTTCTACTTCCTGGTGCCGAGCCACCTCCTCGAGGGCAAGAGCCTCGACAAGGCCATGAAGGACGGGTACGCGTTCTCCGGTGGTCCGTGGAAGATGGACGGCGGGAAGAAGGGCTGGAAGAAGACCAAGAGCATCACGCTCGTCCCGAACGACGCCTACTGGGGCACGAAGCCTTCCATCCAGAAGGTCACGTTCCAGTTCATCGTCGACTCCGCCGCCGAGACCCAGGCCGTGAAGACCGGCCAGGTGTTGTCGGCCTACCCGCAGCCCCAGGAGGGGATCCTCGACGAGTTCGACGAGAGCGAGGACCTCGAGTACGTCGTCAGCTTCGGCAACGTGTACGAGGGCTTCTGGCTCAACGCCGGGAAGTTCCCGCTCGACAGCCAGGCGGTCCGCCAGGCGTTGATGGCGGCGACCGACCGCACGGCGATCGTCGACGGCATCGTCAAGCCGGCCGTGCGCGAAGGCCGGGTCCTCCAGAGCTTCGTCATGCCGATCTTCCCCGAGTACTTCACGGCGGCGTTCGCGGATGCCGGCTACGGCGAGACGGCCGACCTGGCAAAGGTCGACGAGCTCATGACCGGCGACGGCTGGGCCAAGAACAGCCAGGGCATCTGGGAGAAGGACGGCAAGACGGCCTCCCTCGAGATCCAGACCACGGCCGGCAACGAGGCGCGTGAGCTGACCGAGGAGCTCTGGCAGAGCCAGCTCCAGACCGCCGGCTTCGAGCTGGAGATCAAGAACCCGAATTCCGATGTGCTGTTCGGTGTGAACGGCCCCAAGGGCAAGTTCCAGGTCGCGCTGTACGCCCAGGTCGGTACCCCCGACCCGGGCCTGTGCATCGTGTTCTGCGCCACGAACATCCCGACCAAGAAGAACGGGTTCGTCGGACAGAACTGGACCCGCACCGACGATCCCACGATCGACGAGACGTGGGGCGCGGTCGACGTGACCCTCGACACCGCGGCGCGGGCCGAGGCGGCGAAGGCCGGGCAGGCGGCGCTCGCCGACTACCTCGTGGCGATCCCGCTGTACCAGAAGCCGAACGTCTTCGTGTGGGACTCGGCCAAGATTGACGGTCCGCTCGTCGACAACCCGACGCTCGGCCCGTTCTTCAACATGAACCTCTGGACGCTGAACGGCTGAGGCCGAACGACGTCCACGGGCGACCAGACGTGAACGAGGAGGACCCGGCCGTTCGCGGCCGGGTCCTCTGCGTCCCATGACCATCCCTGCGCGTCCACGTGTACGTCGGTGCGGCACCGAGGGTCGATGCTGAAGTACGTCACCCGCCGGGTGCTCTACTCGATCCCGGTCCTGATCCTCGCGTCGATGCTGATCTTCGTGCTCGTGCGCGAGTTCGGCACCGATCCGGCGCGGGCCCGCTGCGGCATCAGCCGTGACAAGGGCTGCATCCCGCGGGTCGAGAAGGAGCTCGGTCTCGACCAACCGCTCCCCGTGCAGTACGTGGACTACATGTCCGAGTTCGTACAGGGGAACTGGGGCGACAGCCAGCGCACCGGCCAGTCGGTCGACGACTCGATCGGCCGGGCCTTGTGGGACACGACCCAGCTCGCGTTCTGGGCGGTGCTGCTGTCGGGTGGCATCGCGGTGGCGATCGGCGTCTACTCCGCGAGCAAGCCGTACTCGCCGGGTGACTACGCGTTCACCGGGCTGGCGTTCGCCGGACTCGCCCTGCCGACGTTCTGGCTCGGGTTGCTCATGATCCAGTACTTCACCTACGAGCTCCAGCAATGGACGGGCGTGACCGATGTCATCTTCCGGTCGATCCCGTTCGCCGAAGGACCGCAGAACGCGACGCAGTACTTCCAGGAGATCGCGCTGCCCGTCTTCGTGCTGTCGGTGCAGCTGATCGCGGGATGGAGCCGCTACCAGCGCTCCTCGATGCTCGAGGAGCTCAACAGCGACTACATCCGCACCGCGCGGGCCAAGGGACTCCCTCGACGCAAGGTGATCTGGAAGCACGGGCTCCGGAACTCGTTGAGCGCCCTGGTGACCGTCGTGGCGCTCGACGTCGGTGCGCTGTTCGGGGGGCTGATCATCACCGAGCGCGTCTTCTCCCGGCCCGGGATGGGCACCCTGCTCCTGAGTTCGCTGCAGAACGGCGACACGAACATCCTGCTCCCGTGGATGCTCGTCACCGGTGGGTTCATCATCC
>JAWOIO010000019.1:0-2861 GCA_046484625.1 Acidimicrobiia bacterium
GTAGCGGTCGCCGACCCGCGTGAGTGCCAACGAACGTGTTCCCACGTTCACGGTGCGGACCCGCCCGTCGGGGAGATCGTCGAGCTCGGCGACCTTGTGCCAGTGCAACGTGGTGGGAGTCATGCGTCACAGTGAGCGAACCACCGCGCTCGTTACACGGCCGCGCACGAGCGCGCCGCGGTCACCGCGCCGAGTGGAACCTCCGGAACGTCTCGAGGAGCGCGTCCCGGGCCGGAGCGGGCAGCTGATCGATGTCGTCGACCGAGAGCTTGCCCGTGAGCTCGATCGTGCGTCGGAGCTGGGCGACATACTCCTGGCACGAGCCGCATGCAGCGAGATGACGTTCGAAACGCCCGCGCTCACGCGCCGACATCGACCCTTCGGCGTACTCGGTGATCGTCTCGACCAACCGGGCGCAGGGATAGTCCCCCTGCAGTCGGAGACGCACTTTGCGGAGGATCATCGGCGTGCTTCCTCGAGGTGGACCTCGAGTGCTCGTCGCACCTTCGATCGGGCGCGGTGCAGGAGCACTCGCTGGTTCGTCTCCGAGATGTCGAGGGCGTTACACACGTCGCCCGCCGCCCACCCTTCGACGTCGCGCAAGGTGATCACGGTCCGTTGGTTCGGTGGCAGCGTCTCGATCGCCGCACCGATGATCGCGAGGGTCTCGTCCCCGACGAGGCTGTCCTCGGGAAGCTCGTCCCACGGAACGGGTGGGTTCGCCCAGTGCCCGGGCCAGCGGTCCCCGGCGCCCCGGAAGCGGTCGGGGTCCACCGACGGCGCACCGGGCTCGAGCTCGTCGCGCAGTGACGCGAACGGGACCGTCCGGTGCTCCTTCACCCCCTTCGAGCGGGCGACGTTCACCAGGATCCCGTAGAGCCAGGTCTTCAGGCTCGATCGCTGCTCGAACCGGTCCACCCCGGTGATGACGGCGAGCCATGTGTCCTGCACGGCCTCGTCGGCCGCCGCGTCGTTCGACACGTACGTCCGGGCGAGCCGGCGCAGGGGAGCGGAGTACCGATCGAGCAGCCAGGCGAAGGCGGCCTCGTCGCCCTGGCGGAGCGCCGGCACGAGGACGCGGTCGTCGGCGAACACCCCGGATCCGGACACGCACGCATTCTCGCCGCGAATCGCCGACGGCCGGAGCACCGTGTAACGGATCGCCCGATCGGCGGACGAATGCGCATGACCCTCAACGAGATCCAGCAGCGGTGGTCCGAGGAGAGCAGGTGGGACTTCTCCGACCTCACGGCCCTGTTCGTCAACTGCACCCTGAAGCGGTCGCCCGAGCAGTCGCACACGCAGGGTCTCGCCGACCTCGCGATCGCGATCTTCGAGGCGAACGGCGTGCAGGTCGACCAGATCCGGGCGATCGACCACCAGATCGCGACCGGCATCTACCCCGACATGACCGAGCACGGCTGGGAGGCGGACGAGTGGCCCGCGCTCTTCGAGCGGGTGATGGCAGCCGACATCCTGATCCTCGGGATGCCGATCTGGCTCGGCGAGAAGTCGTCGGTGACGACGACGGTCATCGAGCGCCTGTACGGCAACTCACATCTCCTGAACGACGAGGGCCAGTACGCGTACTACGGCCGGGTCGGCGGGTGCATCGTCACCGGGAACGAGGATGGCGCCAAGCACTGCTCGATGAACGTCCTGTACTCGCTCCAGCACCTCGGATACACGATCCCGCCCCAGGCCGACACCGCGTGGCTGGGGGAGGCGGGGCCCGGCCCGTCGTACCTGGACCCGGGCTCCGGTGGACCGGCGAACGACTTCACGAACCGCAACACCACGTTCATGGCGTGGAACCTCATGCACCTGGCCCGGATGCTCAAGGATGCGGGTGGCATCCCCGCTCACGGCAACCAGCGGACCGCGTGGGACGCCGGCTGTCGGTTCGACTTCCCCAACCCCGAGTACCGCGTCTGAGGCCCGTCGCCCACCGTCCACGCCCGGTACGCTGCGCCGGTCGTGGCGCCCGTCCGCCTCCTGCTGCCCGTCGCCTCCTGCTGCCGTCCGGCTCCTGCTGGAGGTCGACCGACCTGGCCTAGCCGCCGAACTCGGCGGCGACGTAGATCATCCCGTCGGGGCCGATCGCGGACGCAGCGGCGAACGAGCTGAAGGCGCCGGAGAGGATGTTGGCCCGGTGGCCGGGAGACGCCATCCAGGCGTCGTGCATCGCGTCGGCGCTGATCCCGGCGGGGCCGCGGAGGATGTTCTCGCCGAGCGTGCGGTACCGCTGGTATTGGGGCTGGCCCAGTGCCGCAGAGAGGTTCTGGTGCACCATGGCCTGCGTCGAGGCCATGTGACGGCTCCAGCTGCTCGCGAGGCACATCAGCTGGCCGTCCCAGTGGAGGGGGCCGATCCCGTTGGCCGCGCGGGCACCGTTGGCGCGGGCGAGGATCTGGGCCGCGACGGCGTTGGCACCACCGCAGTTCGAGGCCGCGACCGCGGCCGGTGCCGGTGCCGGTGGCGGGGCCGGGGCGACACGGGGTTGGCAGGCGGAAGCGAGCAGCACGAGCGCCGCGACGCTGACGAGGACGGCGATCCTCCGGGGTTGGCGCTTCATTGCTCCTCCTCGAGATTCGTGCGGGGAATCCGTGTGTGAGGAGAAGAATCGGCCACGCTCTGCGCGCACTTGAGCGCTAATAGCGCGATCCGGGAACTGCGGCGTCAGGCCGGGTGGGCCAAGGCCAGGTGCACCAAGGCCGGGAGGCGCCCTCCGCGAGGGCGATCCTCAGGTGCCCAGGGGGTCCCCGACCCTCGATGCGGTGCCGCTACGTCGAGGTGGGCGACGGTTCGTCGCCGCGGGACCGGGCGAGCGACGAGTACCGCGGAAGGTGGTGAGACAAGGT
>JAWOIO010000025.1:0-30054 GCA_046484625.1 Acidimicrobiia bacterium
CATCGTGAGCTCGCCACGTTCCAGGCGGGACCACGCGCCCTCGTCGCCGCTCTGGACCACGACCTCGCTGAGGAACCGGTGGGGCAGGCCGACCAACGCCTCGTAGGCGCGGAACGCGTCGAGGGGCGACGGCATGACGACGCCGCCGAGGTCGAATACCACTGCCGCGTGCTTGCCGGAACCCGTCACGAGCAGGCACGCTACCCGGCGACTCCCGGCAGTGAGATCGGAGCAGGACGATGGAGACCAGGGTCGACGAGCCCTGGCGGACGCGTTCGAGCAGCGCCTGGCGGCCGCCGTCGCGCCATGATGCGGCCATGGCGTCGGGTGACGAGGAGCAGATCCGGGCGCTGATCGGCGCGTACGCCGAGCGACTCGACGCCGGCGACCTCGACGGCGTCGCCGCGCTGTTCGAGCACGGGGTGTTCCGGTCGGCCCGGGGCGGCGACCCGCTCGTGGGCCGCGATGCCGTGCGGCGCCAGTACGAGCCCGTGATCCTCTACCCGGGCGACGAGGGCGGTTCCGCTCCGCGTACCAAGCACGTCCTCGGGAACCTCGTCGTCGACGTGCACGGCGACCGCGCCACCGGGGGCTGCACGTTCACGGTGCTGCAGCAGGTCGCGGACGGTCCCCTCCGCGCCGTGCTCGGAGGGCGCTACCACGACCGGTTCGAGCGCGTCGACGGCGCCTGGCGTTTCGCCGAGCGGGTCGTCCATCCCGATCTCATCGGCGACCTGTCGCAGCACATGGCGCGGCGATGACCTCGGCGATGGCGGACGCCGCGACCCGCCTCGCCGCGCTCGCCGGGGCCGCGGCCGGCCGCGCGGCGCCCGCGGTCGTGGGGATCGCCGGCGCGGTGGCATCCGGGAAGTCGACGCTCGCCCGGGCCGTCGCCGACGCGCTCGTCGCGAGCGGTACCTCGGCCTCCGTCGTCACCACCGACGGGTTCCTCCTCCCGAACGCGGTGCTCGCCGCGCGGGGTCTCACGATGCACAAGGGCTTTCCCGAGAGCTACGACGTGGACGCGCTCGTCGGGTTCGTCGACGCCTTCCACGCGGGTGCGCCGGACGTCCGGGTCCCCGTCTACTCGCACGTCACCTATGACGTGGAGCCTGGTCCGGGCCTGCTGCTCGGACCCTGCCAGGTCGCGGTGGTCGAAGGGGTGAACACGCTCGGGGCGCTCGCCGGACGCCTCGACCTCGCGGTATACCTCGACGCGGCCGAGGCCGACCTCGAGCGGTGGTATGTCCATCGCTTCCGCGTGCTGTGCGCCGAGGCAAGGGCGGATCCGTCGTCGTTCTACCGGACGTTCGTCTCGATGGCACCGGACGAGGTCGACGCGATCGCACTGAGCACCTGGCGGGGGATCAACCTGGTGAACCTCCGTGACCACATTCTCCCCACCCGGGACCTGGCCGACGTCGTCGTGACGAAGGGGTCCGACCATCAGGTGCTCGACGTCGAGGTGCGCGAGCATGCTGGCCCCGGCGACGAAGGGAGTGCGACGTGAGCGACACGGACCTGGTCAGGCATCTCGAGCAGGTGTGGCGGTCGATGGGCGAGCTGGGCGACGAGCTGAGCGAGGCGGAGTGGAAGACACCGACCGACGTGCCCGGTTGGAGCGTCCAGGACAACCTCACCCACATCACCGCGATCGAGTGGATGATCCTGGGCGAGCCGATGCCCGAGGTCGAGGTCCCGGACGACCTGGAGCACATCAAGAACGACGCCGGAAGGAACAACGAGATCTTCGTCGAGAGCCGTCGCGCGCTCACCGGCGCGGAGGCGCTGGCGGAGTTCCGCGAGGTCACCGGTCGGCGCCTTGCGGACCTCGGGGCGTACGGGCCCGACGACTTCGACAACGAGTCGTGGACGCCGATGGGCCCGGGGAAGGTCCGTGATCTGCTGCCGTTCCGCGCGTTCGACTCGTGGGTGCACGAGCAGGACATGCGCCGCGCGGTCGGGCGGCCAGGGAACGTCGACTCCGAGGTCGCCGACGTCGCGGTCGAGCGGATGGTCTCGACGATGGCCTACGTCGTGGGGAAGAAGGCCGCCGCGCCCGACGGAGCCACTGTCGCGTTTGATATCGCCGCGCCTCCCGGGCGGGCCTTCGCGGTCGGGGTCGACGGTCGGGCGAAGGTGCTCGACGCGGTGCCCGCCGACGCGACCGCCCGGATCGTCACTGACGGCATGACGTTCGTGCGGCTCGCGACCGGTCGGGTCGACCCGGGCGAGGTCCTCGCCGGTGGGTCGTTGCGGTGCGAGGGCGACGAGGCGCTCGCGCGGCGGGTCGTGGAGTCGATGAACTTCTTGTTCTGATCGGCCGGTAGTGACGCTTGCGCTCCGACTCAGAGCACCAGCTCGGCCATGAGCTGGAGGGCCTCGGGCTGCGCGGCGCCGAGCACCATCGTGCCGATCCCCGACTCCTTCCACGCCTCGACCCTGTCGGCGATCCGCTCCTTGGGCCCGAGGAGCGAGACCTCGTCGACGAGCTCGTCGGGAACCGCGGCGATCGCCTCGGACTTCTTGCCGTCGAGGTAGAGGTCCTGGATCTCCTTCGCGGCGGCCTCGTAGCCGTACCGGCACGCGAGGTCGTTGTAGAAGTTCTTGCCCCGTGCGCCCATCCCCCCGACGTACAGCGCGACCATGGGCTTCACGAAGCCGCGCAGCGCATCCACGTCGTCGCCGACGAGGACCGTGACCGTCGCGGCGATGTCGAAGGTCTCGAGGCTCTTGCCGCCGCCGGCCTTCGCGAACCCGGCGTCGAGGGCAGGGCCGTACGTCTCCTTGACCCGGGTCGGAGAGAAGAAGATCGGGAGCCAGCCGTCGGCGACCTCGGCCGTGAGCTCCACGTTCTTCGGGCCGATCGCGGCGACGTAGATCGGCAGGTCGGCGCGGCGCGGGTGGAGGATCAGCTTCAGAGGCTTGCCGAGCCCGGTCGCGTCGGGGCCGCTGTACGGGATGTCGTAGTGGGCGCCGTGGTGCTCGACCGGCCCCTCGCGAGCGAGGATCGCCCGGATGATCTCGACGTATTCGCGCGTCTTGCCGAGTGGTTTGCCGTACGCGTCGCCGTGCCACCCCTCCGACACCTGCGGACCGGAGGCGCCGATCCCGAGGAGGAACCGGCCGCCGCTCATGAGGTCGAGCGTGGCCGCGGTCATCGCGGTCATCGCCGGGGTCCGGGCCGGCATCTGCATGATCGCGGTGCCCCACGACATGCGCTCGGTGTGGGCCATGAGCCAGGTGAGCGGCGTGACCGCGTCGCTCCCGTAGGCCTCCGCCGTCCAGCCCGAATGGAAGCCGAGACGGTCGGCTTCCTGCGCCGCGCTGATCGCGCCGTCGAGGCCTGCGCCCCAGTCCTGGTATCCGAAGTTCACGCCGAGTCTCATGGCCTCAGCCTCGCGCAGATCGCTGCGCCGCCGCCTGGTCGGGGCGGACACCGCTCTCATGCACCCGACGAGCCGAGAGGGCCCGTCAGCGCGTCGAGCAGGCGTGGCGCGACCCAGTCGGCCCCGGCCGGGGAGAAGTGACCACCGTCGCGGGGGCGGATCCGCACCCCATCGACGACCTCCGGGCAGGGCGGCCCGCCGGGGCACACGATGCCGGCGAGGTCGAGCACCTTCACCGTGTCGGGATTCCTCGACGCGAAGTCGCGTAGCAGGTCGTTGAGGTGCACGAACCGCTCGACCGCCTCCTGATCAGCGGGACCCAGGTCGGATCGCTCGGCCGTCGGCGGCATGGTGAGCATCACGAGCATTGCTCCATCGGCGGTCAGACGATCACGCGATGCCTCGAAGTCGTCCAGCAGCGCGGCGTCGCCGCGGCGCGTGCCGAACCGCAGGACTCGGCCGTCGACGACATGGTCGGAGGTCTCCCAGCTGCTGAGCCAGAGCACCACCTCCGGCTGCGCGTCGCGTACCGCATCGGACTGGTACTGAGCGGTCTCGCGCGCGCAGTCCGACGCCCACGGGACGGAGATCCCCTCGGCGTCGGAAGGCACCGTTGTCGTCATCCCGCAGCCTGCACGCGTGATGCCGTAGAGGGCCTGCCCGCGCGCGTCGGCCTCCTTCGAGAGTGCGGCAGAGAGCGACTGGCCGATCGAGTCGCCGACGAGGAGGAAGCGTGTCGGGACGCTCGACTCGGGCTGCGGGACTCCGTCGGGGATGACCGTCGTGCTCGTTGTCGCGGTAGACCGAGGCCCGTGGGTGATGACGTTGCCGGGGTCGGCGAACACCCCGGACGACGGGGTGGCTCCGGCGGTCGAGACGATCACGACGCCGGCCACGAGTGCCGCGGCTGCGGGGGCAGCGATCCACGCGCGGCGGCCGCGTCGCTTCTGGCGGAGCACCGGGAGCTCGACCAGGTAGTACGAGGCGGTTGCGAGGGCCAACGTCACCAGGACGCGAACGAGGGTGAGTCCCCACCCGGTCAGATCGGTGCGCGCCTCGGAGATGGCGATTCCCACGGGCCAGTGCCAGAGATAGAGCCCGAACGAGACGGTGCCGATCCAGACGACGGGGCGGACCGACAATGGGCGGTGGAGCGCGCCTCCCGTCGGTTGTACGAGCGCGGCGACGAGGACGCCGGTCACGACCGCGAAGACGAGGAACCCACCGTGATACAACCACGAGGCGTCGTCCTCGGCCACGAAGAACGCGACCGCCGAGACGGCCGCCGCGAGAGCGCCCGCCGTCTGAAGACCGACGCGACCCTTTCGGGTGGTCGGAGACCACGCCAGGAGCAGCACCGCGAGGATCCCCCCGACCAGGAACTGGCTCGCCCGGGTGTCGGAGCCGAAGTAGGCACGAGAGGGATCCGCCGGGTCGTAGGTCGCGGCGAGGAGCGCGGCCGATGCGATGGTCCCGATCGCGCAGAACATCACGACGAGACGCATACGTCCGCCGACGAGACGGACGACACCGATCAGCAGCAGCGGCCAGAGCAGGTAGTACTGCTCGATCACCGATGAGAACCAGGTGTGCCGCAACGGCGACGGCTCGCTGAACAGGTCGAAGTACGACTGGCCCGACACGATCGCGTGCCAGTTGGCTGCGCCGGCCAACGTCCAGAGCGAGTCCGCTCGGACCGCGCCGAGCTGGTCCGACGGCACCGCGAAGGCGGCCCAGACCGCCACACCCGCCAGCATCACGAACAAGGGCGGCAGCACTCGCCGAGCACGCCGGCCCCAGAACGACGCGAAGGACCACGCCGTGTCGCGGCGCAATCCGGCGAGCAGCGCATTGGTGATCAGGTAGCCCGAGAGGACGAAGAAGATGTCGACGCCGAGAAAGCCTCCCGGGAGCGAGCCCGGCGCCCAGTGGTAGAAGATCACGGCGGCGATCGCGACGGCCCGAAGTCCGTCGAGGGGTGCGCGGTGCCGACCCATGCCCGAATGGTCGCTCAAAGCAACGGTGAGGCGCTGGAGTACGAGGGCCCTATTCTGCGCAGGACGAGGGCCCTATTCTGCAGGGATCTCGAGGTGGTCAGCGGGCACCAGCGAGAACATCACCACGTCGGCGAGCCCGCACCCGAACGTGAGGTAGGACCGCAACACACCCTCGCGGGTAAAGCCGGCGCGCTCGGCCACGCCCTGGCTCGCGACGTTCTCGATGCGGGTCATGAGCTCGACGCGAGCGATCCCGAGGTCGCGGGAGGCCCAGTCGGCCACCAACCGCACCGCGCGCGTCGCGATGCCGCGCCGGCGGGCTTCCGCCGCGACCCAGTACCCGATCTCGGCGACGTGCCGCTCCTCGTGGATGCGCATGAGGCCGACCGACCCGAGCACGGTGTCGCGATCGACGTCGGAGATCACGAATGCGGCACTCGAGCCCTCAGCCCAGCTGCGGCCGGCGTCCTCGACGAAGCGGACCGCGTCCTCACGACCGTACGGCGACATGATGCGGGTGAACCGCGGGATCTCGGGGTCCTGGCACTCCGCGGTGATGGCATCGACGTCGGCGAGCGCCGGGGGGCGGAGGCGGACGACCTCGTCGGCGAGGTCGGGGACTTCGAGCGGCATCGCACCAGCGTGGCATCATCGGGGTCCGGACCACGACGGAGTTTCGCGATGGCGCTGATCCACAACATCGTCGGTACACCCCAGGCCGCACGCATCCTGCTGCTCGTCCACGGATACGGCGCCGACGAGAAGGACCTCGGCGGGCTGCTGCCGTACCTCGACCCCGAGGGCCGGTTCCTCACCGTCCTGCCGCGCGGTCCCGTTGCCGCGCCGCCGGGGTTCGCCTGGTACGACCTCGCCTCGGTCGGCGGTGGCGGTGGTGGTGGGACCGACCAGGGGTTCCTCGATGCGCTCGACGAGCTCGACGCCCTGCTCGACGAGGCGTGCGCCGAGCACGACAAGCCCCGCAGCGAGGCGATCGTCGCCGGCTTCTCGCAGGGCGCTGCGCTCGCGGTCGCGCTCGGGCTGCGCGCCGGGACCACCCATCCGGCCGGCATCCTCGCGATGAGCACCTACCTGCCCGACGTCGACGGTCTCGACTACGACTGGGAGGCCGCGAAGGCGATCCCGGTCCTCGTGCAGCACGGCACCGACGACCCGCTCATCCCCGTCGAGCAGGGCCGCCTGCTTGCCAAGGCGCTCGAGGAACATGGTGCGCCCGTCGTGTACCGCGACTACCCGATGCAGCACCAGGTCGCGATGGAGAGCGTGCAGGATGCCCACGCTTGGCTGCTCGAGGTCACCGCCGGGCAGGCACCCAGCGAGCCGGTACCGGAGGCGGCCGCGGAGCCGCTCGTGAAGTCCGTGACCACCGCCACGTTCGAGGCCGAGGTGCTCCGCGCCGACAAGCCCGTCATCGTCGACTTCTGGGCTCCGTGGTGCCAGCCGTGCCGCCAGGTGTCACCGATCGTCGAGCAGATCGCCGCGATGCGCGAGGGCTCCTACAAGGTGGTCAAGGTGAACATCGACGAGGAGCCTCAGCTCGCGAAGGCGTTCGACGTGCAGAGCATCCCCATGATCGGGATGTTCCGCGACGGCAAGCTCGAGCGCTCCGCGCTCGGCGCGAAGCCCCGACCCCAGCTCGAGGCCGAGCTGGGGATGCTCGTCATCCCCTGACCGGGGTGTGCCCGGAAGGCCGCAACGGCCAGCCGGTCCGGGCTCGTCCCGGTCACCGCACTCGCAGGGCGCCCGGGCTGCCGGTCTCGCAGTGACCGACGACACTGGCGGCGAGCGTGTCCCGCTCGCGCAGTGCAGTAACGAGGTCGTCGGCCCGACCGGGGTCGACTGCGAGCAACAGCCCGCCCGAGGTCTGGGCGTCGGCGAGGAGCAGCTGCTCGTCCATCGGGAGGTCGCCCCAGTCGACGGGCGCGGTCCCGCTCACGAATGCGTGGTTTCGTTGCGTCCCGCCGGCGACCATCCCGGCAGCCAGGAGCTCGCGCACGCCGTCGATCACGGGGACCGCCTCGGCGTCGACCGTCGCCGCGACGCCCGAGGCCGCGGCCAGCTCTCGCAGATGGCCGAGGAGGCCGAACCCGGTCACGTCGGTCGCGGCGTGGACGGCATCGCCTAGCTCGACCGCGGCGTCGCGTGCCGAAGCGTTCAGCGTGGTCATGATCTCGATCGCGCGGGCGACCAGCGCGGGTGGCGCGGCATCCCGCTTCACTGCCGTGGAGATGACCCCCAGTCCGATCGGCTTGGTGAGCACCAGGGCGTCGCTCTCACGAGCGCCGGCGTTCGTCAGCACCCGGTCGGGGTGCACGGTCCCGACCACCGCGAGGCCGTACTTGGGTTCTCCGTCGTCGATGGAGTGGCCGCCCGCGATCAGCGCGCCGGCGCCCCGAACGACGTCGGCACCACCGTCGAGGACGCGCGCGAGCAGCTCGAACGGTAGGTTCTCGCGCGGCCACCCGACGAGGTTGAGCGCGAGCAACGGTGACGCGCCCATCGCATAGATGTCGGACAGAGCGTTCGTCGCCGCGACGCGGCCCCAGTCGTAGGGGTCGTCGACGATCGGCGTGAAGAAGTCGGTCGTGACCACGACGGCGAGGTCGTCGCGCAAGCGGTACACCGCCGCGTCGTCGGAAGTGTCGAAGCCGACGAGCAGGTCCGGGTCCGCCGCCGCATCGCTCGCGCGCACGAGGCCGAGCACCGTGCGAAGGTCTTCGGGCGACAGCTTGCAAGCACAACCTGCGCCGTGTGAGAACGCGGTCAGACGGACGGGTTCCGTCGGCACCTCAGTGGCGCGTCAGGTGACGCGCGCCGCCCCGATGGGGCTGCCCCAGATCCCTCGCAGCGACACCTGGTCCTGGCTGCTGGACGCGTCGATGATCTGGCCGCCACCGATGTAGAGCGCAACGTGGCTCGACCCGCCGGGACCCCAGAAGATGAGGTCGCCGGGCTGGATCGCGTTGAGCGGCACGTGCGGCAATGACGCGTACTGCGAGCCCGAGGTGCCGGCGATGCTCACACCAGCGGCCCGCCACGCGGCCCCGGTGAGACCGGAGCAGTCGTAGTTGGCGGGACCGTGCCGGTCGCTGCCGTTCGAGTAGCCGGCGCCCACGGCGGCGCGCGCGAAGGCGATGGCTTGGGATGCGCTCCCGTTCGGCGGGCCGACGTCCGGGAACTTCTCCGGGCCGGCCGGGCGGTCCGCGATGGTCTGCGCGACGGCGGCGGCACGGCGGGCCTGCTCGGCGGCGACGGCGGCGGCGATCTCACCCTCGAGCTTGTCGAGGATCGTCTGCTGCTCGGCGCGGGCGCTCTCGACCGCGGCCTTGGCCGCTGCGATCTTCTCGCCCTCGGCGGCCGCGGCGTCGCGTGCCTGGCGCGCGGTGGTGCGCTCGAGGTCGAGGTCCTGCTGCGCGGCAGCGAGCTGTTGGATGAGCTCGTCGTCCTTGTTCGCCTGGGCCTTGGCGTACTTCCCGCGCTTCAGGAGGTCGACGGTTGCACTGAAGTCGAGCTCGGCGGTGGAGTCGCCGCGGAGGCTCCGCTTGTACAGCGACGCGAGGTTGGCGCGTACGAGGGTGATGATCCGGTCGACCTCTTGCTTGGCCGCCACGATCTGGGCCTCGGCGTCGAGGGCGTGCTGCTGTGCTGTGTCGCGCTGCTCCTCGGCCTCGTGGAGGCGCTCGCCGAGCGCACTGATCTCGACGTCGGACGCCTCGATCTGGTCCTGGATCTGGGCGGCCTGCTCCTGCTTGCTCCCGGTCGGCGCCGGCGTCTGCGCTTGGGCGATGCCGGTCGACGCGACGAGCGTCGTCACGAGCATCCCGAACGTGAGGGGACGACAGAGACGGCGGAGGCGGGAGGCGGGAGTCATGAGGTCAGTCGGAGTGCGCACGTCGCCCACAACGGTGGGCTCGACGGAGGATGCCACCCTAGACAATCTGACCCGCACGATGCAGGACCGGAGTCTGAGGGGCCTTGTCCGTGCGGCATCACGCCGGGACGATCGGCCAGCCCTCGGTCTTTGCGGGGTCGCCGGTGCCCTGCACGATGGGCACCGTCCAGGCCATCGCCTTGGCGACCTGGCGGACCACCCGCTGCCACTCGGTGGGGTCCCAGCCCTCGGCCGCGGCGACGAGCGAGGTGTCCTGCCGCAGGAAGACCAACGCGGGCAGCCGCTCGAGCCCCAGGCTCGAGACCAGGGCGAGGTCGGGGTCGACGAAGGTCATGACGTCGCGCTCCACCGGCCCGAGCAGGCGGCGCGCGATCTCGTCCGAGCCGGCGACCACGAACGCGCACGTGCAGTCGGCGTCGCCGAGCGTCGCGAAGATCCTGCGCCCGACGGGGATCCACGCCGCGGCCTCGGACCGGCCCGGGAGGACCAGAAGGCACAGCCGGAACATCGTCGACCAGTCGTCGACGGTGCGCGTGACTCCGGCGCTCGTGGCGAGGGCGAGCGACGGGTCGGGGTTCTTCGCCATCGCCGAGGAAGGTAGCGCGTCGCGGGCCGGACCCGGGCACTCCAGGACCCGCCGACATAGGGTGGGTCGGACGGGACGCAGACCGAGGAGCGATCAGATGAGCACAACCGAGCCCGAGGGCACCGCACCCGAGAGCCAGTCCGGAGTCGACAAGGCCAAGGACGCCGCCGGGGACATGGCCGGCAAGGCCAAGGACATCGCAGGCGACGTGGGCGGCAAGGCCAAGGACATCGCAGGCGACGTGGCCGGCAAGGCCAAGGACGCAGCCGGCGTCGCCGGCGAGAAGGCCGGTGGTCTCTTCGAGAAGGTCAAGGGGCTCTTCGCCAAGGAGTAGGCGAACGGGCCATCGGGCTCAGCCGAACCCGATGGCCTTCAACATCGCCGGGGGCATCTCGTCGCGGCCCTCGGCGAGGAGTGCCGCCCGTTCGATGTTGATCTGGTCGCGCTCCTCCCGCTCCAGCCACGTGTCCCACGGGCCGGGCGGGATGGCGCCGGCGACGCAGTGACGCAGGTAGTCCTGGAGCGCCCGGACCTCGGCCTCGCCGCCGACGGGCCCGTGCCCCGGGATGATGACCTCGGCCAGGTCGGCGACCGCGTCGAGCACGTCGGCCCAGGTCGCGGGGTCGCCCTGGAACGCGAGGGGCGTCACCCCGAAGAAGCAGAGGTCGCCGGCGAAGCACACGTCGACGTCGGCCACCACTGCCATCAGGTCGCCCGTGGTGTGACCGGTGGCCGGCAGGATCTCGATGCGGGGCGTGAGCTGCGCGGGTCCGTCCACGAGATGCGTGACCGGGCGCGTGCCGTGCTCGGCGAGGTCGTCGAACCCGGCCTCGAACGCGGGCATGAACGCCTTGTACGCGTCGACCGGCATCGCCTGGTCGAGGAGTGCGCTCGTCTCCGGCGAGGCGTAGATCGCGGCCGCGGGGAACGCTTTGGTGCCCCCGACATGGTCGACGTGCGCGTGCGTGAGGACGACTCGCTTGACGGGGCGCTCGAGCGCGGCCACCGCAGCCGCGAACGGCTCCCACTGCTCGCGCACCATGAGCGTGTCGATGACGGTGATCCCGTCGTGGTCGACCACGACGCCGGCGTTGCTCACGCCCGACTCCCCGCCGGGCTGGAGCCACGCGAGCACGCCGTCGGCCACTTCGGTGAGCCCGGCAGGAGTGGAGGCGGTGGGCGGCGGTTCGGTCATCGACGAAGCGTACAAGTAGCGTTCTGGCCCATGTCCGAGCGATCACGTCACCTGCCCCGCCGAGCCTGCCTGTCGGTTCCCGGCTCGAGCCCGAAGATGCTCGCCAAGGCGGCCGGTCTCGGCGCCGACATGGTCTTCCTCGACCTCGAGGACGCGGTCGCGCCCCTCGAGAAGGAAGCCGCGCGCGACCACATCGTCGAGGCGATCAACACCCACGACTGGGGCGACTCGGTCCTCTGCGTGCGGGTGAACGCGTGGGACACCGAGTGGACCTACCGCGACGTGATCCACGTCGTCGAGGGAGCGTCCGAGCGGCTCGACGAGCTCATGCTGCCGAAGGTGCAGTCGGCCGCAGAGGTGCAGGCGCTCGACATGCTCCTCACCCAGATCGAGGCCCACACGGGCCGGAAGACGACCGTGGGCATCGAGGCCCAGATCGAGACCGCACGCGGGCTCATCAACGTCGACGACATCTGCGCGGCTTCGCCCCGGCTCGAGACGATCATCTTCGGGCCGGCCGACTTCGCCGCGTCCACCGAGATGCCGGTCCTCACGGGCGGGGTGCAGATCCCCGAGTACCCGGGCGACCACTTCCATTACGTGTTCTCGCGGATCCTCATGGCGGGGCGAGCCAACGGGCTCCAGGTGATCGACGGCCCGTTCCTGAAGATCAAGGAGCTCGACGCCCTGCGCGACTACGCGATGCGCACGAGGATCCTCGGCTACGACGGCAAGTGGGCGCTGCACCCCGACCAGGTCGCGGTCATCAACGAGGTGTTCACGCCCACACAGGAGCAGTTCGACACCGCGCTCGACATCCTCGAGGCCTACGAGAAGGCCACGACCGAGGGCGGTGCGGGCGAGCGCAAGGGTGCGGTGATGTTCGGCGACGAGATGATCGACGAGGCGAGCCGCAAGATGGCGATCAAGTTCGTGAGCCGCGGCGAGCGTGCCGGGATGTCACGCTCCTAGCCACTTGATGCGTCTCCCACCCGCCCGTGGCGGGGTGAGCAACGCACGTCCTCGCGATCAGGGTTCGCCGTCGATCCCGAGGTCCTCGGCGATCTCCTCAACGGTCTCGATCCCCGAGGTGTGGCGCCGACGGGCGCGCCGCACCGACCACACGACGATCACGATCGTCGCCAGGGTGAACCACCATCGGTACCGGCCGACCAAGTCCACGACGTCGAGCAGCGGCTCCGAGAACGCCTCGCCTGCCCACCAGATCAGCACCAGACGGACGGCGGTCCCGCCGAAGTTCGCGATCGCGAACCCCGGAACCGACATGCCGCTCGCGCCCGCCAATGTGCAGATCATGTTGTTGGGCGCGATGACCACGATCGGATAGGCGGCACGCCGGAACCAACGCTCGATCGCGCGGACGCTGCCGGGTGCGCCCATCCGCTGTTCGGTCCAGTTGATCGCGGCGTCGCCGTAGCGCTGTCCGAACACGTAGAACAGCGGGTCGGTGAGCAGCAGGCGGACCATGCCCACCACGAAGAACGGCCAGAAGCCGACCTGTGGCGCGACGAGCACGAGGAAGCGGTTGCGGGGGATGAGGGCCTCGAGCACGAGCGGGGCCTCGACCAGCAGCGTCGGCGAGATCGCGTCCCCGATCGTGGCGACCACCATGATCGTGACCATCGGGACGACGAGCACCGCCAGCCGGCGACGTTCGTCGCGGGAGCGTCCACCGCCGGAGACTGGGACGGGGTCGGGTTGCCCTTCGCCGGACAGGTCGGTCACGCCGGAATCCTGACAGGTCGCGAGGGGTACCCTGGCGCCGTGGAGCTGCTCGTGGGCGTCGTGGTGGTCACCGCCGCCGGATTCGCGTGGCGCCTCCACCGCCGCCGCCCGGGCGTCCCGCTCTCCTGGCAGACGAGTCAGAGCGTCGCCGCCGACCTGCACCGGCGCATGCACCGAGCCGTCGACCGCACCAGGGGAACGGTGCGCGACGCCCGCCGGCGCGGGGTCCCGACCGAGAGCCACGAGGGGCTGCTCGACGACCTGGCGGCAACCGCCCGCGCCCTCGATGACCAGCTCGTGCTCGCGTCGAAGCTTCCGTTCAAGGCGCGCCACAAGGCGCTCCTCGGTCTGCGGTACCGGATCATGACCCTGGAGCGCACGGGCGACCGGATCGGTCGAACCGCGATCGAGGCCGCGAGCCCGTTGGTCGACGGCGTCGACGAGTCGCTCACCCGGATCAACGATCGCCTCGACCTCGTCGAGGACGCCCGCCGGGAGCTTCGCCAGCTCGGCGAACCCTGACGCCAAAACGCGAGGGACGGGGGGTTCAGCCCCCGGCGAGGGCCTGTTCGGCCAGACGGCGGGCGATCACGCGGAGGCACAGGGTCTCGTCGGCGCCCTCGAAGATCGACAGCACCCGCGCGTCGACGAAGTACCGCGACACCGGGAACTCCTCGGCGTAGCCCATGCCGCCGTGGAGCTGGAGCGCCTCGCGTGTGACCCACTCCGCGGCCCGGCACACGTAGGCCTTCACCATCGACGCCTCGAGCACGCCCTCCCCGCGTCCCATCTTTCGGGCCACGTCGTAGGAGAACTGCCGGCTGGCCTGGATGAGGGCGGCCATGCGCGCGAGCTTCACCTGGGAGAGCTGGTAGTCGGCGACCGGGCGACCGAAGACGACCCGATCGCGCGCGTACGACGCGCCTGCCTCGAACGCGGCCTGCATCAGGCCCACGGCGCGTGCCGCGGTCTGGAGCCGACCGTTCTCGAACCCCTCCATCTGGAGGTAGAAGCCCTTGCCGAGGCCACCCTCCTCGCCGACGAGGTTCTCGGCCGGTACGAACCAGTTGTCGAACGACACCTCGTAGGAGTGCATGCCGCGGTATCCGATGGTGTCGATCGCACGCCCCTCCAGCTTGCCGACCTCGCCCGCACCGTGGTCCTGGGTGAACGAGAACGCGTGGCCGGGTGCCGGCTCCTTGTCGACGACGAAGATCGACAGGCCCCGGTGGCCGGCGGATCGGTCGGGATCGGTGCGTGCGAGCAACATGATCGTGTTCGCCCGCCCGGCGAACGTGGCCCAGGTCTTCACGCCGTTGATGCGGTAGCCACCGTCGGTCGGCGTCGCCGTGACTTTCACACCCGCGACGTCGGATCCGTAGTCGGGCTCGGTCGCCATGACGCCGACCATGCGCTCACCGCTCGCGATCGCAGGGAGCCACCGCTGCTTCTGCTCCTCCGTCCCCCCGCGCACGATCGCCCGCGTGAGGATCTCGGGGCGCGTGATCAGCGATCCGCCCATCCCGAGCGAGCCCCAGGAGAGCTCCTCGGTCGCCACGACCATGCCGATGTAGTCGTGCTCGCCACCCTGGGCGAACCCCTCGTACTCCTCGGGCACCGACAGCCCGAACCCGCCGATCTCGGCGAGGCCGGAGATCACGTTCTCGGGGATGTCGTCGTTGGTGCGGTGCACGTGCTCGGCGACCGGGCGGATCTTGTCTTCGGCGAACCGATGGAACGTCTCCCGCACCAGATCGAACTCGTCGCCGAGATGGGCCGGACCGGTGTCGTCGCGCTCGAGTCGCGCCGCGATCTCCTCGAGGAACACGGGCGACCGGTGCGATTCGACGAACGGGAGGGTGGCGCTCAGCTCCGAGGTCTCGACGCCCCACGTCCCTTCGCGACCGATGACCTTCGACGCGAGCTCGGCGATCGCGTCAGCGATGAAGGCCCGCGCCAGCAGCGACTCGTACTCGCCGTGCTCCGCGTACTCGAGGAGGACCCGACACCCCGCGAGGGCGCTTGCCGCGTGGGCGAGGTCGTACGCCAGGACCTGGTGCTCATCGAGACGTGCGACCGAGATCCGACCGTCCTCGGCTGCGCTCCGGGCGAGGTGACGGCTCGCGGCATCGACGACGGCTGCCGCGTCGTCGACCGCCGCGTGCGCCGGTTCGAGAAGATTCACCATGGGGTGGAGCCTAACGACGGGATCCGATCACGACCCATCGAGCGGGGTGTCCGCAGGGGCCGTGAGCGACGTGCTCGTCGTCGAGGACGTCGCCGTGGGAGCTGAGGACGTGCTGGTCGTCGGAGCAGACGTGCTGGTCGTCGGAGCAGCGGTCGTGGACGTCGTCGTATCGGGCCCACCACCACCACCACCACCGGTGCTCGACCCGGGGACCCGCACGACGGGCTGTGCGGCGCCGGCGACCGCCTGGCCGTCGGTCCGGCACTGCCGGTCGAGGAGCGCATAGACGGCCTCACCGAGCAGCTCCCCTCCCGCGTCGGTGAAGTGGACGCCGTCGTCGCTGCGCACCCGGAGATCGCTCCGATCGGTCCGGGGGATCGTCGCGGTGTAGTCCCCCGACTCCGACGCGAACAGCGCGTAGTTGTCGAAGTAGGTGGCGTGCTCGTCGAGCGCGACGGCTTCTCGGGCGACCGCGTTGATCTCGCGCACGCCCGCGTCGGTACGGCGGTCGCGGAGCGGCGGCGCACCCACCCAGTACACGAAGCGATCGGTCGCCCCGTGGAAGATCTCCAGCATCTCCTCGATCCGCAGCGCGTATTCCGTGCGCCAGGCGGACTGGCTCGTGGTCGAGATCGTCGTCCCGGTCGACGCCGACGGCGTCGCCCAGTCATTGGTGCCCATGATGAACACGACGTGCTCGGGGTCGAGGCGGTCCATCTCCGCTGCGGCGTGCTCCGGCCAGTCGAAGAAGCCCGGGGTCGACAGCCCGCTCCCAGGCCGCGAGTCGTAGACGGGCGCGACCACACCGGTCTCGGCCGCGACCTCGCCGAGCGCCGGACCGAGTGACCCGGCGAGGGAGTCGCCCCCGACCCAGAGCCGGAGCGGATCGTCGGCTGTGAGCGGCGCGCGGCACGGGATCTGGCCGGCAGGTTCGCCGCTGACCGTGGCTCGGGCCTCGACGAGGGCGCGCGCGGCGCCCGGTGCCTTTCGCCCTGGCTCCCCGACGACCAACGTCGTCACGACGCCCGTCGCCACCAGCACGACGATCGACACCGCGCCGAACTGGAGCCGCTCGCGCCGGATGCGGCGCCGTTCCGCTCGCATCGACCCGAGGTCCGCTCGGACGTCGTCCGCGGACACGGGGCTAGGCGAGCTCGGCGGTCGACGGGAGCGCGATGATCGCCTCGCCTTCGGGCGGCGAGTCGAGCTGGGTCCGGTAGAGGTCCGCGTACAACCCGCCGCGCTCGAGCAGGTCGGCGTGCCGGCCCTCCTCCACGACCCGGCCACCGTCGATGACGACGATGCGGTCGGCCGACACGATGGTGGAGAGGCGATGCGCGATCACCAGGGCGGTCCGCCCCTCGAGCGCGGTGGCGAGTGCCTGCTGGATCGCTTGCTCGGACTCGTTGTCGAGATGTGACGTCGCCTCGTCGAGGATGACGATCGAGGGGTTCTTGAGGAGGACGCGCGCGATCGCGAGGCGCTGCTTCTCCCCACCCGACATCCGGTAGCCGCGCTCGCCGACCACCGTGTCGTAGCCCTCCGGCAGGCTGGAGATGAGGTCGTGGATGCGGGCGGCGCGGCACGCGGCCACCAGCTCGTCGCCCGTGGCCTCGGGCTTGGCGTAGAGGAGGTTGTCGGCGATCGACTCGTGGAAGAGGTGCGGATCCTGCATCACCATCCCCACGGTCTGCCGCAGTGAGTCGAGCGTGAGGTCGCGGACGTCGTGACCGTCGACCGTGACCCGCCCGCCGCTCACGTCGTGGACGCGGGGGACGAGCAGCGCGGTCGTGGTCTTCCCGGCGCCGGACGGTCCGACGAGCGCGACCAGCTCGCCGGGCTCCACCGTGATCGAGACGTCGCGGAGGATCCAGGTGCTCGGGTCGTCGCCGGGGACGACCACGCCCTCCTCGAGCGACGGGATCGAGGAGATCGCCGGGGCCGGGTGGCGGAACCACACGTGCTCCAACTCGATGCGGCCGGCGCCGGGCGCGAGGTCGAAGGCGCCGGGTCGATCCTTCACCAGCGGCTCGAAGTCGAGCACCTCGAACACGCGCTCGAACGACACGAGCGCAGTCATCACGTCGACGCGGGCGTTGGTGAGCTGGGTCAACGGCTGGTAGATCTGGCCGACGTAGATGACGAACGCCGCGATGGTGCCGATCGAGATCGCATCGGAGATCACGAGGCGGCCACCGAGGTAGTAGACGACCGCGGTGCCGACGGCGGCGACGAAGCCGAGCGCCACGAAGAGCACCCGCGAGTACATGGCCGTCTTGATGCCGATGTCGCGGACACGGGATGCTCGCCCGGAGAAGAGGTCGCGCTCGCGGTCGTGGCTGCCGAACAGCTGCACGACGAGCGCGCCGGCGACGTTGAACCGTTCGACGACGGTGTTGTTCATCGACGCGTTGACCTGCATCCCCTCGCGGGTGGCGTCCTGGAGTCGCCGGCCGATGCGGCGGGCCGGGATGATGAAGGCAGGGAGCACCGCCAACGTGAGGATCGTGAGGCGCCACTCGAGGCCGAGCATCACCGAGAGCGTCACGACGAGCGTGATCACGTTGGAGACCACGGTGCCCAGCGTCCCGGTGACGGCCTGCTGTGCGCCGATCACGTCGTTGTTGAGGCGTGACATGAGCGATCCGGTCTGGGTCCGGGTGAAGAAGGAGATCGGGAGCCGCTGCACGTGGTCGAAGAGCGCCACCCGAAGGTCGAAGATGAGGCCCTCACCGATTCGGGCCGAGTACCACCGCTGGAGCAACGAGAGCGCCGCGCTCGCGATGGCGAGTGCGACGGCACCGATTGCGAGCAGGAGCACGAGACGCGTGTCCTTGTTGGGCACCGCGTCGTCGAGGAGGGCGCGGAACAACAGGGGCGGGAGGACCGCGACGCCCGCTGCGGCCACCACCGAGAAGAGGAACCCCACGAGCTGACCCCGGTAGGGGCGCGTCAGCCCGAGGACCCGCCGGAGCAGGGCTCGTTCGACCTTGCGGCCCCGGACGAGATCCGGATCTCGGCGGAAGCCCATCATCGTCTGGTGCATGGCCATCGGAGGCTCCAATCTACCGGCCGTCACGGTGATTCCCGTCGCCGCCCGACATAGTCTCGGCCCGTGGCCACCGATCCGGCACTGCGGGACGAGCTCATCGCGACGGTTCGGCGCTTCGTCGAGGCCGACGTCGTCCCGGTCGCTTCGGAGCTCGAGCACGCCGACGAGTACCCCGCCGCGATCGTCGCGACCATGGCGGACCTCGGGCTCTTCGGCGTGACGATTCCCGAGGAGTACGGCGGTCTCGGGCTCGACCTGCTCACGTACATCGGCGTGATCGAGGAGCTCGCGGCCGGCTGGATGTCGTTGTCCGGGATCATCAACACCCACGTGATGGCGGCGAACCTGCTCAAGGCCGAGGGCACGCCCGCGCAGAAGGAGCGGTGGCTGCCGCGATTGGCAACCGGCGAGATCCGCGGCTGCCTCTCGCTGTCGGAGCCCGACGCGGGGAGCGACACCAGCGCGATCACCTGTCGGGCGGTCCGTGACGGCGATGAGTACGTGATCTCGGGGACCAAGACGTGGGTGACCAACGGACAGCGCGCGGGCCTGATCGCCCTGGCGGCACGCACGGAGGAGGGCATCACGTGCTTCATGGTCGAGAAGGAGCCGGGCGTCGACCGAACGGGTGGGATCAGCGTGAGCCGCAACATCCCGAAGCTCGGCTACAAGGGCCTCGAGACGGTGGAGATGGCCTACGACGACCACCGGGTCCCGGCCGACTGGGTGCTCGGCGGCGAAGCGGGCCTCGGGCGCGGGCAGCACTTCATCCTCTCCGCCCTGGAGGTGGGCCGGATCAACATCGCGGCACGCGCGGTCGGCGTCGGTCGGGCCGCGTTCGAGGCGGCGATTCGTTACGCCCAGCAGCGTGAGACGTTCGGCAAGCCCATCGCCCAGCACCAGGCGATCCAGATGAAGCTCGCCGACATGGCCACGAAGCTCGAGGCGTCGCGGCTCCTCGCCCGCAGCGCGGCACAGAAGAAGGATGCGGGCGAGCGTTGCGACGTCGAGGCGGGCATGGCGAAGCTCTTCGCCAGCGAGGCCGCGTTCGAGATCGCGACGGACGCGATGCGTGTCCACGGCGGCGTTGGGTACACCACCGAGCTCCCCGTCGAGCGCTACTACCGGGACGCCCCGCTGATGATCATCGGTGAGGGCACCAACGAGATCCAGCGCCTGGTGATCGCCCGCGGCCTCCTCGCCCGCCACCCCCTCGACGACTGAAGGATGACCCCATGACTGTTCACGAGCGCCCCTTCGGCCGGTACCTCGAGGACTTCGAGCCCGACGACGTCTACAAGCACTGGCCGGGCAAGACGATCACCGAGGCCGACGACCACCTCTTCTGCATGATCACGATGAACCACCATCCCCTCCACACGGATGCATGGTTCGCCGAGACCCAGACCCAGTTCGGCAAGAACGTCGTGGTCGGGAACCTCGTGTACTCGCTTGTGCTCGGGATGAGCGTCCCCGACGTGAGCGGCGTGGCGATCGCCAACCTCGAGGTCGAGGAGCTCAAGCACCAGCGGCCGACCTTCCACGGCGACACGATCTACGCCGAGACCAAGGTGCTGGAGAAGAAGGAGTCCTCGAGCAAGCCCGACCGCGGGATCGTGACCGTCGAGACCCGGGGCTTCAACCAGCGCGGAGAAGAGGTCTGCTACTTCCGCCGCAAGGTGATGGTGCCGACCCGCGCCGCGGCGAAGCCGCGTCAGCGACCGTACGACTCACCGGAGTAGCTGCTCCGCTGGGTGCCGACTGCCTGTTCTGCCGGATCGTCGTCGGCGACACGGCCGCGCACCGCGTCACCGAGACCCACGACACCGTCACGTTCCTCGACCACCGGCCGATCTTCCCCGGCCATGCCCTGGTCGTGCCCCGCGCGCACGTCGAGACGCTGCGCGACCTCCCGTCCGACCTGGTCGGTCCGTTCTTCGCCGAGGTCCAGCGCGTGGCGGTCGCGGTCCAGGACGGGATGGGAGCCCAGGGGACCTTCGTGGCCGAGAACAACGTCGTCAGCCAGAGCGTGCCCCACCTCCACGTGCACGTCGTGCCCCGGCGACGCAAGGACGGCCTGCGGGGCTTCTTCTGGCCCCGGACCCGCTACGAGGACGACGCCGCGGCGGTGGCGACGGCCGCCGCGATCCGGGCCGCCTTGCCAGTGACGTCGTGATGTAACGGACCGCGGCACCAAGTGACCGAGCAGCCGGTCGCGACGCGCCCAGCGATAGGTTGCCGGGCGATGATGCCCACGGAGACGGACCTCACCACCTCGGGGGTCATCCGCACCGAGCAGCTCACCAAGATCTATCCCGGCGGCATCTGCGCGGTCGATGGCCTCGATCTCGAGGTCCGGGCCGGCGAGATCTTCGGGCTGCTCGGACCGAACGGCGCCGGGAAGACGACGACCGCGGGGATGCTCACGACGCGTGTACTCCCCACGAGCGGGCGCGCGTTCGTGGACGGCATCGACGTCGTGGCGCACCCGGTCGCGGCGAAGCAGGTCATCGGGGTCGTTCCCCAGACCAACACGCTCGATCGATCCCTCACCGTCTGGGAGAACCTGTACTTCCACGGACGCTTCTTCGGGATGACCTCCCGGACCGCGCGCGCCGAAGCAGACCGACTGCTGCACCAGTTCCGTCTTGCTGATCGCGCCGCTACTCCGGTGCTGACGCTCTCGGGCGGGATGGCCCAGCGCCTGATGGTCGCCCGGGCGATCATGCACCGGCCGGCCATCTTGTTCCTGGACGAGCCGACCGCCGGGCTCGATCCCCAGAGCCGCATCGCGCTCTGGGAGATCCTGCGTGAGCTCCACGTCGACGGTCAGACCATCCTCCTCACGACCCATTACATGGAGGAGGCCGACGAGCTCTGCGACCGGGTCGCGATCATCGACCACGGCAAGCTCCTCGCCCTCGACGCTCCCCACGCTCTGAAGCAGGCGACCGGCGCGGACACGGTCGTCACGGTGTCGGCCGCGTCGGACCTCGACGCCCTCGCGGCCTACCTCGTCGAGCACGTCGACGGAGTGAGGCGGGGGGATCGCGTCGACGACGCGGTGTGCCTCATGGTGCGCGGCCGGCAGGGCGTCCTTCCCGCGGTGGTCGCCGCGGCGGATCGCGGTGGCTTCACCGTCACGGACCTCTCGCTCACGGAGCCCACATTGGAGACCGTGTTCATCGACCTGACCGGGAAGGACCTCCGGGAATGACCCCGACCGAGTCCCCCCGATCGACGACACCGGGCGGTGCCGGCAGGCTGATCCCCGACCGGTCGCCCCGCGTCGCGTCCGTTGTCGCGTTCCGGGCACTCCTCGCTCGCGACCTGACGGTGACCCGCAGGAACCTCCGCGAGGTGGTGCCGCGCACGCTGCTCCAGCCGTTCCTGCTCGTGTTCGTCTTCACCTACGTCTTCCCGAAGATCGGCCAGGGCGTCGGAGGTGCGGTGGGCGACGCGAGCGGATCGTTCTCCACGCTCCTCGTCGCGGGCGTGATCGCGTTGTCGATCGTCTTCCAGGGCATCCAGTCGGTCGCGCTCCCGATGGTCCAGGAGTTCGGCTACACGCGCGAGATCGAGGACCGGGTCCTTGCTCCGCTCCCGGTCGCGCTGGTCGCGTTCGAGAAGATCATCGCGGGAGCGATCATCTCGTTCTTCTCTGCGTTGCTGGTGTTCCCGATCGCCGCGTTCGTCCCGGCCACGCCCGTGAACCTCGAGATCGACTGGGCGATCCTGGTCACGCTGATGCCGCTGAGCTGCGTGATGGCCGGCGCGCTGGGCCTGACGTTCGGCACGCGGTTCGAGCCGCGCAACGTCCCGATCCTGTTCGGCGTCATCGTGCTGCCGATCACGTTCCTCGGCGCCATCTACTACTCATGGTCGGCGCTCGAGCCGATCCGTTGGCTCCAGCTCCTCGTGCTCGTGAACCCGCTCGTGTACATGAGCGAGGGGTTCCGCGCCGCGCTCACACCCGCGCCCCACATGAGTCTCTGGGCGATCTATGGCGCGCTCATCGGATTCACGCTGCTGTTCACCTGGCTCGGGATCCGAGGCTTCCGCCGCCGCGTCGTCACCTGACCGTTTCGCGCAGTTCCGACTCGTGCCGGTGTCGGCAACGAGCCGGCAGGGCTGTTTCGCCGGGTGGCCTCGTGGCCCTATCCTGCTCGTGTGGCGGGGGAAGCGCATCTCACGTTCTACGGCGTCCGGGGCTCGATCCCGTGCGACGGCGCGCGGTATGAGCGCTACGGGGGGAACACCTCGTGCGTGGCCCTCGAGGCGCCCGGCCACGATCCGATCGTCTTCGACCTCGGGACGGGGCTGCGCGAGTACGGCGACGTCGTCACCGAGCAGTTCGCAGCCGACCTGGCGGGCAACCGGTTCACCAGCCCCTACCGGGCCACCGTGCTGCTGACGCACCTGCACTGGGACCACATCATGGGGTTCCCCTTCTTCACGCCCGTGTTCCGACCCGACGCGGTCTTCGAGATCTACGGCCCGCGCCAGGAGGGGGGCCCGCTCGCCGAGGTGTTCGCCGGGGTGATGCGCCCTCCCTACTTCCCGATCACGCCGAGCGATCTCGGCGGAATGGTCAGTTTCCACGACACCGACAGCGACGAGTTCGCTCTGAACGGGGCCAAGGTCACGTCCCGGTGGGTCCGCCACACCGACCCCACGCTCGGGTTCCGCGTGGAGCAGAACGGGACGACGGTGGCGTACATGTCGGACCACGGTCCCGGCTGTGTCCCCGAGGACCCCGACGACTTCATCCCCGAGGCCATCCTCGAGCTGTGCGACGGCGTTGACGTCCTGATCCACGACGCGCAGCACACGACGCACGAGTACGAGGCGAAGCGGCACTTCGGGCACTCGACGATCGAGTACGCGGTGCACGTCGCCCGCGAGGCCGGGGTCAAGACGCTCGCGTTGTTCCACCACTGCCCGAGTCACAGCGACACCGACATCGACGCGATCGCCGCGCACGCGGCCGACCTCTCCGCGGAGACCGACGGACCCGAGATCGTCGCGGCGAGCGAGGGGCTGCGGCTCGCGGTCGGGAACCCGTGAGCGCAGGCACCAACGGCGAACACGTCCTTCGCCCCGACGCAGGCGAGTTTCGCCAGGTGCTCGGTCAGTTCGCGACCGGCGTCACGATCATCACGGCGATGGACGGTGGCGAGCCGGTCGGCGTTGCCGCGAACTCGTTCACGTCGGTCTCGATCGATCCGCCTCTCGTCCTCTTCTGCGTCGGGCGGTCGTCCTCGACGTGGCCACGCATCGAACGAGCCCGCAAGTTCGCGGTCAACATCCTCGGCGACCACCAGGAAGAGCTGTCCGGGCTGTTCGCGACGAAGGGCGCCGACCGGTTCGGTCAGACCGAGTGGCGTGTCGGAGTGGGTGGTTCGCCTGTGCTGCACGACACGCTCGCCTACCTCGATTGTGAGTTCTGGAACGAGTACGACGGCGGCGACCACATCATCGTGGTCGGGCGTGTGCTCGACCTGGGGCTCCAGCGCGAGGGAGCACCGCTCGTCTTCTTCCGTGGGAAGTACGGTCGGCTCGCCGACTGACGTGGCGACGAAGGAGCGCGACGACTCGGGTCGTCTCGGCGGTCGGGTCGTGATCGTGAGCGTCGGTGAACCCGATGCGGCCCGCGCGCTCGCGACGGCCGGCGCGACCGTCGTCGTCGTCGGCAGCGATGCGGTCGCGACCGGCACCCTCGTTCGATCGCTCGGCGATGCCGGGCACCGCGCGGCGGCGTTCGTCGGCGATGCCTCGACCGACGCCGCGGCGTTGAGCGAGATGGTTGCCGAGCTCTTCCCCGACCGCGACGCCGATCGGCCCGAGCCGGCCTGATCGTCACGGACTGCCGGTCGGGGCCGCTGGTACCCTGAGCCGTCGCCCCGAGCCTCGCCGCCGGGGACGGCATCGATGGGAACGTGGCCCGGGCGCCCGGGCCTCGAGCGGAAGCCGGGAGCGGTGGATCGGGAGCGCGAGCTGCGACGGGCCGGATGGCGGCTCATGCGTGGCGCGCTGCGGACCCAGCGGGCCTGGGTCGTCGGCGGAGTCCTGTCGGGGGTCGGCTGGACCGCGGCCAAGGTCACCGTCCCGCTTCTCGCGGCGGCTGCGATCGACGACGGGATCGTTCCCGGTGACAGCGCCGCCATCCTGAGATACGCGGTGCTCATCGTCGTGGTCGGCGCGTTCCAGGCCCTCGGGACCGGTGCCCGGCGCTACGCGGCGTTCCGCATCTCGTACCGCGTGGAGACCGACCTGCGCGAACGTCTCTTCGCCCACCTCCAGCGACTCCATTTCGCGTTCCACGACCGGGCCCAGACCGGCCAGCTGATGGCGCGGGCCAACACCGACATCCAGCAGGTGAACCAGGTCGTCGTGCTGCTGCCGCTGCTGACGGCGAGCATCCTCATCCTGGTCGCGGTGGTCGTGATCATGATGCTCACGAGCGTGACGCTCGCGCTGCTCGCGCTCGGTGCGCTCCCGCTGCTCAACCTGGCAGCGACCCGCTTCAGCCGGCGTATCGCGCCGGTCTCGCTGCGCCTCCAGGAGGAGCTCGGCGACCTCTCGGGGGTCGTCGAGGAGACGGTGGCCGGCGTTCGGGTCGTGAAGGGGTTCGGTGCCGAAGAGCTCCAGGCGCGGCGCCTCCAGGCCGAGGCCGACGACGTGCTGGCCCGCGCGCTCGAGGCCGCACGCCTCCGCTCGCGGTTCCTGCCTCTCGTGGATTTCCTCCCTGCGATCGCCCTCGTCGTGATCCTCTGGTACGGAGGGCACCTCGTGCTCGACGGCGAGCTGCAGATCGGCGACCTCGTCGCGTTCAACTCGTTCGTGTTGATGCTCATCTGGCCGATGCGAATGGCGGGCCTCGTCGTTGCTCAGGCGACGCGTGCATCGGCGTCCGCGGGTCGGATCCACCAGATCCTCGCGACCGACCCTGCCGTCGTCGACCCACCGCACCCCGTCGCACTCCCGGTTCCGGCCACCGGAGAGCTCCGCTTCGAAAGCGTCGCGTTCCGCTACGGCGAGGGTCCGCCCGTGCTCGGAGGCTTCGACCTCGTCATTCCCGGTGGGGCGGCTGTCGCTGTCGTGGGCGCGACGGGGAGTGGCAAGACGACCGTCGCACGGCTCGTGTCCCGCTTCTACGACGTCGACGAGGGCCGCGTCCTCCTCGACGGTGTCGACGTCCGCAGGGTCCGGGTCCGCGAGCTGCGCCGAAGCGTCGGGATCGTCTTCGAGGACACGTTCCTCTTCACCGATTCGGTCCGCGAGAACATCGCGTTCGCTGACCCCGAGGCGTCGCTGGAACGGGTCCACCGGGCGGCTCGACTCGCGGGCGCCGAGGAGTTCGTGAATGCACTCCCTGAGGGTTTCGACACCGTCATCGGCGAGCAGGGCTTCTCCCTCTCGGGGGGTCAGCGCCAGCGCATCGCGATCGCCCGCGCGGTGCTCGCCGATCCACGGATCCTGATCCTCGACGACGCAACGTCCTCCGTGGACCCGACGAAGGAGCACGAGATCCGCTCGGCGCTGCGTGAGGTGATGCGCGACCGGACGACGCTGATCATCGCTCACCGCGCCGCGACGATCGCGCTCGCGGACCGGGTCGTGCTGCTCGACGAGGGCCGCATCGTGGCCGAGGGGACACACGAGAGCCTGCTCGCGACCTCCGATCGGTACCGCGACGTGCTCGCGCAGGCCGAGGGCCGCGCCGCCGGAGCCCGACCATGAGAGCCCAATCATGAGAGCCCGACCATGAGAGGAGGAGGTGGCCGCGGGCCGTTCGGTGTGCACGCGATCGATGAGACGCTGAGCCGCGACGAGGCGGCGGGTGTCCTGCGTCGACTCGGCCGGATGTTGCGTCCATTCCGTGGCCGCATCGTCGTCGCGGTCGCGCTGCTCATCGGCCAGACCGCGTGCCTGCTCGCGGGACCGGCACTGGTGCGCAACGGCATCGACGCGGGCCTCCGCAACGACGACGCCGGTGCGCTGAACCTCTCGGCCGCGCTCTACCTCTTCGTCGCCGTCACGGCCTTGTTCCTCGGTCGTGCGTCGATCTGGGCGATCGCACGGATCGGTGAGCGCTTCCTGCGCGAGCTCCGGGTCCGCGTGTTCAGGCATCTCCTGTCGCTCGGGCTCGACTTCTACGAGCGCGAACGGACCGGCCGGCTCGTCTCGCGTCTCACGTCCGACGTCGATGCGCTCCAGGAGCTCGTCCAGATGGGCCTGGCCATGTTCGTCCAGAACGCGCTGCTCTTCGTCGGAGCGGTCATCGTGATCTTCATGATGAGTTGGCAGCTTGCGCTGTGCATCCTGGTGCTCGTCCCCCCGGTCGTGCTCGCGACCCGGTGGTTCCGGAAGGCCGCGAACCTGGCCTACCTCGAGGTGCGCGAGCGGATCGGCGCGAACCTCACCACGCTCCAGGAGGGGCTGGCCGGCGTGCGCGTCGTGCAGGCCTTCGGGCGCGAGGTGTCGCTCACGGGTCGGTTCCGGGAGACGAACGAGGCCCAGTTCGACGCCAACCTCGAAACGGTGAAGATCTCGACGAAGTACTTCCCCTTCGTCGAGTTCTGCGGGGTCGTCGGCATCGCGATGATCGTCGGCATCGGCGGGGTGTTCGTCGACCGCGACATCGTGACGGTCGGGACGGTCGCGGCGTTCATCCTCTATCTCAACAACCTGTTCGAGCCGGTCCAGCAGCTGGGGCAGCTGTACAACACGCTGCAGTCCGCGGGCGCGGCGCTCCACAAGCTGTTCGGTCTGCTCGACACGGTCACGTCCGTGCCTGAGCGACCGGGAGCGGTCGATCTGCCGGAGCGGGGCGCGGTCGACCTCGAGCACGTGTCGTTCGGCTACGCCGACGGCCCCGAGGTGCTTCACGACGTCTCGCTGCACGTCGAGCCCGGTGAGCGGATCGCGCTCGTCGGCCCGACCGGCGCCGGGAAGTCCACACTCGCGAAGCTCGTGGCCCGCTTCTACGACCCACGTTCGGGAACGGTCCGACTGGGTGGGGTGGACCTGCGCGACGCGACGCTGTCGTCGTTGCGCGAGCGCATCGTGGTCGTCCCGCAGGAGGGCTACCTCTTCTCCGGGAGCATCCGCGACAACGTCAGGGTCGGTCACCCCGACGCGACCGACGCCGACGTCGACGCCGCGCTCGAGGCGCTCGGGATCCGGGCGCGGTTCGCCGCGCTCGACGAGGGGCTCGACACGGAGGTGCGAGAGCGGGGGAGCCGGCTGTCGGCCGGTGAGCGCCAGCTCGTGTCGCTGGCCCGGGCCGCCCTCGCCGACCCCCCGGTCCTCGTGCTCGACGAGGCGACCTCCAACCTGGACCCCGGCACCGAGCAGGCGGTGGAGCGCGCGCTCGAGACGCTCACCGAGCATCGGACGGTCTTCGTGGTGGCGCACCGCCTGACGACCGCGCAGCGGGCCGACCGGGTCGCCGTCGTCGACGATGGCCGGGTGGTCGAGCTGGGTCCGCACGCCGAGCTGGTCAGCCACGAAGGCCGGTACGCCAGCCTCTGGTCCAGCTGGACCAAGGCCACCACGGCCCCGTCTTCTTGATGCGTCGCGCTCACCCGCATGGTGCGGGGTGAGCGGTGCATCATCGGCACGCGGGGACCTCAGGCGAAGGTCGTCACCGGGTCCAACCGGTGCGCGAAGCGACGCAGGGTGCGCAGCAACGCGACGCCCGTCACCGCGAGGAGCACGGCGTTGAAGAACGCGCCCGCCGCATCCCACGCCAACGACGTCGCCACGTAGTAGGACCAATAGTGCTGCGCGGTGTCCACGAGCCCGAGGCCCGGCCGCCACAGCGTCGGTCCGTCGCCCTGGAGGAACGGCCAGGACCAGAGGTTGAGCACCGCGCCGTAGAGGAATCCCCACACCCAGCCGAACGCGACGACGACGGCGACCTCCACGCGCGGCTCGAGTCGGCAGGTGGCGGTCCCGAGGAGCCCGGCGGTGGCGCCCATCCATCCGAGACCGAGCATCTGGAACGGCAACCACGGCCCGATCCCGCCGGTGATGACGGCCGATGCCGCCATCGCGGTCACGCCGAGGAGCAGGCCGAAACGGGGACCGAACGCGACGCCCGCGAGCACGACGAGGAACCAGACCCCCGCGTTGTTCCCCGGGAGCTCGACGAGTCGCAGCAAGCCGGCACTCGCGGCGAGCACACCGAGGATGGCGACCGTCGCACCGTTCATCGTCCCGCGACGCACCTCGAGCGCGAGCGCTGCGACCACAAGTCCTGCGATGGCCGCGGCCCACAGGGGAGCGTCGCCGCCGTGGGCCTGTGCCGTCGCCGACGACGCGGGGAGCCAGAACGGGTAGAGAAAGGCAGCTGCGCCGACCACGGTGACGAGCCCGTAGACGAGCCTGGGTCGTACCCGGTCGGTCATGGCGAGTCCATGCTCGGAGCGAGCTCCTCGACGGTGAGGTAGGGCGGGAGGACGCGCAGCACCTGTGGCGCGAACAGCGATCCCGACAGCACGGCGCGTGCCGGGCCGTCGGCGACGACGTCGCCGTCGCCGAGGACGAGCACGCGCGTCGCGCAACGGGCCGCGAGCTCGACGTCGTGGGTCGCAAGCACCACCGCACCGCCGGCGGCGGCATGCTCGGCCACCGCCCGCTCCAGCGCGTAACGGGACGACGCGTCCATGCCGCGTGTGGGTTCGTCGAGGAGGAGCACGTCGGCGCCTCCTACTGCGACGGCGGCGATCGCGACCCGTTGGCGCTCTCCTCCCGACAGGCTGCGGGGATGTCGATCGGCGAGTGCGGTGATCCCGAGCCGGTCGAGCCACCGGTCGACTGCCGCGGCATCGGGGCGTCCGAGCAGCCGGAGTGTCTCGGCGACCTCTCGCCGCACGGTGGCGGAGAACAGGAGTGCGCTCGGGTCCTGCGGGACGTACGCGACCGTCGACCGGACATCGAGGCGCCCACCCGATGCACGGGTCATCCCCGCCAGCGCGCGCAGCAGCGTGGTCTTCCCTGCGCCGTTGCGACCGAGCAACGCGACGACCTCGCCGGCCGAGAGGGACACGTCGAGCCCGTCGAGCACGCGCCGACCCCCGAGCTCCACGACGAGTCCCTCCGCCCGCGCGCGCACATCGCCCGGCGTGGGGGCGGTCTCGACCGGTGCCGACGGCAGATCCGGCGGAGCGGCGATCGCACGAGCGCGCGCGTCGCGCACGGTGAGCGGAAGGGGATCCCAGCCGAGCAGGACGCCCAACCGCGTGACCGGCGGGGCGCCGGGGTACGACGTCAGCACCGCCCCGACGGCGTCGGGCGCGGCGATGCCGCCGTCCTCCATCAGCACCGCCCGGTCCGCAAGCGGTGCCGCTCGCTCGAGCCGGTGCTCCGCGATCATCACGGTGGTCCCGAGGTCGGAGTTGAGCCGCGCGACTGCGGCGAGGACGTCTTCGGCGCCCTGGGGGTCCAACTGCGACGTCGGCTCGTCGAGCACGAGTGCGGACGGCGCCGCCGCGAGTGCGCCGGCGATCGCGACCCGTTGCCGCTCGCCGCCCGACAGCGTGGACGGCGCCCGTCTCCGCAGGTGCGCGATCGCGAGGGCGTCGAGCGTCTCCTCGACGCGTCGGCGCATCTCGATCGCCGGCATCCCGAGGTTCTCCAGCACGAACGCGACGTCGTGCTCGACCTCGTCGACGACGAGCTGCGCCTCGGGGTCCTGGCTCACGAAACCCACCACGTCCGCGAGCTCCCGGGGGTGGTGGCTGCGGGTCGATCGCCCGAACGCGACGACCTCCCCGTCGAGTCGACCGCCGGTGGCGTGGGGGACGAGGCCGTTGGCTGCGCGCAGCAACGTGCTCTTGCCCGAGCCCGAGGATCCGACGACGAGCAGCACCTCCCCGGCCTCTACCCTGAGATCGACACCGACGAGTGCGGCCGGGCAAGAGCACGTTGCTGCGCGCAGCCAACGGCCTCGTCCCCCACGCCACCGGCGGTCGACTCGACGGG
>JAWOIO010000205.1:0-28003 GCA_046484625.1 Acidimicrobiia bacterium
CTTTCGTACCGACACAACCGGGGAGGCGCCGTCCGGTGCCACAGGGAACGCGCCATGACCCGACGATCCGCACCGGGGCCCGCCCCAGGGTCGAGCGCGAGCCCAGAGTCAGGTGCCGGCATCAAGGACGGCGTCGAGGTCCGGGTCGCAGACGCCGACGGTGCGTGGCAACGGGTCGCGGCCGTGGCGACCAACCTCCTCCCCGGCGCGCCGGACGTCGCCGAGGAGGAGCTGCGCAAGTCCCAGGACCGGTTCCGCGCGCTCGTGCAGCACTCCCGCGACCTGATCGTCGTCCTCGACGACCAGGGCCGCATCGAATATGTGAGCCCCGCCGCCGAACGGCTGCTCGAGCTCGACCCCGACGAGATGCGCGGTGTCGAAGGCCTGACGCTCGTGCACCCCGACGACGCCGAGCTGGCCGCGACGCTCCTGTTCGAGATGCTCGCCGAGCCCGGCGCGACCCGCGAGATGCACATGCGACTGCGCCACCGGGACGGTTCCTACCGCACCGTGGACTCCATCGGCGAGAGCCGACTCGACGACCCGGCAGTGCACGGCATCGTCCTGAACATCCGCGACATCACCGACCGGGCCGACGCCGAGCGCGAGCTCCGCTCGGTCCAGGAGCGGTTCCGGTCCCTCGTCCAGCACGCGAGCGATGTGATCACCGTCGTCGACGCGGAGGGGAAGATCAGCTATGCCAGCCCCTCGATGGCCCACGTACTCGGCTACGACCCGGTCGAGGTCATCGGCACCAACGCGCTCGACCTCGTCCACCCCGACGACCGAGACCGTGTCTTCGAGGCATCGGCCAAGGCGATCGACGACGCCGCGCCGGCGACGGTCGAGTACCGCACCCTGACCAAGTCGGGGGAGACCCGCGTCTTCGAGGCCATCACGACCGACCTGACCGGAGAGCCCTCCGTCGCCGGGTTCGTGACGAACGCGCGGGACGTGACCGACCGCCGTGCTGCCGAGCGCCAAGCCGCCCGTCTGATCGAGGTCCTCGAGAAGAGCAACGAGGTCGTCGTCCTCTCCGACCCCTCGGGTCAACTCGTCTACTCGAACCCCCGAGCGAAGGAGTTCCTCGGGCTCGGCGACGAGCACGACGTCGGCGAGCTCTCCAGCTTCGAGTCGCGCCAGCGCCTCCGCGAGGAGGTCATGCCCCTCGTGCGCGCACACGGCCTCTGGACCGGGGAGCTCACGCTGCGGACGTCGGACGGGAACGACGTGCCGGTCATCGCGACACTGCAGGCCCATCGCGAGGACTCCGAGATCGTCCTGATCTCGACGCTCGCCCACGACATCACCGACCTCAAGCGGGCACAGCACCGACTCGAGTACGAAGCCACCCACGACGCCCTCACCGGACTCCCCAACCGCTCGATGTTCCTCGAGGTCGGCGAGCAGGCCCTCGGCCGCGCGCAGCGTCACGACGCCACGACGGCAGTGCTCTTCCTCGACCTCGACGGGTTCAAGGAGGTCAACGACTCCCTCGGACACGACGCCGGCGACCGCGTCCTCATCGACATCGCCCGGAACCTCCGGGTGAGCGTGCGCACCGGGGATCTCGTCGCTCGCCTCGGCGGGGACGAGTTCTGCGTGCTCTGCGAGAACGTCGAGAGTCGCGAGGAGATGCTCGAGCTCGGGGAGCGGCTCTGCAACACGGTCTCCCTCCCGATGACGGTCCTCGGCCGCGAGGTCAAGATCGGAGCGAGCATCGGCGTCGCGTTCGACGAGGGTGGCACGAGCAAGATCGGGAACCTGCTGCGGCAGGCGGATGTCGCCCTGTACCGGGCGAAGCGGGCCGGCGGCTACCGGGTCGAGCTCGCCGACCTCGCGGGCGAAGTCATGCCACCCACCCTTCGGTCTGCGCCAGCAGATGCCGGCTGACGGCAAGACAGCGGTCGAGCAGCTCACACGCGACAGCATCACCCTCGCGGATCCGAACCAGCGAGACCTTCTGGTGGGCGATGACGCGCAATGAGCGCTCGGGCGCACCGGTGGCGTCGGGGATCGAGTCGATCGCCGACACGTCGAGTGGCAGATCCGGGCCGCCGATGCCAGCCAGCTCGGTCGCCACGAGGAGGAGATCGGGCGCATGGCTCAACGGCGGGAGCCCCCACGTGAAGTTGAGGGGGAAGGCGTACTCGTCGGGCGGGTCCTCGCCCTCGGGGAGGATCATGACCATGTCCTCGAAGCCCAGGAGCACGCGCGGATCGATCTCGAGCGAGAGGTACAGGTCGACCGGACCCTCACATCCCTCCTCGGGATGCACGTCGACCTCCCACGTCTGGCGCAGCGAGTAGCTCTCCACGAAGTGACGTTCGTCGTGGACGTGGAACCCGTGCTCGACGGCATGGTCCTTCAGATCGGCGACGAACCCGGCGACGTCGATGACGGCCACTCGCTTCCTCCTCGTTCGCGCGACCGCGGCTACGCGGTCGGTCCGTCGGTCGCGGTCGACGTCAGGACACCCTCCGCGAGGCTACGGAACGCGCGGCCGCGATGCGACAGGGCGTGCTTCTCCTCCGGCGTCATCTCGGCGAACGTGCGTCCGTCGCCCTCGACCGGGACGAACACGGAGTCGTAGCCGAACCCGCCGCTCCCCCGAGGGGTGGGTGCGATCACACCCTCCACGGTCCCGATCGCCACGATCTCGTGGCCGTCCGGCCAACGGGCGATCGCCACCGTCGCGAACCGCGCCGAGCGGTCGCGTCCCTCCACTCCGGCCAACCGTTCGAGCAACCGGTGCACGTTGTCGGCGTAGGACGCGTCCGCGCCGGCAAAGCGAGCGGAGCGCACGCCCGGCGCACCCCCGAGCGCGTCCACCTCGAGGCCGGTGTCGTCGGCGATCGCCGGACGACCGGTTCCGGCCGCGATCGCGATCGCCTTGAGCCGGGCGTTCTCCTCGAGGGTCGCGCCGGTCTCCTCGACGTCCGGGGTCGACGGGTCCCGTGGATCGAGCACGATCCCGGCCCCGGAGAGCACCTCGGCGATCTCGCGCGCCTTGTCGGGGTTCGCGGTGGCGAGCACGAAGCGCTCCCCGCTCACGAGCCGGTCCGGCGCCGGATCACTTGGCTCGAGGGCCCGGCGGCACCTCGAGCATCTGGCGTTGGAGGTCGAACAGCTCGGTGATCCCCGACTCCGCGAGCCCCAGCATCCCGTCGAGCTCGTCCCGACTGAAGGGCAGCCCCTCGGCCGTGCCCTGGACCTCGATGAACCGGCCCGAGCCGGTCATCACCACGTTCATGTCGACCTCCGCGCCGGCATCCTCGGAGTAGTCGAGATCGAGGCTCGGGGTCCCGCCGACGACACCGACCGAGATCGCGCCGCATGCCTCGGTGATCGGGTGCGACAGGAGGGTCCCCTCGGCGAGCAGCCGGGAGCAGGCGTCATGGAGAGCGAGGTAGCCCCCCGTGATCGACGCGGTGCGGGTGCCGCCGTCGGCCTGGAGGACATCGCAGTCGACGGTGATCTGCACCTCCCCCATCGTCTCCAGATCGGTGACCGCCCTGAGGGACCGGCCGATGAGGCGCTGGATCTCCTGGGTGCGACCGGACTGCTTGCCCTTCGCGGCTTCGCGACCCACCCGCTCCGGCGACGAGCCCGGCAGCATCGAGTACTCGGCGGTGACCCAGCCGCGTCCGGTGCCGCGCATCCACGGCGGGACCCGCTCCTCGACCGACGCGGTGCACAGCACCCTCGTCCGGCCGCACTCGACGAGGACCGATCCCGCAGCGAACTCCGTGAAGTCGCGGGTGAACGCCACCGTTCGCAGCTCGTCGGGTGCCCGTCCGTCGCGGCGCGTGCCCATCAGATCTGGGTGACGAGGTGCGGGGCCGCGAGGACGACCGACTCGCCGTAGGCGTCCGAACCCTCCGAGACCGCACGATGGCGGTCGAGGCGGGGCCACAGGTGCGTGAGCATCAGCCGACGGGCGCCGGCCGCGCGTGCCATCTCGCCCGCCTCGCGCGCCGACAGGTGGATCTCAGCAGGCTTCTCGCCGTGGAGGTAGGTGGCCTCGGAGAGCACGAGATCGGCCCCCGGGGCGAACGCGCTGACGTCCCAGCCGGGACCGGTGTCGGCCGTGTAGATCAGCCGCTTCCCTCCGGTCGTCAGCTCGACCGCGTAGGTGGGCGGCGGATGGTCGGTGCGCGAGAAGCGCAGGCCGACGTCACCGATCTCGGCCCGCTCGGTCTCGTCGAACGCGCGCCAGTCGAAGGTGTTGCCCCAGTCGCCCTCCACGAGCGCGCCGAGGTGCTCCGCGAGGTGTGCGGGCGCGTAGACGGGGAGCTCCTGACGTTCGATCCCGTACCGCAGGAGGATGTGCAGCCCGTAGAGGTCGACGGCGTGGTCGGGGTGCTCGTGGGTGATCACGACCGCGGTGAGCTCCTCCGCCTGGACGTGCTGCTGCAGGGTCGAGAACGTCCCGTTGCCACAGTCCATCCAGATCGTCGTGTCGCCGGAGCGGACGAGGTAGCCACTGCACGCGCCCCCCGTCGGCCCGCCGTAGGACCCGGAGCATCCCAGGACGGTCAGCTCCACGACATCAGCTCCATGACATCAGCTCCATGACATCAGCTCCATGACCAGGCCTCCACGTCGATGACCTCCGGACCCAGGAAGCGAGCGCCCAGCCGCCGGAAGGTTGCGACGTCGCCACTCGTGATGAACGAGTGCGGCGCCGGTTGCGGCGGCCGCGGATGGGCCCCACCGAGGAGCGAGCGGACCGCGAAGGCCGTCTCGTCGGCACTCGACACCAGCACGACACCCCGGCCCATCACGGCACCGATGGTACGGGCCAAGAGGGGGTAATGCGTGCAACCGAGCACGAGGGTGTCGACCTCCGAGTCCTGCAAGGGCGCCAGGAGGGAGGCCGCGAGGGACAGGATCTCCTTGGAATCGACGTCCCCCGCCTCCACGAACTCGACGAACCCGGGACACGCCACGCACGTCAGGTCGAGCCCCGGATCGATCGCGTGCGCCGCCCGTTGGTAGGCCCCCGAAGCGATCGTCCCCACGGTGCCGATCACCCCGATCCGTCCGTTCCGGGTGGCCTGCACCGCCGAGACGATGCCCGGCTCCACGACGCCGACCACCGGGACGGGCAGTCGCTCCCGCAGGCAGTCCAGCGCCGCCGCCGCGGCACTGTTGCAGGCGACAACGACCAATCGGGCGCCCCGCTCGACCAGCAGGTCACCGATCTCGAGCGCGTAGGTGCGCACCTCCTCAGCCGGCTTGGGCCCGTACGGGAACCGACCGGTGTCGCCGAAGTAGAGGACGGGCTCGTCGGGCAACAGGTCGATGAGGGATCGAAGGACCGTGAGCCCGCCGAGACCGGAGTCGAAGACACCGATCGGCGACGCGCCAGACACGCCGGGCGGTGACGCGCCGGTCGCGACCGTGTCAGGCGCGGTCACGACGCCGCCCGCTGCAGCCGATCCGCGACGGCGGCCCCGATCCGGACCGCCTCGGGGAGGACGGCGAGCACGACGTCGAGGTGGGCGGCGTCGGCCGCGCGCAGCGACGGGTAGAGGACGCGGGCGTACTCGTCGTCGTCGGAGGGCGACGCCAGCACGACGACCTCGTCGGGGAGGTCGCCCGCTCCGCCCCCGAAGGCCAGGACACCGACCGTCGCGCCCGACGCCAGGAGGCGTGTCGCGCGCGCCGCAACCGTGGCCGCGTCGGCGATCACCACCCGGGCGGTCGGGGCGTAGTGCGCGGGCAGCGTCCCGGGGGCGGCGATCGCACCCGCCGTGACGAGTGCCGTCGGGCCGGCGAGGTCCTCGACCTGCTCACGTGTGATCCCGCCGAGACGCACGATCGCGGGTGTCGCGCCGGTGCAGTCGACGATCGTCGACTCGACCCCGATCCGGCTCGAACCGCCGTCGAGGACGAGATCGACGTCGCCGTCGAGGTCGGCTCGGACGTCCTCGGCGGACGTCGGGCTCACTCGACCGAACCGGTTCGCCGACGGCGCAGCGATGCCTCCCCCAAAGGCCCGCAGGAGCTCCCGGGCGACGGGATGGTCGGGGATGCGCAGACCGACCGTGTCGCGTCCGCCCGTCACGGCGTCGAGCACCCGCCGGCCCCGGCGCACGAGCAGGGTCAGCGGACCGGGCCAGAGTGCCTCGGCGAGCACTCGGGCCGTCGCCGGGAGCGACTCGGCCCAGCCCGCGATCATGGGATCGGCGAGCACCGTGTCCGGGAGATGCACGATCACCGGATGGTCGAGCGGGCGCCGCTTCACCGCATAGAGGCGAGCGATCGCCGCGGGAGCCTCGGCATCGCACCCGAGCCCGTAGACCGTCTCGGTCGGGAACGCGACCAGCCCACCGCGACGAAGGACGTCGACCGCTTCGGCAACGCTCACCAGTAGTTGACCCGGGTGGCCCGTTCCTCGACGACCTCCAGGTCGTCCGTCCACGCCCCCGACGACAGGTACTTCCACCCGCCATCGGGGAGCAGGGTGACGATCGTGCCTGCGTCCATCTGCTCCGCCATCTTCACCGCGCCGGCGACCGCGGCGCCCGACGAGATGCCCGCGAACACACCGCAGTCCTCGAGGAGCCTCCGCAGCCAGACGATCGACTCCCGCGGCCGGACGATGAACTTCCGGTCGAGGACGGCCGGGTCGAAGATCGGCGGCACGAACCCGTCGTCGAGCGATCGCAGTCCCTGCACCAGCTCACCGGCCGGCGGTTCGACCGCGACGATTCGCACCGCGTTGCTCTGCTCCTTCAGGTAGGTACCGACCCCCATGAGCGTCCCGCTGGTGCCGAGACCCGCGACGAACACGTCGACCTCGGGGCAGTCCCGCCAGATCTCCGGCCCGGTGCTGTCGTAGTGCGCGCGCGGGTTGGCGGGGTTGCCGTACTGGAACAGCAGCTTGAGTGACGGCTCGGCCTCGGCGAGCTCCTCGGCGCGTCGGATCGCGCCGTTGCTCCCCTCGGCCCCCGGAGACTCGATGACCTCGGCACCGAAGATCTCGAGGAGCTGACGACGCTCGATCGACACGTTGTCCGGCAATACGACGCGGAGTCGGTAGCCGCGGAGCTTCGCGACGAGGGCAAGCCCGATCCCGGTGTTGCCGGACGACGGCTCGATGATCGTGTCCCCGGGGGTGAGGGTGCCGTCGGCCTCGGCGAGCTCGACCATCTTCAGGGCGATGCGATCCTTGGACGACCCTCCCGGGTTCTGTCCCTCGAGCTTGGCGTAGATGCGCACGTCCGGGTTCGGGGACAGTGCGTGGATGCCGACCAGCGGGGTGTCGCCGATCAGCCCGAGGACCGTCTCGTGCCGCACGGGATGCCCGCTTCCGGTGACGACGCGCTACCCGCCGGCGACGGCGGGGAGGATCGAGATGACGTTCCCGTCGTCGACCGCGGTGTCGAGGCCGTCGAGGTATCGGATGTCGTCGTCGTCGCGGTAGACGTTCACGAACTTGTGCAGGTTGCCGTCGTCGTCGATCAGGTTCCCGGCGAGCCCAGGGAAACGGGCCGTGAGCTCTTCGAACACGGCGCCGATCGTGTCGCCGTCGGCCGTGATGCTGGCCGCGCCATCGGCGTGCACACGCAGCAGGGTGGGGAGCTTCACGTCGACGGCCATCACGTCATGGTACAAGTCCGACCACCGGGGTCGGCATTCCCGGGACGCCGCGAGCGCGCGACGGTCATCGATCAGCCGACGACGACGTCCACTTCCTCGGTCGCGCCGTCCCGGATCCGGTACGCGCGAAGGACCGGCTCGGCGTGCTTGAGACTCACGAGGACGTACACCCAGCCCGGCTCGACCGCCTGGCGGACATCGGTGTCCGACGGGTAGGCGTCGGTGTGGGTGTGGGAGTGCCAGACCCCGACGATCTCGACCCCGCGCGCCTCGGCGTCGCGCATCGCGCGCAGGAGGTCACGTGGCTCCACGGTGTAGGTGCGCGCCGACGAATCGGCGTTCCCGCACGGGTACACCTCGGTGACGTCGCCGGTCGGCTCGATACGCGGCGCGCCCGGGTCGACGACCGGGCCTGCGAGCATCCCGCACGCCTCGTCGGGGAGCCCGAGCAGGCAGTGCGCGACGATCCGAGCGTGCTGGTCGGCGCTGAGGCGCAGCGTCGGCGACGCGAACCCGCTCACGGTGCTCCGGTCAGGAGGTGGCGTCCTGGATCGCCGACCAGACCCGCTCCGGGGTGAGCGGCATGTCGATGTGCCGGATGCCGAGGTGACTGAGCGCGTCGACCACGGCGCTCTGCACCGCGGGCGTTGACCCGATCGTGCCGGACTCGCCGATGCCCTTCGCCCCGAGTGGGTTGAGCGGGGTGGGCGTCTCGGTGTTCGACGCCTCGAACGACGGGAACTCGGCGGCGCTCGGCATCGAGTAGTCCATGAGGTTCCCGGTGAGCGGGTTGCCGTCGACGTCGTACTCCACGCTCTCGTAGAGCGCCTGCGCGATGCCCTGGGCGATCCCGCCGTGCTGCTGACCGGAGACGAGCAGCGGGTTGAGGATGCGGCCGCAGTCGTCGACCGCCACGTGACGGACCGGCGTGACCATGCCGGTCTCGGTGTCGACCTCGACCACCGCGACGTGGGAGCCGAACGGGAAGGTCGCCTCGCCCTGGTTGAAGTCGAGCGCGGCCGCGAGCCCCGCCTCGGTCCAGTCGTCGGGCCGCTTCCCGGGATCGTTGGCCGCGAGCGCGAGCTCGCCCCAGCTCAGCGCCGATGCCGGGACGCCGGCCACGCCGACCTTGCCGCCCTCGTGGAGCACGATGTCGTCGGTGCTCGCCTCCAGGAGATGCGCCGCGAGCCGCTTGGCCTTCTCCAGGACCTCGGCGCTGGCGTTGTAGACGGCCGACCCGCCGATCTGCAGCGAGCGCGAGCCCATGGTGCCGCTCCCCCGAGGGACGAGCGCGGTGTCGGACTGGATGATGCGGACGTCGGCCATGTCGACCCCGAGCAGCTCGGCGACCACCATCGCGAACGCGGTCTCGTGGCCCTGACCGTGCGACGACGTCCCCACGGTGGCTTCGACGGTGCCGTCCTCCAGCACCTCCACGGCGCCGTACTCGGTGAACATCCCGCCGGCGGTGACCTCGACGTACGCCGAGACACCGATGCCGAGCAGCACGGTGTCGCCCCGCTCGCGGCGGGCCTTCTGCTCGGCCCGCAGCTCGTCGTAGCCGGCGACCCGGCATGCCTCGTCGATCGCCTTGGCGAACTCGCCGACGTCGTAGTTCGCGCCCGTCACCGTGGTGAGGGGGAAACGGTCCGGCGCGATGAAGTTCTTCTTGCGCAGCTCGACCGGATCCATGTCGAGCTCGAGGGCGGCGATGTCCATGATGCGTTCGAGGAATGCGGTGGCCTCGGGGCGACCGGCGCCGCGGTAGGCGGCGGTGATCGCGGTGTTCGTGGCCGCGCTCACCGTGTTGAGCTGGACCTTCGGGATCTCGTACACCCCCTGGGCCATCATCCGGGTCAGGAACGGGAGGAACCCGCCGATCGCCGGGTACGCCCCGGCGTCGCAGACGACCGTGCCCCGGAGGGCGACGATCGTGCCGTCGGACTTCAGCCCCAGCTCGATGTTCTGGACCTGACCGCGACCCTGGGTCATCGCGACCATGTTCTCGGAGCGGGTCTCGGTCCACTTCACCGGTCGTCCGAGCCGCTGAGCCGCGGCGACCGCGATCACGAACTCCACGTACGCGCCGGTCTTCGCGCCGAAGCCACCGCCGACCTGGGGTGCGAGCACCCGGACCTTCTCGGGATCGAGGCCGAGCGCGCCCGCGAGGGGGTCACGCACGCCGTGCGGCGCCTGAGTGGGGACAGTGAGGGTGAGGGTGTCGTCGGGACCGGGCTCGACGACGATCCCGTTCGCCTCCATCGGCACGACCGCGACCTTCTGGTTGACGAAGCGGCCCTGCACGACGACGTCGCTGCCGTCGAGGATCTTGGGGTCCTCGCCGAAGTTGAACTCGATCGCGACATTCGATCCGTGCTCGGGGAAGAGGACGGGTGCGCCGTCCTCGAGCGCGGCTTCGGGGTCGACGACGACGGGCAGCGGGTCGTAGTCGACGATGACCATCTCCGACGCGTCGACGGCCTGGGCGCGCGTCTCGGCGAACACGGCGGCGACGATGTCGCCCACGAAGCGCACCACCCCGTCGGCGAGCGGCGGACGGTTGAACGCCGGAGGCATCATCACGAACCCCTGCACCGGCGGGAGCTCCAGGGTGGCGTGGGTGTGCACCGCGACGACGCCCGGCATGACCTCGGCCTCGCTCGTGTCGATGCCGGTGATCCGGGCGTGGGCCATGGTCGAACGCACGAACACGACGTGGACGGTGCCGTCGGGGTTCAGGTCGTCGAAGTACTTGGCCTCGCCCCTGAGGATGCGAGGGTCCTCGACGCGGCGGACGGCGTTCCCGAGGATGGAGCCGCCGGCGGGTGGGGTGCTGGTTGCAGTCATGGACGGGGAGGCTAGCGGCCGACGTGGGGTTGGAGCCCGGCCAGCACCGACCGGAACTCGTCGACCGTCTCGTGGAGGATCTCGGCGACCGGACGCACCCGGTCGATCCGCCCCGCGACCTGACCACCGAAGGCGAAGGCGGCGTCGAGGTCGCCCTCGAAGTAGAGGCGCAGGATCCCGTCGAGGGAGCCGAGCACCACCTGCTCGTCGACCCGCTCCTGGGCCTCCGACTTCGGCGTGGCGAGCACCCGGAAGCCCGGCTTGTGCCAGCGGTTCAGGAACACGGTGCTCGTCTCGGCGGAGTCCACGATGAGCTGCTTGTAGTTGTCGTGGACGGGCGACTCGGCGGCTGACACCATCCGGGTGCCCATCTGCACGCCCTCGGCGCCGAGCGCGAAGGCGGCCGCCATCGAGGCACCGTCGCAGATCCCGCCCGCAGCGATGATCGGGACATCGAAGGCCCGGCACACGAGCGGGAGGAGCACCATCGTCGCGACGTCGCGGCTCGCCTTGAACCCGCCTCCTTCTCCCCCTTCGACGACCAGCCCGTCGACCCCGGCGTCGATCGACTTCCGCGCGGCCCGCAGTGACGGAACGACGTGGAACACCGTGATCCCCGCGTCGTGCAGCGCTCCGGTGAGCAGCGTGGGGTCGCCCGCCGAAGTCGTGACGAAGCGGACTCCGTGCTCGTGGACGAAGTCGACGATCCCCGCGTCGCGCACGAACAGCTGCGCGATGTTGACGCCGAAGGGCTTGTCGGTGAGGTCGCGCATCTTGGCGATCTCGTCGCGGACCTGGTCGAGCTGGCCCGACGACGTCTCGATGATCCCGAGCCCACCGGCGTTCGACACCGCAGACGCGAGCTGGGCCCGGGCGATGTAGCCCATCGGCGCCTGGACGATCGGGTAGTCGACCCCGAGCAGCTCGGTGATCCTGGTGTGCATCGGCTCCGGTGCCATGGGATCTGCTCCGTTCACGTCGGAGCCCGGACGGTACCGTGACCGGGTGTCCAAGGCCTCGAAGGGGAAGTCCCCCACCGCTCCCTCGGGGAAGAAGGCGCCGCGTCCGGCCGCCACGATCAACAACCGCAAGGCGCGCCACGACTACCTGATCCTCGACTCGTTCGAGGCGGGGATCATGCTCGCCGGCGCCGAGGTGAAGTCGATCCGTGAGGGGCGGGCGACCCTCGGCGAGGCGTACGCGCGTGTCCAGGGCGGCGAGGTGTGGCTCCTCGGCATGCACGTGTCGCCGTACTCGTACTCCCGCGGCGACCTCGACCCGGTCCGGCCCCGCAAGCTGCTGCTGCACCACCGCGAGATCGACGAGCTCACCCGGGCCACGGCCGAGAAGGGCATCACGCTCGTGCCACTGAAGCTCTACTTCAAGGACGGCCGCGCCAAGATCGAGCTCGGCGTCGCCCGCGGCAAGCGCGCGTACGACAAGCGCCACGCGCTCAAGGAGCGCGAGGCGACGCGTGAGACCCAGCGGGCGATGAAGGGCATCCGCGACTGATCCCGGGTGCTGCGCACGCGTCCGTCAGAGCGTGACGCCGTCTGACCCGGCCGACGTGTGGCCCCGCCGGACCGCCTCGACCGCGTCCGGGTCGACGAAGCCGACGATCCGGGCATCGTCACCCCTGTCGTCTCGCACCACCAGGTGGGGAGCGACGAGCCCACTCGGTCCCGAACGCGTCCACGCCCGGGCGAGGGCATCGTCGGGCGACGCCGAACGCAGGCGCTCGAGCGGCACCGCGACATCCGCCACGCGTGTCGTGCTGCGTGCGTGCACCGGCACCGCTCGCAGCGTCGCGACGGTCACGATGCCCGCCTCCGTGCCGTCCCAGCGGTCGACGACCCACGCCGACGCGGTCGACGCGGCGACGTGGTCGGCGAACGCGTCGACGGTGAGCCATCCGGGCTCGTGCTCGTCGACGGGCATCATCGCGTCACTGACGGTCACCCCGCGCAGGTCCCTGCGCAGCTCTGCGACCCGCCGTTCCATCCCCGCAGCGGTGAGCACGAACCACCCCAGCAGCGCCGGCCAGACACCCACGGCAGCGGGAGCGACGAGGAACCCGTAGAGCCCGATCCCCACGAGCGCCCATCCGAAGGCGCGCCCGGCACGCGCGGCGCTCACCTCGGCGCGCTCCTTGTCGTTCCAGTGCGCCCAGAGGCCGGCGGCGAGCACCCGTCCGCCGTCGAGCGGTGCCGCCGGGATCATGTTGAACACCGCGACGACGCCGTTGATGAGGGCGAGCCAACTGAGCCCACCCACGACCACGGTGGGGACGGCGAGCACATCGCCGGCGACCGCGACCGCTCCGAAGCCCAACGCGAGCAGGACGCTCGTCGCCGGACCGGCGATCGCGATCCGGAACTCGTCGCGAGCCGAGGCGACCTCACCGTCGAGGCGGGCCACCCCCCCGAGCATCCAGAGGGTGATGCCGTCGACACGGACCCCGGCGTGCCGGGCGACGATCGAATGGGCGATCTCGTGCGCCAGCACGGAGACGAAGAGCATGGCGGCGCTCACCATGGCCACGGCGACCGACGCTGCGCCGGCCGCACCCGGGAGCGCGACAGAGAGGTTCCACGTGAGGAGCCCGAGGATCACGACGAGGCTCCAATGCAGGCCCACGGGGATGCCGAAGATGGAACCCAACCTGAACGTCGGCGTCACCATCGCTTCCTCCTCGCCTCGATCGTGGCCTCGCCTCGATCGTGGCCTCGCCTCGATCCTGCTCGGGACAACGCCACGCGTGGTCCCGTCGTTCCCAGGGTCCACCCGCGTGCGGCCGAGTCCTAGAGGCGAAGTACTCTGGAAGGGCTGGGTCACACGTACGACCCGGCACTTGACAATGGGGGTGCGTGGCTTCGATTTCGTGGATCGAGGCGGGTGAAGCGAGCCGACGTCGCAGGATCGTCGCAAAAGAGCCTGCACCACAAACAATTGCCGAGGACAACCTCGCGCTCGCTGCTTAATCCTTAGGGACTAACAGCGCGTCCGATCCGGCCCAGCCACTCGGTCGGGACAGGGCGTCATGCAGAGTGGCTCACCGGAGCGTCGTACCTCAGCGGCGCACCGGGACATCTTGCTGAGGTTGGGGTTGCCGTCAGGTGCCGGTGGACGGCGGCGACCCGAGATCTTCCCACTGGCTGCGCTCGGAGAAGCCCCGCCAACAACGCGAAAGACCCGGGTTCGACTCCCGGCACCTCCAAGAGTGCTCACGGATCGGTGAGCATTGTTGGAGGTGTGCCAGATCCCTCCCGGCTTCTCGGCACGTTCGTTGTTGCACAGCAACGATCAGCGTGCCGAGAACAGGGCTTCGAACGCTGCTTCGTCGCCGGCGTAGACGCCGTCCGCTCTCGGCCAGTGCACGACGAGGTCGGTCACCCCGACCGCCTCGTATGCCGACACGGTGTCCTCGAAGGCTGCCGCCGACGCGAGACCGCCGTCGAGGAGCGTGCCGGTGAGCACGATCCGGTCGAGGGTCGCCGGATCGCGTCCGACTTCGGCGCACGCGGCCTCGAGCCGTTGCATCTGCTCGGCGACGACGGCCGCGCCTGCGGGGCCGGGCAGTGGACCCGAGGCGACGTCGGGCCGGGTGGGATCGCCGACCGTGACCCACGAGTTGCCGTACCTCGCCGCGACCCGCATCGCCCGCTCACCGAACGCGGCGATGGCGAACGGCACGCGCGGCTCCTGCACGCACCCGGGGAGCATCCGGGCCTCGTGGGCCGAGTAGTACCGGCCGGTCGACGACGCCGACGCCGGGCTCCTGAGCAGCTCGTCGGTGAGCGCGACGAACTCGGCGAAGCGATCCGAACGCTCCCGCGGCGACCACGGATCCGCGCCGAGCATCTCGGCGTCCCAACCCGTCCCACCCGCGCCGATCCCCGCGACCAGCCGGCCCCCGGAGATGTCGTCGAGGGTCATCAGCTCCTTGGCGAAGGGCACCGGGTGCCGGAAGTTCGGAGACGCTACGAGCGTGCCGAGCCCGATCCGATCCGTCACCATCGCGGCGGCCGTGAGCGTCGGGATCGCGCCGAACCACGGCCCGTCGCGCAGCGACCGCCACGCGAGGTGGTCGTAGGTCCAGGCGTGGTCGAAGCCGAGCCCCTCGGCCCGCCGCCAGCGGCGTCCCGCGTCGGGCCAGCGGTGCTCGGGGAGAATGACGACACCGATGCGCACGCCGGCGACGCTATTGCGCTGGAGTGTCCCCCGCCGCGCGCTCGCGGTCGAGCTTCGCCCACCACCCGGCGAGCCCACCGGCGGCCGCGAGGAACAGGCGGGCGTGCTCGGGATCGTCGGCTGCGGCATCGAGACAGGCGAGCGTGTACTTCACGTAGTGCGCATCGTGATGTGCCGAGGCCCGCGCCGCGAGGTCGACGACGAGATCGGGGCGATCGTCGTCAGCGACGTGCCACACGGCGGCTGCGGCGGTGGCTCGATCGGTGCCGAGTGCCGCGCGGAGGTCGAGACCCGCGTCGTCCGGCTCGGTCGGAACGAGCGGACGACGCGCCAACGACCGGCGGAACCCGACGACGTACGTCGCCGCCACCGCGAGGGCCACGCCCGGATCGGACGTGACGTGTGCGACACCGAGCACCGCCTGGGGCAGCGTGAGGGCATGGGTCCACCCGTACGGCGAGTGGTCGTCGGGTTCGAGCAGCATCGACCACGCGGCCGCCCGCAGGATCTCGCGACCCTGCGCCCGGACCGCCTGACCGGCGACCACTCCCTCGAGCAGCTTGGCGGCGGTCCCGTCATCGTCGACCCGAGCCATCGTCGGGTAGATGAACGGCGTGGCTCCCTCGGAAGGAGCACGGGGTGTGGCAGCGATCGCGTCGAACATCGACGCGGGCTCCCCGGGACCATCGAGTGGTCGGCCGTCGACCCAGTGCAGGCGCGACGACCACTCCCGACCGAGGTGGCGGGCGAGGCCTCGCAGCAGCTCGCCGGGGATCTCGCCGTCCGGAGCGACCCGCGGCAGCAGGTACAGGAAGATCGGCGCGTGCGCGGCGGCGCCGAGCCGATTGACGAGGGGTCCCGCCAGGAGCCTGCGCAGCTCGCACGGCGAGGCGTGCCGTCCGAGCCACCGGGATGCGCCGTCGACCGCGTCGAGGTCGCCCGCACCCAGCGCCCCGACGAGCGCCGCTGCAGCGCCGTCGAGGTCGGAGAACGACACGGCCGACGGCGCTTCCACGGAGGGACCCCAGGCGTCGTACTGGTCGGCGAGGCGGACGAGCTGGGCCCGGGCTCCTTCGCGCCGACCCGGCGGGAGGTGGGCCAGAAGGCCGACACGAGCGGCGAGCTCGAGGCCCGAGTGGAGGATGAAGGAGTCGGCCGGCGCCTCGCGTGGCAGCGCCAAGCGGGCCCCCACCTCGCAGACCAGCTGGGTATCGGTTCGGTCCATGCGCGTACCGTAGGACTTCAAGTTCACTTGAGGTCAAGTTCAGGACGGCAGTACGATGGTGACGCATGGCACACCCCGACGACCTGCTCTCCATCGGCGAGCTGAGCGAGCGGAGCGACGTCGCCCCGTCCGCGCTGCGCTTCTACGAGTCCGAGGGGCTGATCGAGTCGGTCCGGACCTCAGGCGGTCAGCGCCGCTTCCGGCGGGAGACACTCCGCCGGGTCTCGTTCGTCCGCATCGCCCAGAAGGTGGGACTCACGCTCGACGAGATCCGGGAGTCCCTCGCCTCGCTCCCCCGCTCGCGCACCCCGACGAGGGCCGACTGGGCCCGCCTCTCGCGGGCCTGGCGGCCCCGGCTCGACGAGCACGTCGCCATGCTCACCCGGCTCCGGGACCAGCTCGACGACTGCATCGGGTGCGGCTGCCTCTCACTCAAGGCGTGCGCGCTCTACAACACCGACGACAGCGCCGCGTCGTCCGGACCCGGGCCTCGCTACCTGTTGACGGACGTGCGTCCCTCACCCCGCGCACCGCGCGTGGGGAACGAGTAGTCGGTCGGTCAGGCGACGGGGATCGGGACGCCGTCGCGCTCCATGCACTGGACGTCGAAGTAGATCGGCAGCAGGTACTTCACGTAGAACGCGTGCACGACGAGTCCCCCGGTCTCGAGGTCCTCGTACTCCTTGATCACCAGGCGGTCGTCGGACTCCCGGAACCGCTTGCACCGGTCGAGCAGCTCGTCGACCTCGGCACGAGTGCCCTGGAGCAGACCGAGATGGTCGTAGCCGGGCGAGCTGATCGGCGTGTCGCTCTCGGCCAGCAGGATGAAGTCGCCCTCGGTGCCGGTGAGCAGGATGTGCGCGAGCTGGCCGACGACCTCGGTGTCGACCGACGTCCACCCGAAGGTCTCGCACCAGAAGGCGTCGACCTCCTTGCGGAACGCATCGTCGAGCGTGCCCCGGGGAAACGTGAGCTCCATGTGGTTCAAGCGCATGGAGGTGACGCTACCGCTCGCCTCGCATCCGGGCGATCAGCTCCCGAGCCCTTCAGTTCTGCGACGGGTCCTCGGGGTACGTCGACAGGAGCCGCAACGGTCCGGTCTGACGACGCAGGACCTCCCGCCAGAGCATCTCGGGAGCACCAGTGAACACATCGCCGTCATCGCGATCGACGGCGAACCAGCCGTCGGCCGCGACCTCGTCGTCGAGCTGGCCCGGTCCCCAGCCCGCGTAACCGGCGAAGACCCGGACGGACTCGACGTCGGACACGCTGAGCACCGGGTCGGAGCCGAGATCGATCGAGCAGACCTCTCCGAAGAGCGGGACGGGCGGTCCCTCCGAGGGGCCCGCCCGACCGGCCGGAACCCGCCCGAGGCCGATCGCGGCGTCCGGCTCGACCGGGCCGCCCACGAACACCCGGGACGGCGGGGCCGCGAGCATCGCCCACCCGGGCATGCCCTCCTCCAGGTCCGTCTCACTGGGGCGGTTGAGCACGACCCCCACGGCACCCTCGGGCGAGTGCTCGAGGACCAGCACGACGGTTCGCGCGAAGTTCGGGTCGAGGAGGTCGGGGGTGGCGACGATGAGACGACCGCGCATCGACCCGGGCATCCTCTCATTCTGGCTTGCGGTCATGCCGGCCCGACACACCTGCGCGCCTGCCACACCTACGCGCCCGCCACACGCACGCGGCGGTCAGCCGCGCGCCTGATGCGCGCACCGGTACGGTTGCGGGATGCCCCACGACCTGGTGATCCGCAACGGCACGCTCGTCGACGGCACGGGGGCGCCCTCCCGGCGGGCCGACGTCGCGGTCGCGGGCGACCGCATCGTCACCGTCGGCGAGGTCGAGGGATCCGGGACGCGTGAGATCGACGCCGACGGGCGGCTGGTGACCCCCGGCTTCGTCGACGTCCACACCCACCTCGACGCCCAGTTCGGCTGGGACCCCCTCGGGTCGTCGTCGTGCTGGCACGGCGTCACGTCGGTCGCGATCGGAAACTGCGGGGTCACGTTCGCGCCGGTGCACCCCGAAGATCACACCTACGTGGCCGAGATGATGGAGTCGGTCGAGGACATCCCGGCGGCGAGCATCCTCGACGGACTTCCGTGGGACTGGGAGACCTACGGCGACTACCTCGGGTGGCTCGACCGCACCGCGACCGGCCTGAACGTCGGCGGCATGGTGGGTCACAGCGCGCTCCGGTACTACGCGATGGGCGAGCGTTCCCTCGACGAGGGCGTGCTCCCCACCGACGACGAGCTCGCGACGATGACCGGGCTGATCGACGAGGCCATGACCGCCGGCGCGCTCGGCGTCTCGAGCTCGCGCACGCTGCGCCACCGCGTGCCCGACGGTCGCTACGTCCCGGGAACGTGGGCCGAGGAGCGCGAGCTCCTCGCGTTCGCCGACGTGCTGGCGCGCCACGGTCGGGGGATCTTCGAGGTCGCCCCCCGCTTCGACGGCGACGGTCCCGCCGAGCCGAGGGTCGACTCCGAGCTCGCGTGGATGGAGGCCGTGAGCATCCGCTCCGGGCGCCCGCTCACCTTCAACCTCACGAACTCGGCCGACCAGGGTGAGCACTGGCGTCATGCCCTCGCGCTCGTCCGGGCCGCGAACGGGCGCGGCGCGCAGATCCGTCCGCAGACGACCCCGCGCTTCATCGGAGTGCTCACCGGGCTCGTGCACCGCACTCCGTTCGACCACCGACCCGCATGGCTCGCGCTCGCACCCTTGTCGCTCGACGAACGGCTCGCGGTGCTCCGGGATCCGGACCGTCGGGCGACCCTCGTCGAGGAGGCGAAGGACGACCGGCGCGGCCTCGACAAGTTCTTCGTGCTCAACGGTGACGACGGGCTCGCGCACTACGAGTGCGACCCGTCCCGGTCATTGGTCGCGATCGCCGACGAGCGAGGCGTGTCACCGGTCGAGGCGTTCATCGACCTCGCGCTCGAGACCGACGGCACCGTGCTGCTGTCGTGGCCGCTCATCAACGAGGACGTCGACGCGATCGGCGAGGTCCTGCAGGCGCCCGAGGTGATGATGGGGCTCGCCGACGCCGGCGCCCACGTCGGCCAGACCATGGATGCGAGCGTCCCCACCACCCTCCTCACCTACTGGGTGCGCGAGCGGGGTCTGCTGACCGTCGAGGACGCGATCCGCCGACTCACGTCCGACACCGCCGCCACGTTCGGGATCGCCGAGCGGGGAGTCGTGCGGGAGGGCGCGTTCGCCGACCTCAACGTGATCGACTGGGACGCGCTGGCGCTCCCCGTCCCCGAGTTCCACCACGACTTCCCGCACGGCGCGGGCCGCTTCGTGCAACGGGCGCGGGGTTACGACGCGACGATCGTGAACGGCGAGGTGTTCATGGAGCGCGGCGTGCACACCGGTGCACTCGCGGGTCGCCTGTTGCGGGGCGCCTGACTCGGAGCGCCTCGCTTCAGACCGAGGCCCAGAGGTGCCAGTCGCCGGGGACACCCTTGAGCTCGCGCTGGCCGCGGTCGTCGAACTCGAGGTCCGAGCCCATCACCAGGTCCTTCACCGTGCTGGTGACGAGCACCTCGCCGGCGTCGGCGAGCGCACTCACCCGGGAGCCGATGTGGACACCGATGCCGGCGACGTCGTCACCGCGGCGCTCGACCTCCCCGGTGTGGAGCCCGGCCCGCACCTCGACACCGAGCGACGCGACGGATTCACGCAGCGCCCGGGCCGCACGCACCCCGCGGCCGGGGCCGTCGAAGGTCGCGAGCAGCCCGTCGCCCGTCCGCTTCACCACGACCCCTCGTTGGGACTCGACTGCCTTCGCTGCGGTCGCGTCGTGCTGTTCGAGGAGCGAGCGCCAGGCCTTGTCGCCCATGTCCGACGCACGCTGCGTCGAGTCGACGATGTCGGTGAACAGCACCGTCATGAGCACTCGATCGACGTCGTCGGCCTCGTGGAGCACCGGCGCCCCGGTCACGAATTCCTCGATCGAGTCGAGGATGTCGTCGTCCTGACCGGGAACTCCGCCCACGTGGAAGTCCCCGGGCACCTCGACGAGCTGGGCTCCGTCGATGTGGCGGGCGAGGTAGCGGCCGGCACCCGCCGGGACGATCGGGTCGCCGGTCCGGTGGACGACGAGGGTCGGCATGCGCAGCGCGCCGAGTGCGTGGCGGACGTCCATGCGGACGTTGTGGTGCAGGATCGTGTGCACGGCGCCCGGCGATGCGGTCTGGCGCTCGTACCGCGCCTGTCCCGCGATGTCGTCCGTCTCGGTGAGGAACCCGGTCAGTGCGTGCCCGGTGCCCCACTTCGCCTTGATGTCGTCGATGAACGCGTCGACGGGCTCCTGCGGGAGGCCGTCCTCGTAGTCGGGGGCCCAGAGCAGCCGCGCAAAGGTGCCCCACAGCACGAGCGAACGCACCCGTTCGGGGAACGACGCCGCATACAGCACCGCGAGCGGTCCACCTTCGGAGATGCCGATCACCACCGCCGACTCGATCCCGGCGGCCTCGGCGACGGCACGGAGGTCGTCCATCCGGTCCTCGGAGCTCCCCGTGCCGAGTGACCGGTCGGAGCACCCTGTCCCGCGCTTGTCGAAGAAGACCAGCCGCCCCATGCCGCCGAGCCTCGACAGCATCGTCTGGAAGACGGGACGCTCCCACATCAGCTCGACGTTGGAGACGAAGCCGGGGACGAACAGGATGTCGATCGGGCCGTCGCCGACGACCTGGTAGGCGATGCTCAGGTCCCCGCTCTGGGCGTACTGCGTCTCCGGGATCGGGGCCATCGCGTGACGGTAGCCCGTTGCTCCGTGGACGTGCGTCAGGCGGTGGGGTCGGGCCCGACCTGCACGAGGAGCTTGCCGGAGTTCTCGCCGGCGAACAGCATGTTGAGGGCCTCGGGCGCTCGCTCGAGGCCTTCGACCACCTGGTCGCGCCACGCGATCTTGCCCTCGGCCTCCCAACCGACGAGGGCCATGACCGCCTCCGGGAAGCGGTCGAGGTAGTCGAGCACGATGAAGCCCTGCATGAGCCCACGTTGGATGACGAGGTTCATGGTGAAGTAGAGCGGCGGCGGCAGCTCGGTCGCGTTGTAGGTGGAGATCGCGCCGCACAACACGATGCGCGCGCCGATCGCGATGCGCGCCAGCACCTGGTCGAGCGTGGCACCACCGACGTTGTCGAAGAACACGTCGATGCCGTCGGGGCACAGCGCGTCGAGGCGCGAGGGGACGTCCTCGGTCTTGTAGTTGATGACCGCGTCGAGCCCACAGTCGTCGGTGAGCCAGGCGCACTTCTCGTCGGAGCCGGCGATCCCGATCACGCGCGCGCCCTGGATCTTCGCGATCTGCGCGGCCACCGACCCGGTCGCCCCGGCCGCGCCGGACACGAGGACCGTCTCGCCCGGCTGGGGCTTGCCGATGTCGAGCAGCCCGAAGTACGCGGTGATCCCGGTCGCGCCGAGTACACCCATCATCTTTCGGAGGGGCAGGCCGGGCGGGATGACGTTGCCGCCCAGGCCGTCGGCACCTCCGCAGTGCGCGTGCTCCTGCCAGCCCAGCAGACCGGTCACGAAGGCTCCGACGGGGACGTCGGCGTTGCGCGACTCGACGACCTCCCCGATCGCACCGGAGCGCATCACCTCGCCGATGCCGACCGGCGGCAGGTAGCTCGCCTGTTCCCGGATCCAGATGCGCTGGGTCGGGTCGACCGACAGGTAGATGTTGCGCACCCGGTACTCGCCGTCGGCGAGCTCGCGGAACGGCTCCTCGACGAGATCGAACGTGCGGTCGTTGATCACGCCCTCGGGGCGCTCGGCGAGCACGAGCTTGCGGTTGGTTCCGTCCACGCGGGGCCCTTTCCTCCGGTCCGGGCTATTCGGTCCTGCCGAAGAGCCTCACTGCGAGTACGAGCATCGCGGTCCCGAAGCCGAGGGTGATCACCGCGTCGGCCCACAATGGCACCGTCCAGCCGAGGATGTCGAGCGGCACCGCGGTGGGAAGGACGACGCGCCGGATCGCATCCACGCCGTACGTCGCGGGGTTCAGCCTGGTCACGACCCCGAGCCAGGCCGGGAGCGCGACGAGCGGGAAGATCGCGCCGGAGAGGAACAGCATCGGCTGCATCACCAACGCCATCACCATCTGGAAGCTCTCCATGCGCTGCATGCGACTCGCGACGACGATCCCGAACGCGGTGAGCGAGAACGCCAGCAGGAGCAGGAAGCCGAGCATCTTCATGAAGCTGGCGACCGTGAACGAGACGCCGACCAGCGGCGCAGCGAAGACGAGCACGAGACCCTGGACGACCGACACCGATCCGCCGCCGAGCGCCTTGCCGAGGACGAGTGAGGCGCGTGAGACGGGGGCGACGAGCATCTCGCGCATGAACCCGAACTCGCGGTCCCACACGATCGCGATCGCGGAGAACAGCGCCGAGGTCAGCACCGACATCGCGAGGATCCCGGGGAACAGGTACTCCTGGTAGCTGACCCCTGCCGCCCCGCTCGCGCCAATGGCACTCTCGAGCCCGGCACCCAGCACGAAGAGGAAGAGGAGCGGCTGTGCGATCCCGGTGATGATCCGGGTCGGCATCCGGAACAGGCGAATGATGTCGCGTCGCCAGACCATCAGCATCGCCCGCACGTTGCGCACCAGCGCGCCCTCGTGGGGCATGTCGACTGTCGCAGGGATCGTCGTGACTTCGGGCAGCGTCGTGTCGGCCATCAGGTCTTCCGGAACCCTCGGGTCATCGCGTTCATCCGGAACCGGTCCATCGCGCCCGCTTCGGCGTCCCGGATGGCGCGGCCGGTGTACTCCATGAAGACGTCGTCCAGGCTGGGGCGGCGGACGTTCACGTTGCGGATCCCGAGGTCGACATGCGTGAAGAGCTCGGGCACGAAGGCCTCGCCGTCAGGGACGTGCAAGCGCAACCCGTGCTCCGTGACTTCCCCCTCGATCCCCAGGCTCGTCGCGATCTGGGCGCGTGCCACGGCGTCGTCGGCCGTCTCCACCGTGACGACGTCGGCGCCGATCGATGCCTTCAACGCGCTCGGCGTGTCGATCGCGACGATCCGGCCCTGGTCGATGATCGCGATCCGGTCGCAGCGCTCGGCCTCGTCCATGTAGTGCGTGGTGAGGAACATCGTGGTGTCCTCGCGGGCCCGCAAGGTGTCGACGTAGTCCCAGATGTGCGCCCGGGTCTGGGGATCCAGCCCGATCGTGGGCTCGTCGAGGAACAGGACCTTCGGCGCGTGCAGGAGACCCCGCGCGATCTCGAGGCGTCGCTTCATCCCACCCGAGTAGTTGCGCACCTGCTGGTCGGCCCGATCGGACAGACCGACCATGTCGAGCAGCGGCGCGGCCCGCTCGCGCACCTTGCCCGGCGGGCAGCCGTAGAGGACGGCGTGGAACTTCAGGTTCTCGGCGCCGGTCAGGTAGTCGTCGAGCGTGATCTCCTGGAACACCAGTCCGATGTTCGAGCGCACGGCGCCGGGCTCCGTTGCGACGTCGTGGCCTGCGACGCGCGCGCGACCGCCCGAGAGCGTGAGCAGTGTGCACAGGATGCTGATCGTCGTCGTCTTGCCCGCGCCGTTGGGCCCGAGGAATCCGAACAGCTCCCCGGGCTCGACCGTGAACGAGACATCGTCGACCGCGAGGAAGTCGCCGAAGCGCTTGACGAGGCCGTCGACCTCGACTGCCGGAACCCTGGTCACCTCAGTGCGTCACGACGTGGCCGTCACCCGAGCGTCTCACCGGTGCTGGCGTAGTTCGCCTGGCAGACCCCGTACCCGTTGAGGAAGCCATCGCGGAACGCCCGCAGACGGGTGAAGGTCACGTCGAGGGTCGTGTCGACGTCCCGCGCGCCCGTGTAGTCGATCAGCGCCTGCACCGTCTCGTCCAGGTCGCCGGGCGAGAGCGCAACGGGCCCACCGAGCGTGGGGCTCGAGAGCGCGCCGTTGTACATCGCGGCGGCGAAGCCGCCCGTGTAGCAATCGGCACCGAGGACCGCATTGTCCTCGTTGGTCTCCACCCCCGGGAAGCCCTGGTTGATCTGGACGTACGTCGCCCACGGGTTGGCGAGGAGCGTGGCCACGCCGAAGTCCCCGATGTCGTCGTAGATGTGCTGGAGGTACGGCTCGTCGAACGCGAAGTACCCGTCGTCGATGCAGTAGAACACGCGGTTCTTGATGACGCTCCTCGCAGGCGTCGACCCGCCGCAGACGGGCAGCTGGTCCTTCGTGCCGGCGGAGTCGAAGGAGAAGACGTTGTCGAGCGTGGGGGCGACGAAGCCCGGCTCGACCTGCAGGTAGAAGTCGTTGAGCAGCTCCACGCTCAGCGGGATCACGTCCTCGGCGGGGACGTTGCCGCCGCTCGCGGCTTCCTCCTCGGTCGAGAACGGGACCTCGGTGATCACGGGTGGGTCCTCGAAGTACGGGGCACACTGCTCCGCGCCCTCGTCGAAGCCGTCCTGGAACGCGGCGACGCGGTCGAACCCGGAGCCGTGGGCGCTGGGGTCGTCGGGGCTGCTCCCCGGCGTGTCGCGGAACTGCAGCATGGCGATCAGCGCGGTGTCGAGGTTGCCACCCTGGAGATCGAGGCCCTTCGCCCGGCCGTCGGCGACCCGTCGCACCCACGATCCGGCGAAGCAGTCGGCCTGGAGCTCCTTGTAGATCGTGGGCTCCTCGGCGTTGTCGGCCCGGTCCTGGATCGCGTGGCCCCACTCGTGGGCGAGGACGAGCGCGACCGACAGGTCGCCGAAGTCGCGGTACAGCTGCGGGAACAGGTTGACGTCGTCATAGGCGACGAAGTTGGACACGTAGCAGTAGAACGCGTTGTTCTCGGCATCCCGGTAGGACAGCTTCTGTCCCTGACACTTCGGCAGCTTGATGCCGGGCTGTGCCGCGAAGATGCGGTTGTCGGGGATCCGGTCGAACGGCTCGCCGTAGACGTCGGGGAACGCGACCTCCCAGTAGTCCTGGATGTCCTCGACGGCGAGCCCGATCGTCCGCTCGTAGGCCTTCGTGGCCTTGGCGGGCGCATCGGAGTCCTCCTCGAAGAGCTTCGGGTCCCCGGACTGCGCCGGGACCGCGGGTGCGGCGATCGCGCCGAGCGCGAGAACCGCGAGCAGCGAAGCGAACAGGCGACGGCGCACGGGGAGCCTCCTAGATCAAAGGTCGAGAAAGACGCGGCCACATTCTGCCCCAACTCCCACCCCTGGAATCGCAGCGAAGGCCAGAATGCCCCCATGGATCGGAGGCGGGTCGACGACGCCGTGCGCGCCGGCGATGTCGACGAGCTCCTCCGGATCGTCGACGGTGCCAGTTCCGCCCGGGAGTGGGACGAGCTCGAGATGCTCCGCGCCCGCTGCGCGGCCGCCACCGAGACCGGCCACCAGCTCTGGCCCGTCGCGTCCCGGGCGGCCTACCTCCTGGCCCTCGACGCGCCGGGCCGCCTCGCCGGCGCGGTCCTCGTCGAGGGCGCGGGGCGGTTCGCGCCCGGGCCCCTGCCCGAGGTCGCCGCGCAGCGCCACCCCTGGGCCGACCTCGCTCCGTCCATCCCGTCGGGACCGCACGCGGTCGTGACGGCGCACGAGCGCGTGCTGCGCGGGGAGGATCTGACGGACGCGGTGATCGACGGCCCGGCCGTGCTCGAGCTTCCCCTCCGACTCGCCGCGTGGGAACCGTCCTACGCACTCGCGGAGTACGGGCCGGACACCGCCGACTTCCCGGCGCCGGCACCGCCCCCGGCGCGTGTCGTCGACGAGGTCCTCCTCCCAGCGCGACCCGACGACGACTCGCGTGCGGCCGAGCCGTCCGACGAGGTGGCCGAGGCGCTCCGTGACGCGGTCCGTCACTGGTCGGACGAGTCGAACGGCACCGTAGCGGCGGTGGGCGTGTCGGGTGACACCACCCATGCGATCGCCGCGATCGAGACCGGGAGCGTCCGGGTCGTCGGACTCGAACCTGCGGACGCGCTCGCGCGCCTTGCGTGGGCCGCGGCCAGCGGTGGCGCCCACGCGCCGCGACCCGGCGCGGCAGCCGGTCGGTTCTCGGCCTGGTGGGTGGCCGGCGCGACCACGGACCTCCTCGATGACTGGCCACCGGATCCCGAGGAGCTCGGCTCCCGGGTAGCGGCGCTCGAATGGGCCACGTGGGAACGCGCCGACGCGTCGCCGTCGGGATGGCAGCTGCACCTGGCGATCGCCGACCCCGCACGGGGGCGCGCGTGGGCCGTGCGCGCCCGAGACAGCATCTGAACAGGCCCGGTCAGGTGCTCGGCCTCGATCGGCTGCCCCTAGATTCGGCTCGTGGACGCGCTGACCTTCTACGGGCTCGAACCTTCGGACGACCCTCTGCGGTGGCGCCTCCCGGTCGTCCGATCGCTGTGCTCGGGCTTCGGTGCGCTGTTCGGCGGGGCGGGGCTCGGCGCGGCGATCGAGGTGCTCGAGCGCGTCACCGGTCGCCCGTTGGTGTGGGCAACGGCGCAGTACCTCGAATTCGCGCGGCCACCCTCGATCGTCGAGCTCGACGTCGAGGAGGTCGTGCGCGGCCACGTGTCGTCCCAGGCACGCGTGCTCGCGCGGGTCGACGGCCAGGAGATCTTCACCGTGCTCGCCACGCTCGGGAAGCGCAGCCTGCCGTGGGAGGGTGAGTGGGCCGTCCACCCGGACGTCGCGCCGCCCGCCGAGTGTCCGCCCCGCCCGCTCGCACCCCACATGGTCGGGACGATCGGTGAGCGGCTCGAGACTCGACTCGCCGACGCGCGCGCGTTCGAGGATCTCGACGGGGTGCCCGGCGACGGGCGCAGCGCGCTCTGGGTCCGTCTCCCGCCCGAGCTCGACGCAACCGCGGCGGCCCTCGCGATCCTCGGCGACTACGTGCCGTTCGGGATCGGGCAGGCACTCGGCCGGCGTGTCGCGAGCAACAGCCTCGACAACACGTTGCGTATGGTGCGCATCCATCCCACCGAGTGGGTGCTCGCCGACATCCGGGTCCAGGCCGTTGCCGACGGCTTCGGGCATGGCGTCGTGCACCTCTGGGGTGACGACGGGACCCTGCTCGCGACCGCGAGTCAATCTACGGTGACCAAGGAGTCTCGCGAGCCCGCCCGGTAGCCTGCGCCGGTAACGTCAGGGAGATGAGCGTCCCGCAGCGACACGGCATCACCATCCCCTTCGAAGGGGTTCCGCTCCATGAGCACCGCTCGTGGTTCGAGGAGCTCGAGGCCCTCGGCTACACCGACGTGTGGAGTGCCGAAGCCGGTGCCAGCGACGCGTTCACCCCGCTTGCCCTCGCCGCCGCGTGGGCACCGTCGTTGCGCCTCGGCACCGCGATCGTCCCCGTGTTCACCCGCGGCGCGGCGACGCTGGCCCAGACCGTCGCCGGCATGTGTCAGGCCGCGCCGGGGCGCTTCGCACTCGGGATCGGCACGTCCTCCGACGTCATCGTCGAGAACTGGAACGGCATCCCCTTCGAGCAGCCGGTCCAACGGGTCCGCGACACCATCCGGTTCCTCCGCGCCGCTCTCGCGGGCGAGAAGGTCACCGAGGACTACGAGACCTTCTCGGTCAAGGGGTTCCGGCTCGGCGCGGCCGTGCCCGAGATGCCGCCGATCCTCGTCGCGGCGCTTCGACCGAAGATGCTCAGGATCGCGGGCACCGAGGGCGACGGCGCCATCATCAACTGGCTCTCACCGGACGACGTGCGGACCGTCGTCCCCCACGTCGGGGAGGGCAAGGAGATCGTCGCCCGCATCTTCGTGCTGCCGAGCACCGACCGGGACACGGTCAACTTCGTCGGCCGACGCGCGATCGCGGCGTATCTGAACGTGCCCGTCTACGCGAAGTTCCACGAGTGGCTCGGACGTGGCGAGATCCTGCAGCCGATGTGGGACGCGTGGAACGCGGGCGACCGCAAGGCCGCGACGGAAGAGATCCCCGAGTCGCTCGTCGACGACCTGATCGTGCACGGATCGATCGACGACATCCGCTCCCGGCTCGCCGACTACGCGGCGAACGGGGTGACCACGCCCGCACCCGCGATCCTCGGGGTAGGAGACGACGTCCGGGAAGTGGTGCGCGCCATCGCACCGCGGCAACCCGGCACCTAGACCCAGCGCCCTCGCACGGCGAGCTTCGCCTCGCG
>JAWOIO010000055.1:0-12042 GCA_046484625.1 Acidimicrobiia bacterium
GGGTTCGACGGCTCGTGGTCGGCGGGCAACGCCGCGGCAGGTGTGGTGGTCACGGACATGCGGACGCTCCCGTTCGAGGTGATACCCATGGGGGTATACTGGAGAGTAGCAAGATACCCCCAGGGGTATCAACCCCGAGCCATCGGCCGGGCGTGATCACCAAGGAGGTCGACCATGGAGTTCAGCGACGAGGTCATCACCGACCTGCAACGCCGCCTGCGACGGGTCGAAGGTCAGGTCCGGGGGATCCAGTCGATGCTCGACGAGGGCCGCGAATGCCGTGACGTGGTCACGCAGATCGCGGCAGCGACGAAGGCGCTCGAACAGGTCGGCTTCAAGCTCCTCGCCGCCGGACTCACGTCATGCCTCCAGGACCCGGCGGGCGCCGAGGCCGACGGCTACCCCGTCGCCGAGGTCGAGCGGCTCTTCCTCAAGCTCGCCTGACGGTGAGTGTGTCGGGTATTCACCGGCGCCGCGGCGCGAGCGACGTGAGTGTGTACGTCCCCTCCTCGGTGTAGGTGACGGCGCCGATCGGTGACGGGGACTCGACGCGCACCGAGCGCGTGGCGCGCAGGGGCAGCCCGTCGGGGACGCGGAACCATGTCTCCGTCGTCTCCGCACCGGTCTGGTCGCCCGACAGCGTGCGGTCCGCCCGGTAGCGGTAGGCACGAACCGCTTTCCCTTCGACCTCGACGGACTCGATCCCGACGAACGTGTTCGTCCCGCTCGACGTCACCTCGGTGCGCCGCGCGGGACTGCGGCCGACGCACGACTGGGGCCACGACGACCCCGGCTCCGCGTCGACGCGGATGGCCTCGCCCGGCGGGTCGCACACGAACACGTTCCGGTCGTCGATCGTGGACACCACGAAGTCGAAGCTCTGGAACGTACGCCCGCCGTCCTCCTCGAGCACGCGCCCGCGTGGGCAGTAGTCCGTCCACTGGCGGTGGTTGGTGCTGTAGTCGATCCGGAAGGTCCAGCAACCGCCGTCGCGGGTCACGGTCCCCGGCAGGCGCGGGCCCCACGTCTGGCCGGTGCTCAGGAGCGACAGCTGCTCCGTTCCCGAGCCCTCGTACACGTACACGCCGCCGGCCGGCCGGAGGAAGCCGGTCTTCGTGTCCGCCGCACCGCCGTCGAGACCCTCCACCGCCCCCTCGACCGATGCCTGCTCGGCACCCCGCTGGGACCATGCGATCGCGAAGGCCACCCCACCGATCACGACCAGACCCCCTAGCGCGATCGCCGCGATCCAGCGGGGGCGACGCCACCAGGGCCGTGATCCGGTCACGATGCCACCGTCGCACGCCACTGGCGTGCTGTCGACGACCGAGTCGGGGACCTTCGGCCCTGGCATCGCCCTCGGGGAACTGGTTCGCTGGAGGCCCGTGGAGCCCACCAACCGACACGCCGTGCTGAGCACGCGTGGGTTGGACGCGCTCCACGCCGCGCTGGTCGACGACGGGTTCACGGTCGTCGCGCCCACGGTGCGCGACGGCGCCATCGTGCTCGACGAGCTCGGCGAGGACGCCTCGCTCCCGATCGGGTGGGGTGACGACCAGGACGCGGGTTCCTACCGGCTGCGTCGGCGCGACGACGAGGCGAGGTTCGGCTACGCGGTGCCGGCCACGTCGTGGAAGCGCTTCCTCTTCCCGCCCCGTAGTGTGCTGTGGCGGGCCCACCGCTCGGAGGTTGACGGGTTCGTGGTGGAGGAGACCACCGAGACCGCGCCGCGGTACGCGTTCCTGGGCGTGCGAGCGTGCGAGCTGGCCGGGATCGGGGTCCAGGACCAGGTCTTCCTCGACGGCAGCGAACCGGATCCGATCTATCGCGCGCGACGCGAAGGCGCGTTCGTGATCGCGGTGCACTGCGGGGCACCGGCGCGGTCGTGCTTCTGCACGTCGATGGGGACGGGACCGCGTGCTCGCGCCGGGTTCGACCTCGCACTCACAGAGCTGATCGACGAGGGTCGTCACGAGTTCCTGGTGGAGGTCGCCACGTCGAGGGGGGCCGACCTCCTCGACTCGCTGGAGCACCGCCCCGCGACGCCGGAGGACCTCGCGGCATCGCGAGCGGTCACCGACGAGTCGGCAGCCCGCATGACGCGGACGGTCGAGACCGAGGGACTGCCCGAGGTGCTCGCCCGAAATCCCGAGCACCCACGATGGGACGATGTCGCCGAGCGCTGTCTCGCGTGCGCGAACTGCACGATGGCCTGCCCGACGTGCTTCTGCCACGCGGTCGAGGACGTCGGTGACCTTGTGGGAGCCACCGCCACGCGAGAGCGACGCTGGGACTCGTGTTTCACGCTCGACTTCTCCCACCTCCACGGTGGCCAGACCCGCTCGTCCACGCGCGCGCGGTACCGGCAGTGGCTCACGCACAAGCTGTCGACCTGGTGGGACCAGTTCGGCGCATCGGGTTGCGTCGGTTGCGGGCGCTGCATCACGTGGTGTCCCGTCGGCATCGACCTCACCGCCGAGGTCCGCGCGATCCGCATGACGGACGGGGCACTGGCGCCGGACGCGGCGGTGATTCGATGACCGTCAGGGACATCCGCGACCTCCTGGAGACGCAACCGACGTTCGCCGGCCTCGCCGCCGACGAACTCGACGTGATCGCGGGCTGCGGCCGCAACGTCCATATCCCCGCCGGCACGTCGATCTTCCGCGAGGGCGAGGCCGCAGACACGTTCTTCGTGATCCGCGAGGGTCGTGCCGCCGTCGAGATCCGCGTGCCGCAGGGCGGTGCGCTGGTGCTCGACACGCTCGGTCCCGGCGAGGTGCTGGGCTGGTCGTGGCTGTTCGCCCCCTACCGCTGGCACTTCGACGCCCGGGCGGCAGACGACATCCGTGCGATCGCGCTCGATGGCGAGTGTCTGCGCGGCAAGTGCGACGACGATCCGCGCCTCGGGTACGACCTCATGCAGCGCTTCGCCCAGCTCATGCTCGACCGGCTCCAGAGCGCGCGCGTCCGCCTGCTCGACCTCTACGGCTCGCGCGGGTCTCGTTGAGATGGCACCCACCGTCGCACGTCCGCTCGAACCGAGCCGCTACCGCGTCGCCCGGCGGCGGGTCGAGACCTCCGACATGGTCACCCTCGCGCTCGAGCCGATCGACGCACCCCTCCGTGAGGGGCTGCCCGGCGAGTTCCACATGATGTGGTCGTTCGGCGTGGGCGAGGCGCCGATCTCGATCGCCGGATTGCCCGCCGACGACGGCGCGCTCCTCCACACCATCCGGGCCGTCGGCCCCGTGACCGCCGCGATCTGCGCGGCGGAACCCGGTGACGTGATCGGCATCCGAGGCCCGTTCGGCTGCGGTTGGGACCTCGAGACGGCACACGGGCGCGACGTGGTCATCGTCGCCGGCGGCATCGGTCTTGCGCCGCTCCGTCCGGCGATGGTCGCGCTGGTGCGGGACCGCGACCGATTCGGAGCGATCACGCTGCTCGTCGGCGCACGGGAACCCGACGAGCTGCTCTACCTCGAGGACCTCGAAGCGTGGGGCGCGACACGCGAGGTGCGCGTCGCAGTCACGGTCGACCGCGCATCTCCCGACTGGCGTGGCGAGGTCGGTGTCGTGACCCGGCTCATCGCGCGGCACGAGCTCGACCCCGAGGCGACCGTCGCGCTCGTCTGCGGACCGGAGATCATGATGCGCTTCGCCGCCCGGGCGCTCATCGACCGAGGCCTCGAAGCCGACGCGATCCGGCTCTCGATGGAGCGCAACATGCACTGCGCGATCGCGCAATGCGGCCACTGCCAGCTCGGCCCCGACTTCCTGTGCCGGGAAGGGCCGGTCCTCCCTTACTCCCGGCTGGAACCGTTGATGCAGGTCCCCGAGCTGTGACCGCGCCTGCGCACCGGCCCCGCCTGGCGGTCTGGAAGTTCGCGTCGTGCGACGGCTGCCAGCTGTCGCTGCTGGACTGCGAGGACGAGCTCCTCGACGTGGCCGACGCGCTCGAGATCGGTTATTTCCTCGAGGCGTCGCGGGCGACCGTCGCCGGACCCTACGACCTGTCGCTCGTCGAGGGCTCGATCACGACCCCCGGGGACGCCCAACGGATCCGCGAGGTGCGCGCCGCCTCCCGATACCTGGTGACGATCGGAGCCTGCGCCACGTCGGGTGGGATCCAGGCGCTGCGGAACTTCGGCGACGTCGAGGAGTACCGGGCGGTCGTGTATGCGAGCCCCGAGTTCGTCTCGACGCTCGACACCTCGACCGGGATCGCCGAGCACGTCCCGGTCGACTTCGAGCTCCGAGGCTGCCCGATCGCGAAGGCGCAGCTGCTCGAGGTGATCGGAGCGTTCCTCGGGCGGCGTCGGCCGAACATCGCGTCCCACAGCGTGTGCGTGGAGTGCAAGCTGCGTGGCAACGTGTGCGTGATGGTGGCGCACGGTACGCCCTGCCTCGGGCCGGTCACGCACGCGGGCTGCGATGCGCTCTGTCCCACCTACCACCGAGGGTGCTACGGCTGCTTCGGGCCGATGGAGACCCCGAACACCGCGTCGCTGGGCTCGGGTCTCACCGCACTCGGGATGAGTGACGGGGATCTCGTGCGCGTCTTCCGGACGTTCAATGCGAACGCCGATGCCTTCCGTGAGGCGAGCGAGGCCCACGAGTGACGCACAAGGCCCCGGCCGGGCGCACGCTGAAGGTCGACGCCCTCGCCCGGGTCGAGGGCGAGGCGGCCATGCACGTCGAGGTGCGCGGTGACGCGGTCACCGACGTGCAGCTGCAGATCTACGAGCCGCCCAGGTTCTTCGAGGCGTTCCTCCGCGGTCGCCGCTACACGGAGCCGCCCGACATCACCGCCCGGATCTGCGGGATCTGCCCGGTCGCCTACCAGATGAGCGCGAGCCGGGCGATCGAGGACGCGTGCGGGGTCGAGGTCACGGGACCGCTGCGCGAGCTGCGCCGGCTCATCTACTGCGGTGAGTGGATCGAGAGCCACACCCTCCACGTGTACATGCTCCACGCCCCCGACTTCCTCGGCTACGAGAGCGCGATCGACCTCGCGAAGGACCACCGTGACGCGGTGGAGCGCGGCCTGCAGCTCAAGAAGGTGGGGAACGACCTCATCGAGCTCATCGGAGGGCGGGCGGTCCATCCGGTGAACGTGCGCCTCGGCGGCTTCTACCGGGTCCCGACGAAGCGGGAGCTCGGCCCGATCCGCGCGCGACTCGACGCAGCTCGCGACGCGGCGCGCGAGACCGTGGAATGGGTCGCCGGCTTCGACTTCCCGGACTTCGAGCACGACCACGAGCTCGTGTCGCTGCACCATCCCACGGAGTACCCGGTCCTCGACGGCCGGCTGATCTCGAACCGCGGCCTCGAGATCGCCGAACGCGAGTTCCTCGACGAGTTCGTCGAGCAGCAGGTCCCGCACTCCACCGCGCTCCAGGCACGACGCCGGCGGACCGATGAGCACTACCTCGTCGGACCGTTGGCCCGCTACTCGCTGAACTCGTCCCAGCTCGCCCCGGTGGCGCGCGACGCCGCGACCGCGGCCGGGCTCGGCCCGACGTGCCAGAACCCGTTCCGGAGCATCGTGGTCCGCAGCGTCGAGGTCCTCCACGCCTGCGACGAGGCGATCAGGATCATCGACGCGTACGAGGAGCCGGATGCGCCGTGCATCCCCGTCGAGCCGCGTGCCGGGGAGGGTCACGGGATCACGGAGGCGCCGCGCGGCATCCTCTACAACCGCTATCGCCTCGACACCGAGGGCACGATCCTCGACGCCGTCATCGTGCCGCCGACGTCGCAGAACCAACCGACGATCGAGCACGACCTCTGGCACTTCGTGGAGGACCACATGGACCTCGACGACAGCGAGCTCGGGCGGCGCTGCGAGCAGGCCATCCGCAACTACGACCCGTGCATCTCGTGTGCGACGCACTTCCTGGACCTGCGGGTGGATCGCGCATGAGCGGCGTGGTGGTGATCGGAATCGGGAACGACTTCCGCCGGGACGACGGCGCCGGACTCGCCGTGGTCGGGGCCGCTCGCTCGGGGCTCCCCGAGGGCGTACGCGTCGTCGAGTCCGACGGCGAGCCCGCTCGCCTGCTCGACGCGTGGGCCGGTGCCGACACGGTGGTCGTCGCCGACGCCGTGCGTACCGGCGCACCCGCGGGCACGATCCACCGGTTCGAGCTGGGACGCGAGGCCCTCCCCGCGACTCGCGGCGTGGGGAGCAGCCACGCGCTCGGCCTCGGCGAAGCGACGAACCTCGCTGCCGCGATGGGCCGCCTGCCGGCGCGCCTCGTCCTCATCGGGATCGAGCCCCTCGAGCTCGGCGAGGGCCCCGGGCTCTCCGACGCCGTGGCCCGAGCCGTACCCGCCGCGGCACGGCAGCTGGTGCGCGAGGTCGAGCGCGCTCCCGAGCCCGCCGAGCGGACGGGCTGAGCCATGTGCCTGTCGAACGCCGGTCGCGTGCTGACGATCGAGAACGACGGTCGAGAGGCGGTCGTGGAGGTCTCGGGAACGACGACCCGCGTGTCGCTCGCGATGATGCTGCTCGAAGGCCACCCGGTCACCACCGGCGACTGGGTCCTGGTGCACACGGGATTCGCCATCGAGACGCTCGACTCCGACGAGGCTGCCGAGCTGACCTCGTTGCACGAGGCGATGCGTGCAGCGGGAGAGCTCACGCCGTGACGAACAGGCAGACGTCAACCGGAGGAGACACCATGACCGATCGCACGGTCGGACCCGGCGCGATCCCACGCACGCGCGGGTGGGGCATCGGCCTCGCGTTCGCCACCGCGGCCGTCAGCGGCTTCGCGGTGTTCCTCAACTCCTACGGCGTCACCCGCTTCGCGGGCACCAGCCCCTCCACCTATACGACGATGAAGAACCTCGTCGCAGCCGTCCTCCTCATCGCGCTGGTGGGTACCGCGACACGCCGGCGGTCCGCGAGCGGGTGGACACCACCGAGCGGCCGTGGCGAGATCGCCGGATTGGCGTTCGTCGGCATCATCGGGGGCGGTGCGGCGTTCGTGCTGTTCTTCGAAGGCCTTGCGAGCGCATCCTCGACCGACGCCGCCTTCATCCACAAGACACTCGTGCTCTGGGTGGTGCTCCTCGCCGTTCCACTGCTCCACGAGCGACTCGGTCTCGCACACGTCGGCGCGGTCGCGCTGCTGCTGTTCGGTCAGGCGGCGCTCACCTCCGACCTGGGATCACTGACCCTGCAGCGCGGCGAGTGGATGATCGCAGCAGCCACCGTCCTCTGGGCCGGGGAGGTCGTCGTCGCCAAGGCGCTCCTCCGCCGCCTGTCGCCGCTCACCGTCGGCGCCGCGCGACTCTCGATCGGCACCGTCGCGCTGTTCGCGTGGCTCACTCTCACGGGAGACCTCGGCCAGGTCCTCGACGCCGGCGCGGCGCAGTGGCTCTGGGCACTCCTCACCGGCCTCGTCCTGACCGCCTACGTCGCGACCTGGCTCGGTGCACTGGCTCGGGCCCAGGCGATCGACGTCACCGCGGTGCTCGTCCTCGGCGCGGTCATCACCGCGGCCCTGAACGGCGTGTTCGAGGGCGCGGCCCTTCCCGACCCGGTCGGGCTCGTCGCGATCACGGCTGGTGCCGCGATGGCCGGCGCGCTCGGGCTACGGAGCCGCAGTCGCGCCGGGCTCGGCGAGGTGGAGTCCCATGAGGTCCCCGCATGATCGTCGAGGGACCCACGCTGTTCACGAGGTTCGCGTACCCGCCGAACTCGTTGGGCTACTGCGGGACCGACGAGCACCACGAGCTCCTCGAGTACGGCGCGAGCGGGGTGGTCGACGGGGGGCTCCGCCGGCTCGCGCGCACCTTCGAGGGGGCATGGCCCTACCTCGAGCTGATCGCGCACGCCAACGGGATCGCGGACCCGCTCGACGCCCGAGTGGTCGAGGCGTACTGGATCGGGAGCCCGCTCGCCGAACGCGTGCCGGTCGGGATGCTCGGTGACTCGGTGACGACCCGCTTTCGCGGAGCCGCAGGCCGCGACTGGTCGCGGCTCGCCGAGAGCGTCGACGATGCGGTCCCCACGCACGCGTACCACGTCTTCTGCATCTACCCCTGGGTGGGGCTTCTCCGGGGATCCCACGTCGACGAGCCGCTCCATGTCCTCGACCGCTGCCGGATCCGCTGGGGCCGCGTCGAGACGATCGACCGAGAGCGCGCGGTCGTCCGTTCGCGCCACCTCACCTGGGATGGGCGAGCACTCTCGCTCGGCCCCCCCGCGCCCGAGATCGTCACCATGGCCGAGGACGGCCTGCGTCTGGCCGAGCCGATCGCGCCGGGCGACTGGGTCGCCCTCCACTGGGACTGGGTCTGCGACCGCCTCGGCCCGACGCGGCTGCGCGCCTTGCGCCACTTCCACGCCCGAACCCTCGACCTCGTCAACCACCGCCTGGCCCACCCGCCACCTGCAGCCGTCCTCGGCTGACCGTCCGCGATCGTGACGACGGAAGCGCGCATCGCCGAGACCCACTCCGCCTGGGTGATCCTCCTCGGCGATCGCGCCTACAAGATCAAGAAGCCGGTCGCGCTCGACTTCCTCGACTTCTCGACGCGCGAGGCCCGCGAGGCGATCGCCCACCGTGAGGTCGAGCTCAACCGTCGGCTCGCACCCGACGTGTACCTCGGCGTGGCCGACATCGTGGGTCCTGACGGCGAGGTGTGCGACCACATGGTCGTGATGCAGCGCATGCCCGACGATCGACGCCTCGCCACGCTCGTCGGCGCGGGAGCCGTCCTCGATGACGAGATCCGCGACATCGCACGCGTCGTCGCAGCGTTCCACGAGCGCGCGGAGACGTCGCCGCCTGTCGCCGACGCCGGCCGACCCGACGCGCTGCGGGAGAAGGTCGAGACCGACCTGGCGCAGATGCGCGACTTCGCCCCTGCGGTGCTCGACCCCGATGTTCTCGAGGAGGTCGCGTCCCTCGTGGATCGGTACCTCCGTGGGAGGACGCGGCTCTTCGACGCGCGCATCGAGCGTGGACTCGTACGCGACGGCCATGGCGACCTGCTGGCCGCCGACATCTTCTGCCTCCCCGACGGCCCTCGGATCCTCGACTGCATCGAGTTCGACGACCGGATCCGCCATGGCGATGTGCTCGCCGACCTCGCCTTCCTCGCGATGGATCTCGAGCGGCTCGGAGCGCCCGCGCTGGCCACCGCGCTCCTCGGCTGGTACCGGGAGTTCACCGCCGAGACGCACCCGGAGTCGCTGGCGCACTACTACATCGCCTGCCGCGCGCTCGTCCGCTCGAAGGTCGCCTGCATCCGCTCCACCCAGGGCGACGACGCGTCACGCTCCGAGGCCACGCAGCTGCTCGACCTCGCGCGCACGCACCTGCGGCGCGCGCAGGTGCGCATCGTCCTGGTGGGCGGCGCACCAGGGACCGGCAAGTCGACCCTGGCCGCGGGCATCGCCGAGACGGTCGGCTGGACAGTGCTCCGATCCGACGAGGTCCGCAAGGACCTCGCGGGGATCGGGCACACCGCTGCTGCGGGGGCCGACCTCGGTGAGGGGATCTACGACCCCGCGTCCACCGACGCGACGTACCGCGAGCTCCTCGACCGAGCGCGCGTGGCCCTCGAGCTCGGTGAGTCGGTGCTCGTGGATGCCTCGTGGTCGAGCGCGACGCATCGCACTGCCGCGGCACTCCTGGCACGGGAGACCTCGAGCGACCTCGTCGAGCTGTGCTGCACGGCATCGGCAGACGTCGCCGACGCGCGGATCCGCATGCGTGCGGCGCAGAACAGGGATGCGTCGGACGCGACGCCGACGATCGCCGCCGCGATGCGCACTACGTTCGACGACTGGCCGAGCGCGAAGGTCATCGACACGACGTCCGGCCCGGAGGTCTCGCGGTCGGCCGCGCTCGACCTCCTCACCACTCCCGGCCCACCGCTCCCGTGAGCGGGGCGGCCTCGAGTACGACGGTGGCTACCGCGAGCGCGCGGCGTCGAGCATGACGCGCTGCTCGGCGGCAGCGATCGTGCGGCGAGCGGCGTCGACCGCATCGGGGGTCACCGAGACGGAGGTGATCCCGAAGCGCACGAGGTGCTCGGCGAACTCGGGACGAGTCGACGGTGCCTGCCCGCACAGCGACGACGTGATACCTGCGTCGCGAGCGGCCTCGATGATGCGCCGGATCGCGTCGAGGACGGCGTCGTCGCCCTCGTCGAAGAGCTCCGCACACAGCTCGGAGTCCCGATCGACTCCCAGCATCAGCTGCGTGAGGTCGTTGGACCCGATCGACACGCCATCGATCCCCATCGCCGCGTACTCCGGGATGCGATGGACAACCGACGGCACCTCCGCCATCACCCAGCGGTGCAGGCCGCGGTCGCGTCCGAGTGGACTCGCGTCGAGGAGCTCGAGACACGCCTCGAGCTCCCAGCGGGTGCGAACGAACGGGATCATCAAGTGCAGGTTCGGCGTCTCCTGGCGGACGCGGTCCAACAGCTCCAGCTCGAGCTCGAACAGGTCGGGCTCGCGCACGTAGCGATAGCAACCTCGGTACCCGATCATCGGGTTCGCCTCGACGGGCTCATAGTCCTCTCCGCCGTCGAGCGCGCGGAACTCGTTGGTCCGGAAGTCGATCGTCCGGTAGACGACCGGCCGAGGGGCGAAGGCTCTCGTGATCTGCAGGAGCGACTCCGACATCTTGGTGATGAACTGCTCGCGTCCACCCTTGGCGAGGAGGTGGCGGGGGTGCTCACCGCCGAGTGCGTCGGTGATCATGAGCTCGGCACGGAGCAACCCCACGCCGTCGACGGGAAGCGCAGCCACCTCCTCGGCGCGCTCCGCGTACGCGAGGTTCACGTAGAGCCGGGTAGCGAGCGGGAACGCGCTCCCGGTACCGACCGCGGCGCCGACCGCGGCGCCGACCGCGGCGGCGGAGCCGTCGGCGCGCATCATGGCGGTCACATCGCCGCGGTACACGGCCCCCCGGGCGCCGTCGACCGTGACGACCTCGCCGTCCCGCAGCACCTCGGTCGCGCGCCGCGTGCCCACCACGCAGGGGACCCGCAGCTCGCGGCTCGCGATCGCCGCATGGCACGTGATTCCCCCGCCATCGGTCACGAGCGCCGCGGCGCGCCGCATGGTGGGGACCCAGTCCGGTGACGTCATCGGGGCGACCAGGATCTCACCGGCCAGAAGGGAGCCGCCGGCCCCGGCGGTGCGCAGGATCCGGACCTTGCCCGCGACCGTCCCGGGCGCGGCTGCGAGCCCCGTCACGAGCGCGGCGTCGCGGTCTTCGCCCTCGTCGGGAGGGGCCTGGTCGTCGGGGGTCGAGCGCCCGAGGGTCGTGATCGGACGCGACTGGAGGAGATACAGGTCGTCGCCCCGATACGCCCACTCGGTGTCCTGGGGCTCGCCGTAGTGCGTCTCGACGCGAGCACCGAGGCGGGCGACCTCGATGACCTCGTCGTCGGAGAGGACACGACGTGCGCCGGTCGCCTCGTCGAGATCGACTCGCTCGTCTCGACCGTCGGCGCCCCGGCGGATCATGAAGTGCTGATGCCCGACCCGCGTACTCTCCAGCCGCGGACCGTCCTTCACGACCACGTACGTGTCGGGTTCGACTCCCCCGCTCACGACGACCTCGCCGAGCCCGAGCGCGGCTTCGATCACGATGCGCGAGCGATCACCGGTCGCGGGGTCGACGGTGAACATCACGCCCGAGCGCTCGCTCGCGACCATCTCCTGCACGACGACCGCGATCGCGGGCTCGGCATCGATCCCCTGGACGGCGCGGTAGGCAACGACCCGGGGCCCGAACGCCGAGGCCCAGCAGTCGACGATCCGCTCGATGAGCTGTTCGTCGCCCGAGACGTTGGTGAAGGTCTCGTTCATCCCCGCGAACGACGTCGCGGCCGTGTCCTCGCTGGTGGCCGACGAGCGAACCGCGACGACCGAGTCGCGGCCGAGCTCGTGGTAGGCGGCAAGGATCTCGGCGCGCAGGGCCTCGGGCATCCCGGCACCGACGACCAGGGCCCGGAGGCGCTCGGAGGCGGCGTCGAGCGCCACCGGGTCGTCGACGTC
>JAWOIO010000111.1:0-16960 GCA_046484625.1 Acidimicrobiia bacterium
GGAAGGTACAGCGTGGGAGGGCTGCCCCTGGTGGCGCACGCGGTGCGGCAGGCGCTCGCGGCGGAGACCGTCCACAGGGTCGTGGTCTCCACCGACGACGCGGAGATCGCGGCCGTCGCCCGACGCCACGGCGCCGAGGTGGTCGAGCGCCCGCTGGACCTCGCCGGCGATGCCGCCTCCTCCGAGTCGGCCCTCCTGCACGCCCTCGATGCGCTCCAGGCCGCCGACGACTATCGGCCCGACCTCCTCGTCTTCCTCCAGTGCACCGCCCCCCTGACCACCGCGGAGGACATCGACGGGACCGTCCGCGCGCTCCTGGACCAGGACGCCGACTCCGCCCTCTCCGCCGCGCCCGCCCACCTCTTCCTGTGGCGCGCGGGACCCGATGGCGCCGCCGAGGCCGTCAACCACGATGCCCGCGTCCGGCCGCGGCGGCAGGACCGGGAGCCCGAGTTCCTCGAGACCGGCGCGGTGTACGCCATGCGGGTCCCCGGCTTCCGCTCCGCCGGCCACCGCTTCTTCGGCCGCACCGCCCTCTACGTGCAGCCGCCCGAGCGCGCGCTGGAGGTGGACGAGCCGCTGGACCTCGTGCACGCGGAGGTCGCGATACGGGAGCGCGCGCGCACCGAGCGCGTGCAGCAGCTCCCCCTGCGGCCGGCCGCCCTGGTCCTCGACTTCGATGGCGTCATGACCGACGGCGCCGTCACCCTCGACCAGGACGGGAAGGAGTCCGTCCGCTGCCACCGCCGCGATGGCATGGGCATCGAGCGGCTGCGCGCGGCCGGCATCCCGGTCCTCGTCCTGTCCAAGGAGCGGAACCCCGTGGTGACCGCCCGCTGCGCCAAGCTGAACGTGCCGTGCCTCCAGGGCATCGACCGGAAGCTCCCGGCGCTCACCGCATGGCTGGATGAGCACGGGATCGATCCCGCCGCCGCCATCTTCCTCGGGGACGATGTGAACGACGCGGAGTGCCTCGAAGCCGTGGGCTGCGGCGTCGTCGTCGCCGATGCGCACCCCGACGTCCGCCCCCGTGCGCGGATCCAGCTGGACACCCCCGGCGGCCAGGGCGCCGTACGGGAGCTCACCGACCTCATCGAACAGCGACTGAGAGAGAACAGCGATGCCTGAGACCATCCAGATCGGGGACCGCCGCGTCGGCAGCGGCGAGCCCGTCTTCGTCGCCGCGGAGATCGGGATCAACCACAACGGCAGCATCGACACCGCGCTCCGGCTCGTCGACGCCGCCGCGGACGCCGGCTGCGACGCGGTCAAGTTCCAGAAGCGGACCCCCGAGCTGTGCGTCCCCCGCGACTACTGGGACCACATGCGCGACACACCCTGGGGCCGCATCTCCTACATCGAGTACCGCAGGAGGATCGAGCTGTCCCGGGAGGACTACACCCGGATCGTGGACCGCTGCGAGGAGCACGGCATCCTCTGGTTCGCCTCCTCATGGGACGAGGACGCGCTGGCGTTCGTGGAGGAGCTCGACCCCCCCTGCCACAAGCTGGCCTCCTCCTCCCTCACGGACCTCCCGCTCCTCCGCCACCACCGCGAGACGGGCCGGGCCATCATCCTCTCCACGGGGATGTCCACCATGGAGCAGATCCGCGAGGCCGTCTCCACCCTCGACCGCGACCGGCTCATCGTCGCCCACAGCACGAGCACCTACCCGTGCCCGCCCCACGAGCTCAACCTCCGGATGATCCACACGCTCCGCGACGAGTTCGACCTGCCCGTCGGCTATTCCGGGCACGAGGTCGGCCTCCAGACCACCATCGCCGCGGTCGCCCTCGGCGCGTGCTACATCGAGCGCCACATCACCCTCGACCGGGCCATGTGGGGCACCGACCAGGCGGCGTCCGTCGAGCCCCACGGCATCGGCCGCCTCGTGCGCGACATTCGCGTCATCGAGGCCGCCCTCGGGAAGGGCGTGAAGGAGGTCTATTCCAGCGAGATCCCGTCCATGGAGAAGCTGCGCCGGGTCCGGTAGCGCGCGCGACTTTCACCCTCGCATTCTGCAAACCGCTCGCAACATGCGATGCCGCCCCGCCGGCTCCCGGGCTCTGTGCCGACCCCTCCATGGGCGGCATAAACCGTTGTCGCGCAACGGCCACGCGGGTTATCCACAGCCCGGGGCCGTGCAGGGCATACGCGTTGCACTTTCACGGGGCGGCACTGATTGTTCGAGTGGCCGATTTTCAACCCAGCACCCACACAAGGAGCAATGATGCTCAGGAACCGCGAAGGCTTCACCCTGATCGAGCTGCTGATCGTTGTCGTGATCATCGGCATTCTGGCCGCGATCGCGCTGCCGAAGTTCGGCGAGACCCGCGAGCGGGCCTACGTCTCCGCCATGCAGTCGGACCTGCGCAACCTGCAGACCGAGATGGAGATGTACTACGCCAACGACTACACCTACTCCGGCGCGACCATCACGAACCTGGACTTCGTGCCGAGCGCTGGCGTGACGATCAACCTGGACGCCAGCAACGCCCAGGGCTGGTCCGCCACGGCGACGCACGCCGCGATCACGGATGGCACGACCTGCGCCGTGTACGTGGGTGATGGCGTGACCCCGGCCGCTCCGGCGGACGACCTCGGCGTGGTCTCCTGCGGCACCACCTGAGGCCTGATCGCTCAGGTCACAGCCTGAGGTAGCAATAGAGAGAGGGTGCGGGGCTTCGGCTCCGCACCCTTTCTCTATGTGCCTGCCGCCCGCAGCAGGGGGCACCCGGTCTCCCGCGCCACCTCGGCCAGCGCCGCTGCCACGTCCGCCGGCTCCACCCGGACCTCCCGGAGCCAGCGCCGCGCCGGGTCGACCCGCGCCGCGGCGGCATCGCAGCCTTCCAGCTCCGCGCGCAGCCGGATCTCCAGCGCCGCGACGTCCAGCGCCTGGGCCCAGACCCCCCAGTGGCGCCGCGCGAGCAGGACCGGCTTCAGCCCCTCGAGGAGCTCCAGCGCCGCGGCCCCGTCTCCGCTCGCGTGGAGGCGGCGCGCGGCGAGGATCTGGAGCGGGTGGGGGGTCGCGCGCGGGTCCACCGCGGCGGCCAGGCTGGAGTCGGTCACCGTTCCGGCGCTGTGCCCCAGGAGCGTCGTGAGGATCGGGATCGAAGGGGCGCCCGGGTTCCAGCGGGCGGCGGCCGCGAGTCGCCCGCTCGCCCCGGCCACCGCGGCCGGTCCCCCCGTGTCCACCGCGGCCACGGCTCCCGACAGCGCCCGGTTCAGCTCCCAGGGCGGCGGGCCGCGGCGGGCTGCCGCAGCGCCCGCCAGCGCAACGCCGGCGAGGACCAGGGTCGCACCGACGGCGGCCGCGGTCGGCGCGCCTCCGACGCGGGAGGCCGGCGCCCGCGTGGGATCGGCGGCCGCGCGGTGCGCCCACAGGACCCCGGCCGCGATCGCCAGGAGCCCGGCGAGCAGCGGGTAGTCCCAGTCGAAGTCGAGTCCCGCGTGGAGCCCCAGGACCACGGCGGCCGCGGCGGCCGCCACCGCGCCGGCGTGCCGGGGCGCGGACGGCGCCGCGCGGTGCGGGGCCAGCAGCGTCATGGCCGCGAGCCCGGCCACGGCGAGCGCGGCGAGCCACACCGGGAGCGCGCCAGGGAGTCCGGTCTCGCCCAGCGCCTCGACGTACTCGTTGTGCGCGGACGAGGTCAGGTTGGTGTCGTCCGGATAGTGGGGCACCGATGCCCAGCGGTACGACCCCGGCCCCCAGCCCGTGAGCGGTCGGCTCACCGCCATGCCGACCGCCGCCTCCCAGTAGCCGAACCGCGCCGACAGGTTGTGCGACGCCGTGTGCTCCCGGCTCGCCAGCGGCTGACCGCCCTCGCTCGCCACCATCCCTTCCAGGCCGACCCCGATCGCGACGGCCGCCACCACGACCGCGGCGAGCACTGTCCCCCCGCGCCGGAGCGCGCCGCCTCGCGCCAGTGCCGGGACCACGGCCACGAGCCCCAGCCCCGTGGCGATCACCGCCCCCCGGGAGCCGGACAGCCACGCGCCCGCCAGGCAGCCGGCGCCGAGCGCCCCCGCCACAACCGCCACCGCCCTCCCGTTCCGACCCGGGATCCGGCGCGCCAGCTCTCGGGCCGGGTTCGTCACGCCCTCGACCTCGGGTCGGCACTGGTCGCGCCGGCGCTTCAGCTGCTCCTGCGCCTTCACGAGCGCCGCGTGCGCTTCCGGGAAGATGCCCATCCGGAACAGCGAGACGAAGAGCGGGGCGACGAGGGCCCCGAGCGCGGCTCGCGGCACCGGGATGTCCGACGGGCACGGGATGCGCAGCCCACCGTGCTCGCCCGCGAGTACGTCGAGCGCACCGCCGCTGGCGACCGTGACCACGTGCGCGCCGGCGTCGAACGCGTCGCGCGTCATCGACACCGTCTCCTCCGTGTCGCCCGAGAACGACATCGCGAACACGAGCGTCCGTGGGCCCACGAACGCGGGCGTCCGGTACTGCTTGAGCACCACCACGGGCACCGGCAGCGCGGAGCCGACGGCCGCGAGGACGTCGCCTGCGATCCCGGAGCCCCCCATCCCGAGCACGGCGATCGAGTCGACGGCATCGGCCTTCGGGAGCGCCGACAGGTCGAGCGACCCGGCCAGCTCGTGCGCGGCGTCGAGCTGCTCGGGGAGCCCGGCGACGGCCTCGAGGAACCCGATCGAGTCGACCGCCATGGTGCTACTCCCCCGCTGCCGACGGAGGTGTCGCGGGCTCACCCGGGTCGAAGGTCGGCGAGATCCCGTCGGCTGCGGCCTTCGCAATGAGGCGATCGTGCTCGGCTGCGTCGACGGTCTCGGCCTCGTCGATCAGCATGATCGGGATGTCGTCGCGGACGGCGTAGCGACGCTTGAGCCGGGGGTTGTAGAGCGAGGACTCGTCCTCGAAGTAGAGGAGCGGCCCCTTGTCCTCGGGACACGCCAGGATCTCGAGCAGTTGCGGGTCGAGCGCCACGTTGTTCTCCAGTTCTCGGGCGACTGGCCTCAGTCTGCCTCGCCGGCGACGATCGCGAGCACTTCGGCGGTGTGCTCGGCGCACGATCCGGCGTCGGCGGCCTCCAGGTTGAGGCGCAGCAGCGGTTCGGTGTTGCTGGCCCGGAGGTTGAACCACCAGTCGCCGAGGTCCACGGTGAGGCCGTCGAGGCGGTCCTGGTCCGCGGTCGAGAACGCCGCGGCGACTGCCTCGATCGAAGCCGCCGGGTCCGGCACCCGTCGGTTGATCTCACCCGACGCCGCGTACCGCTCCAGCGAGGTTCGCAGCTCCGAGAGAGGGACCCCCGCACGTGACAGCGTCTCGAGCACGACGAGCGCGGCGATGAGGCCCGAGTCGGCGCGGAAGTTGTCGCGGAAGTAGTAGTGCCCCGAGTGCTCGCCGCCGAAGATGGCGCCGGTCTCGGCCATCACCTCCTTGATGAAGGAGTGGCCGACGCGGGTCCGCACCGGGGTTCCGCCGAGCTCGCGGACGATCTCGGGCACTGTCTTGGAGCAGATGAGGTTGTGCACCACGGTGCGGTCGGCGGCGGTCGCGTCCGCCGCCGCGTCGCTGGCGTTGAGGCGCTCGAGGATGGCCCGGGCGACGATGGCCGTCGTCAACGACCCGCTCACGGGCTGGGCGCGGTCGTCGACGAGGAAGACACGGTCGGCGTCACCGTCGAACGCGAGGCCGACGTCGGCCCCTGTTGCCGTGACCTCGCGCTGGAGGTCGACGAGGTTCTCGGGCTGGATCGGATCGGCCGGATGGTTCGGGAACGTGCCGTCGAGCTCGGCGAAGAGGATGCTGAAGTCGAACGGGAGGCCGTCGAACACGGCGGGGACCACGAGGCCACCGATGCCGTTCGCGGTGTCGGCCACCACCCGGAGCGGCGCGAGCGCGCCGACGTCGACGAACGAGCGCACGTGCTCCACGAACTCGGGGAGCAGGTCGCGCGACTCGACGTGGCCGGGCTGGTCCGCCCGCTCGAGCAGGCCGTCCTCGACGGAGGCCTTCACCTGGCGCAGGCCCGTGTCCTCCCCGACCGGGGCCGCGCCCGCGCGGCACAGCTTGATGCCGTTGTACTCGGCGGGGTTGTGGCTCGCCGTGAACATCGCAGCCGGCGCGTCGAGGTGGCCGGCGGCGAAGTACACGAGGTCGGTGGACGCAAGGCCGAGGTCGACGACGTCGGCACCGGCGAGCGTCGCGCCCTCGATGAAGGCGGGCACGAGCGAGTCCCCGCTCGGTCGCGCGTCACGGCCGACCAGCACCCGAGCCGCGCCCGTGAACCCGACGAACGCGTTCCCGACCCGGCGGGCAACGGACTCGTCGATCTCGTCGGGGTAGACCCCGCGGATGTCGTAGGCCTTGAAGATCGCGTCGAGGGCGCTCATGCGCGGTGCACTTCAGTTCTGTCTTGGGGCCGGGCGACCGGCGGGGGGATCAGACCGTGTCGTCGGGGATGGTGCGAGAAGACACGTCCTCGGGATCCATGGTACCGGCCGCGCTCTCAGCGGCCCGCCGACGGCGTCGCCAGGGGATCCCGATCATCAGCCCCACGGCGACCACCCCGGCCGTCGTGCCGAGCCGACCCAACCACTCCGCGCCGGTCGACGAGAACGAGAGGGTCACGTGCTTCGACGTCGGGACCACGACCATGAAGTTCGGGGTCGCGCGGTACGGGCCGTCGGCGCCCTCGACCTTCCAGTTCGGGAACCACGACTCCTTCACGATCACGGGGACGCCGGTCCGGGACACGTCGAAGGAGATCGAGGTGTCGTCCCGCTCGACGTTCCAGACCCGCACCTCCCTGAGCGGACGCACCGGGCGGGAACGCGCCGCGCGCGTACTGGCGCGCTGCCATGCATCCGGGCCATCGTCGACCAGTGGACGATCGAGCGCATCCGGGTCGTCGAACCACGGCACCCCGATGCAGTCCTGCCACTTGTGGGCGACCAGGTGCTTGGGGTCGAGACCGATCCTCTCGAGGCGTCGCACGCACGCCGCTTCGTCCGCGGCGCTGAACTGGTCGACGACGACCGGCTGCTCACGCACCCCTTCCACGAGGGGCGCATCGGCCACGCGGTAGATGCTCCACCCCGTCGGGGCGGCACCGTCGAGGTCGGGCGACGTCGTCACCAGACGGAGGCGGTCGTCCGCGTCGGCGAGCTGCTTGGACGCGTCGGCATGCACTGCGAGGTAACGGACACCGAGGACCTGGAGCCAGCGCACCCCGAGCCCGAAGTCCTCCTGGGTCCGGTACTGGATGCCCCGCACGGCACCGGAGCTGTTCCCCGCGGCCGCGAGCGCGGCCGTCGCCATGAAGTGGTACGGCGTCGTCGCCGACGCCTCGTAGTAGACGCCCTCCATCGACGGGATCCGGCCATCCGTCCAGTACGGGAGGAGCATCAGCGCGAGCGGTGAGCCGTAGACGTTGAGCTGGCTGTTCCCCTCCCAGAGGAGGCGACCCGGAGGGAGCTCGTCGGCGGCGTCGATGAACGCGCGGTACTCGTCGTACTGCTTCGCCGGGGTCGCGCCGTCGCCCGTCGTGTCCTCGTAGCCGCGGTAGTTCCACCGGACCCAATACGGGAGGAACGACTTGTCGCGGTCGATCGAGATCAGCGCCCCCACTCCGAGCATCACGGTGAGCGTGCACATGACCCCGAGCGCGACGAGGCGGGTCGACCTGGCTGCGCGGGCCTCGGTGTCGTCGCGCGCCGCCATCGCCCGACGTGCCAGCCAGCCCGAGCCCCGCACCAGCTCCGCGGCCCCCAGGCCCATGAGCAGGAAGACCCCGAGGTACCAGAACGGCAGGAACCGCAGGTTCCAGGCCGGCGTCGCCTGGATGTCCTCCCAGAACCGGAACAGCAGTCCGCCCGTCGTCGTGAGGGCCACCACCACGAAGGTCGATGTCCTCCGGTTGCGCAGGCCGCCGATCAGCGCGACCGCGATGAGCAGCGTCGCACCCCAGCGCCACGGCGCGAGGGTCTCGAAGTCGAACAGGTAGCTCGGGAACAGGTACTCGGAGTACTGGGTGATCGGCGTGTAGCGCATGTCGGTCGTGTACTGCAGGACGGACACGAGCGGGATCGTCCAGACCGCGGTGAGCAGGGCTCCGACGCCGCCGATCACCACCGCCCGCCGGAGCGACGACCAAGGTCGCGACGCGAGCCAGATGATCAGCGCGCCCGCAACTGCAAAGACCGCGACCACGAGATGGCTCATCACCGTCACCGCCAGCAGCACCGCGGGGAGCGAGAGCCGCCGTCCCGACCGCAACGAGCTCGCCAGCGTTCCGAAGAACGCCAGCGCGGCTGCGAGCGCGATCGTGAACGAGTACTCGCCCGCGAGGGTGCTGGCGAGCGATCCCCCGGCGATGTGCTGGTTGAAGGCGATCGCCTTCGCGGCCTCGGAGGTCCCGGGGTCGCCGTTGAAGAACAGGAATGCGGTCGCGGCCACGGCGAAGAACGCCGGCGCGGGGCGGGGCAGACGCAGCCCCCGCGCGAACACGTACGCACCGATCGGCAGGAGGACCGGTCCCGCGGCGGTGCCGAGCTTGAACGCGACGTTGTACGGCGCGACGAGGTCGAACGCGATGATCAGCAGGGCCGGGATCGGGAAGTAGAACTGCCCCGCCGGGAACCCGGCGTAGAAGTCGGGTGACCACCCCGAGAGGCGGAAGGGCAGCAGATGGTCGCGCAGGTAGGCGGGCCACCACACGTGGGCGGCGGTGTCACCGCCGGACGCGGTCGTGTTGCGGAACAGCAGGCTCGGCTCGAGCTGGACGAAGACGAAGGCGCAACAGGCGGCCAGGACCAGCAGACCGACCCACGCATCGAGGCGGGTCCACCACGCGTCCCCTACGTCGACGTCGGACCGGCCCGAGCCTCGCTCCCCGGAGCCCGATGCACCGGAACCAGCTTCACCGGAACCCGATTCGCCGGAACCCGATTCGCCGGAGCCGGGATCGTCACGATCGGGTTCGTCGGGTTCGGGGATCTGCTCGTCGGCCGCGGCGGAACCGTCGGGCGGCCCCGTCGTCTCGGCCATGGGGACAGCCTGCCAGCAACCGGCGGCCGTCCCGTGTCACCCGGCGCGAGCGCCGGGAACGGGGACGACCTCAGGGAACCCGGACGAGCTCGAGGACACGACCGAGGGGGATGGGGCCCTCGGCATCCTCCCAGGACTTCGCGTCGCAGCGCCCGCAGCGACGGAACGTGAGCTCCGCCTCGGCGACGCGCATGCGGATCTCGATCAGAGCGCCCTTGGTACACGTGGAGCAACGCATCTCGGTTCGACCTCCCAGTCGTGTGGTGCCTGACCGGTATCGGCCGCCCGGCCCGAGAACTTGAGCCGGCCGGGGCGGCTGGCCCGGAGCAGCAATTCGGTCAGCAGCCCGGATCAGGCGAGGATCAGGACCGACGCGAGGAGGTTGAACCCGGAGTGGAGGAAGATCGACTGCGAGAGGTTCCCGGTGCGAACCGCCCGCCACCCACTCACGAGTCCCAGGGCGAGGAACGCGGGCACGTAGTAGTAGGCGTCGGGATCCCCGAGCACATGGACGAGCGCGAACACGAGCGCCGATCCGAAGACCGCCCACCCGGGCGACGTCCGGCGCAGCAGCCCTCGCAGCAAGGCACCTCGGAAGAGCAGCTCCTCGGCGACCGGCGCGAGCAGGACCACGCTGAGGGCGAAGATCGGGATCTCGACGCCGTTCGCGTCCTCGAACTGACGGACGACCTCCTGCGACGAGCCCTCGAGGTCGGCGAGCTCGGTGATCGGCCACAGCAGCCACCCTGCGACGAGGGCGATCCCCACGCCCACGGGCACCCAGCCGAGGTCGCGCGATCGGATCGCAAAGCCGAAGTCCGCCACGAGGCCGCCCCGGCCCTTCGACCGCCCGATCCACGCGAGCGCGCCGATGATCCCGACGCCCTGGGCGACGAGCGACGCGAGGATCCCGCTGACCTCGAGGTCCTGCGGCAGGCCGGTCGCCGGCGCGTCGGCCCGTCCCGCGGCGATCGCGAGCAGGGGCAGCAACGCGACGAGTGCGCACACGAACCCGACGATCCACGCAATCAGCGCGTCGGGCAGTCCCCAGCGGAGCGTCGCGGCCGGGGCGGTGCCGGTCCCACTCCCCGCAACGGTCATGTCCCTCCAGGGATCGCACGCGACACGTGGTCGCTTCTCGTCACGGTACTGGCAACCCTGCGCGCGTTCGCGCACGGTCCCGGGCCGAGGGCACGCACGCGCGACGGGCGTCCTACGATGGTGGTGCACACCGCAGCCCCGCCCCTCTCCGCCCGTCGCTTCGACCTGGAGCCTCCATGAGCCGCCCACCATCCGACATGCCTCCCGGGCGCCCCGCGGGCGGTCAGGATCGTCGGCAGCGCGACGGCCGGGGCACCCCACAGCCCAGCGGCCAGCCGAAGTGGTCGCGCATGCTCCCGTGGCTGCTGATCCTCGCTCTGCTCGGGGTGTTCGCGTTCACGAGCGTGTTCTCCGTCGACGACACCGGCGTCAAGGCGCTCAGCTACTCACAGTTCCTCTCGGCTGCCGAGCGCGGCGAGATCGACTCGGTCCAGTACGACCCCGACACGGGCGACCTCACAGGTGAGCTGAAGGCGAAGTCCGACGGCGCCAAGGACTTCACCTCGGAAGGCCCCACGAACGACCTGCCCGAGAAGGACCTCGTCCTGCTCGACGAGCAGGGCGTCGACCTCGAGTACCAGCGGGCGGGGACGAACTTCTTCCTCGAGCTCATCCCGCTGCTGCTGCCGGTGATGCTCATCATCGGGATCTTCGTGTGGATGAGCCGACGCGCCCAGGGACAGATGGGCGCGGTGATGAACATCGGCCGGAGCCGGGCGAAGGTCTACAACACCGAGAAGCCGAAGACGACGTTCGCCGACGTCGCCGGGTACACCACCGTCAAGGCAGAGATCAACGAGGTGGTCGACTTCCTCAAGCATCCGGCGAAGTTCAAGCAGATCGGCGCCCGGATCCCGAAGGGCGTGCTCCTCGTGGGCCCCCCGGGGACGGGCAAGACGCTCATCGCGCGCGCCGTTGCCGGCGAGGCGGGCGTCCCGTTCGTGTCGGTCACCGGCTCCGACTTCATGGAGATGTTCGTCGGCGTCGGCGCGGCGCGAGTTCGCGACCTCTTCCAGACGGCCCGCAAGCAGGCACCCGCGATCATCTTCGTCGACGAGATCGACTCCATCGGGCGCAAGCGCGGTGCCGGGCTCGGTGGCGGCCACGACGAGCGCGAGCAGACCCTCAACCAGATGCTGGCCGAGATGGACGGCTTCGAGGCCACCGAAGGCATCGTGATGATGGCCGCGACGAACCGACCCGACGTCCTCGACACCGCGTTGCTGCGTCCCGGCCGCTTCGACCGGCAGGTCGTCGTGCCGCTCCCCACCCAGGAGGAGCGGGCCCAGATCCTCCGCGTCCACATGGTCGACAAGAAGGTCTCCCCCGACCTCGACGTCGAGATCATCGCCCGCGGCACCCCGGGGATGGCGGGTGCCGATCTCTCCAACCTCGTCAACGAGGCGGCGCTGCACGCCGTCCGACGAGGCTCGGCGATCGTCGAGGGCGAGGACTTCGAGGCGGCCCGCGACCGCGTGCTGATGGGCCTCAAGCGCGACTCGATGGCGCTCAACGAAGAGGAGAAGGAGGTCATCGCGTACCACGAGGGCGGCCACGCCGTGCTCGCGTACGTGCTCGACCACGCCGACCCCGTGCACAAGGTCACGATCCTCCCGAGCGGGATGGCACTCGGCGTCACCCAGCAGCTGCCCGAGGAAGAGCAGCACATCTACAAGCGCGAGTACATCGCCGACTCGATCGTCGTCGCGCTGGGCGGGCGCATCTCCGAGGAGCTGGTCTTCGGCCACACCTCGACGGGCGCCCAGAACGACCTCGTCCGGATCACCGAGATGGCCCGCAAGATGGTGCGCGAGTGGGGCATGTCGGAGCGGATCGGCCCGATGGCGTGGGGCTCGCAAGGACCGGTCTTCCTCGGCGAGGACCTCGTCCACACCCGCGACTACTCCGACGAGACGGCCCGGGTGATCGACGAGGAGGTCGAGCGGATCCTCCGCCAGGAGGAGGGCCGGGCCCGGCGCATCCTCCGGCTGCATCGCCGCGGCCTCGACGCGGTGGCCGGAGGGTTGCTCGAGCACGAGACGCTCACCGGCGCGGAGGTGTCCCGCCTCGTCGACGACGCGATGGGCCGCAAGGCCGGCGGGTACCGGAAGGTCCGGCGGGCCGACGGGACCGTCCAGGAGATGAGGCCGCCGGCCGACAACGGCAAGGCCAAGCCCCGGAAGCGCGCGGCCGCGGCCAAGCGGACCTCCCGCAATCGACGCTGAGTCAAGCGAGCAGACCGAGCCCCGACTCCGGGGTCGAGCCAGGCTCACGGACCTCGGCCACAGCAGCCCACAGGTCGGTCGCGGACGTCGCACCCACGAACGCGCGCAGCACGACACCTTCGGCGTCGGCCACCAGGATCATCGGGATGGCGGCGATCTCGTAGCGCTCGTGGAGGGACCGCCCCACCGAGAACTCGACCTCGCACGCGACGACGTCGGGAGCCTCGAGCACCGAGACCTTCGGGCCGAGGGTCTGGCACGAGTCGCACGTCTCCGACGAGAAGTAGGCCACCAGCCACGGCGCCTCCGGGCGCGGGAAGTCGGCCCGGGCGAGCTGACGCGGCACCGGGTAGGCATCGCGGGGAGGCCCAACAGGGGCACGTCGGCGCAGCACCGCCGCGACCGCGATCCCCGCGGCGACGACCGCAACCCCGATGACGACCTGCAGGATCATCGGAGCGCGGTGACGGCGCGGGCGAACGGCACCGCGACGGAGACCGAGACGCCCGTCCCCAGCACCTGGCGCCCGACGACGATCGGCCCGTCGGCGCTCACCACGAGCACCTGGTCCGGGCGGATCCCTCGCTCGGTCAGCGCGAACTCGACGAGCGCCCCCGCGGGCACTGCGGCAGCCGGTGCGCTCCGGGGACTGTCGGGGTCACCTGCGGTGTACGCGTACAGCTGGACGGTCACCGGCGCCGTCCCCACGTTGAGGACCGCGATCACGGCCTCGTCGCTCTCCGTCGTTCGGCCGAGCGCGAGGGCCCAACGGGTCGCCGTCGTGACCGATCCCGGAGTGCTCGCCACCCCTGTGACCGGTGCGGGGGGGGCCCACGCGCCGCTCGCGTCGACGACGACGGGCGCGCCCTGGACGACCCGCACGTCGATCGCGTAGCCGACCCCCGCCGCGACCCGCTGGCCGACGTCGATCGTCGTGATGCTCATCGGTGAGACCGTCACGCGCTCCGGCGGGACGTTCGAGCCATTGTCGAGGAACAGGTCGACCTCGACGTCGGCGGCGACGTCGCCGAAGTTCGCGATCGACACCGAGCGCGTGGTCCCGGCGGTGGAGGCTCCCGATGGGAACCGCCAGTGGCGTGCGCCGTTGTTGACCCCGGGCGAGAGCGAGAGGCCGCGTCGCACGTCGGTACCGTCGAACTGGGTCGACGACTCCGCCACGACCCGACCCGTCCGGGCGACGACGGAGATCGCGACCTCGGGCTCGCGACTCACCAGGTCGTGCACCGGCAGGGACACCCGAGATCGCCGGGGGACCACGAGGGCCTGGGTCTCCCCGGGCGCGTCGACACCGTTGGCGGTGAGGAACGTCACGTCGACGATCGCATCGTCGCCGAACGGGTTGAACAGGGCCAACCACTCCTGCGCCCCGCGATCGGTGGAGACACCGGTGAAGAACCACGTGCGGTCGGCCGTGCGGGTGCAGGGATTGACGGCGAAGTCGTCGGCGCGGCGCACCTCGTGCTCGACCACCGCCTGACCCCCGAAGACCTCCACGACCACCCCGGGCTCGGGGGTCGCGAGGACGTCCGCGACCTCGACCCGTCGCTGCGCCAACGTGTCGATCGAGAGCTTCCGGCTGCTCGGCTCCTCGCTGCCTCCCGGCATGACAGTGATCGTGACGTCGATCGGGTACCGCTCCAGGTTTCCGATGATCACCGCCTCGGTCGCCCGCCCGTCGGGGGTCGAGGTGCCCTCCGCGCAGTACCACGCCGCCGACACGTTCCTCCGTGACGGAACCGTCGGCCCGTCGGACGGCTCACGTGCCGGCGCGGGCGGTGCGGTCCGTGAGGACGATCCCTGGGCGAGCACCACCGCTGCCGCGAGCAGCGCGGCCAGCACGACGAGCGCAGGGGTGCGCCAGACGCGACGCACCGGCTCGCCGGAGCTCGTCCCTCCTCGGTCGTGCCCGCGCCTCGCCATCAGGAGCCCCAGAAGTCGTCGTCGTCGGCACCGAGCGCCGCGAGCGGATCGGACCGCTGCTCGGCTCGCTCCCGTCGCTCCTGTCGAGCCCGCCCCATCCGTGCCGAGCGCGCGCGTCGACGGCCGAGGCCCCACCACACGAGCGCGAGGACACCGATCGCGACCTGCGCCGCGCAGAGCACGTTCCTCGTGGTCTGACCATCGTGGGTGATCGAGACCGGCTGCGCGTCAGGGTTCTCCCAGGTGTTCACGACACCGAAGGCCTCGGCGTGGTCGAGCACCCCGTCGCTTCCCGAGGCCTGCCACCCGGCGTCGTACGCCTCGGCGTCGAGGATGCGACCGGGTGGTACGGAACCGCCTCCGAGGGGAGCGGCACCGGTCAGGTCGGTCGCGGCTGCGGCCGAGAGCGACACCGGTCTCGCCGCGGGCGGAGCCACCGGGATCTTGTCGGCATCGGCACCGGTCACGACGGCGGTCGCGGGTGCCCACGACTCGTTCTCGTAGAGCACGAGCCCAGCGTCGCTGCGCAGGCGGGCCAGGTCGAGCTGGTCCGCGAGCGCCGCGGTCACGGCCGGGAGTCGACGACCGGGCGTCCCGCCCACCCCGTCGCGACGCGGCAGGGCGACGTAGCGCACGCCGGCAACGGCCAGGAGTCGACCGAGCCGGGTCGTGTCGCCCGAGATCGCCCGGACGAGGCTGCGCTCGACGAACGCGTCGGCATCGGTGAAGGGCGCGCGCAGCACGTCGCGAGCATCGCCCGGCCCGTCGCGGGTGAGCACCCAGCCGAAGCCGTTTCCGCGGTCCACGGGACCGAAGGGGACGATGTCGGGATCGCCGACCCACAGCACCCGGAAGTCCCCCTCGGCTCGCTGGTCGCGGGTGAAGGCCAGCGCCTCGATCCAGTCCTCCTCGGGCGCCCCCCACCGGCCATCGAAGGAGTCCCCGATGAAGCCGAACCCACCGAGCACGATGCCGACCACGGCGAGCACGACGAGCGCACGACGACCGACCTCGGTGCCGTCCAGGCGCGCCCGGACGCCGATCGGGCGCGTCGTCGCGCCGGACCACTCCGACATCTCGTCGGGCGTCAGCCCGTCACCGGGGAGCTGGTCACTGGCACGGTCGTCGGTGGTCCGTCGTCGGATCGGCAGGGCACCCACGGCGATCGCGGATGCGAGCGCGACGCCGAGCGCAGCGAGGCTGAGCCCCGCCTCGGGCGCGAGGACAGCCGTGTCGGGCGCCAGCCGGGACGGTAACCAGACCGCACCCATGCCGACCACGATGAGCACCCAGGCCCGCACGGCCCATGCGAGCATCGTGCCGCGGGCGAGCACCAGCGCCAGTGCGGCCGCGAGCAGCAGTCCCCATGGCGCGATCCCTGCGCCCGCGGGTCCGGTCTCGAAGCGCAGGACCTCGGCCAGCTCGAGCTGGGGCCGAAAGCGGAGGCCGAGCGCGGCGAGGTCGTCGGATGCGCCGAACAGCGTCGCGGTCCACGGCGCCAGGAGGACCCCGGCGCCGACCGCTCCGACGACCGCGGCGCCGAGCGCGCGCAGGGCGGCGGCGCCCTCGCCGACGAGGAGCGACGACGCCACGAACGCGAGCGCGACGACGACCGGCGCCGCGACCGCGAGCGGAGCGAACGACGCCACGAACGCGGTCGCGATGGTCAGGCCGACGAGCGGCCGCCGGGACGTGCCCTGCACGCCCGAGAACCGCGCCACGCGCACGACGAGCAGGACGAGGAACGGCAGCGTGGCGTACAGCATGAGCGGACCGAGGCGTCCGGTCGCGATCGCGTTCCGTGGCACGGGCACGAAGACGTAGACCAGCGCGGCGGCCGCCGATGCCGCCGGTCCCGATGAGATGGCGCGGGCCAACCGATATGCGCCCGCTCCCCCGACGACGAACGCGCCAACGACGAGCAGTGACTGCGCGAACCCGACACCGCCGAGGAACACGGTCCCGAGGCCGGCCATCAGCGCGAGGGCCGGCGGGGCCTGTGCGGTCGACCCGAGGCCGGTATGACGCCAGGCCGACGAGAACTCCGCGACGAGTGCCTTCACCCCCGGCCACGGGACGACGTCCCCGACTGCCGGGACCCCGTCGGAGAACAGGTCGCGCGAGCCGAACGCGAGGACCACGATCGCGGCGAGGAGCGCGTACGACGCCGGGGTCCGCATCGCGTCGCCGAACGCCTCCAGGAGGTCCCGGCCCCGCTCGCCGACGGACTGGATCCGCTCGTCGGCGTGGCGATGCGCGAGGAAGGCACTGACGCGGGCGCTCGCGCCGACCTGCAGCTCGCGCAGGTCACCGTCGTGGATCGCGCGACGGGCTTGGGCGACACGACGGGCCCGACGGACCCGACCGAACCGAAGCACGTTCCACCACCAGGCCGAGAACGCGGCGCCCGCCTCACGCCGTCGAGAGGTGGGCAGCAACACGATCGCCTCGAACAGCGACACCGCGAGCCCGACCGGGACGACGTACGCGAGGCTGGCCCGCGAGTACGAGGTCAGCAGGACCCGCACACGCGCCTGGGCGACCGCGCCGACGCTCGGGACGTCGTCGGCGTTGTGCTGCATGGCGGCTTCGTGGTGCCGACCCCGGGCGTCGGGCGCCACCATCACCCGCGCGCCGGCGAGGCGGGCCCGCCAACAAAGGTCGAGATCCTCGGATCCGG
>JAWOIO010000156.1:0-2791 GCA_046484625.1 Acidimicrobiia bacterium
CCCACCGAGAGGAACTCGTCGTGCATCGCGCGGATGAGGTCGGGGCGGCTGAGCACGAGGTGCTCGTTGCAGCCCTCGAGGGCAGGGCCGCCGAAGTCGTCGGCCGAGAGATCACGGTCCTGGACCCAGGTGCCGAACGCGCCGTCGAACACGAGCACGCGCTCATGCAGTGCGTCCAGGAAGGCGGGCATCGTTCCAGGCTACCGGCGGTCCTGCGCCTCCCGAGAACGATTGCCCGGACGAAGGGCTCAGGCTGGCCGGTTGACCGGGTGGTCCTCGCCGTAGTGCTCGCGGGCGATCACCGGCGCGTCGCGCCCCGTACCCCGAGCGCCCGTGGGGGCGTCGTCGGTGGGACCGGGCTCGGTCATCGGCGACGACGAGGTCTCGTGGTACTCCTCCTCGACGTTCACGCTCCACACGTCGTGGTGCGAGCCGGTCGCGATGTTCTCCGCGGTCAGCATCGCCGTCTTCATCGAGTGGTCCTGGTTGTTGTACCGGTGCATCCCGTTGCGCCCGACCGGGTGGACGTTCGGCGCGCAGTCCTCGAGCCACTCGACGATCCGGGCCACGTTCTCCTTGTAGTACTGGTCGTAGAAGGGATACGCCTTCGGCATCCGGACGACGAAGCCCGCCTCGACCTTGTCGGCGGCCACGAGGCCGAGGATCTCGAGCTCGCGCGTGCCCTGTTCGATCAGCTCGTCGTCGGGGCGGTTCCAGGTCTCGTCGCCTTCGAACACGAAGAACTCGAGGCCGAGGCACGTCCGGCCCTCCTTGACCAGGTAGGGCGACCACGACCCGAAGTTCTGGATCCGGCCGACCTGCACCTCCTTCGCGTGCACGTAGATCCAGTTGTCCGGGAAGCTGTACTCCTCGGGCACGACGAGCGCGACGGTCACGAAGTCGCGGTAGCGCAGGTCGTCGGCGGCCGCGACGGCGGTGGGCGCCGCAGGCGGGTCCATGGCCTGCAGGAGCTGGGAGATCGGCATCGACGAGATCACGTGCGCGCACGGGTGCTCGGTGCGGGTCCCGTCGGCCGACTCGCTGAGGACCGCGACGGCCTTCCCGTCCTCGTGGCGCACCCCGACCACGCGCGCGTTCATCTCGACGGTGCAGCCCTTGGCCTCGACGAGGTCGCGGCAGCGCTCCCACATCATCCCGGGACCGAGCTTCGGGTACTGGAACTCCTCGATGAGCGAGGTGATGTCCTTCTGGTTTCGCTTCGGGAGCAGCGCGTTCAGGGCCGCGTTGAACAAGGAGAGGTTCTTGATGCGCTGGGCGGCGAAGTCGGCGGGGAGCTTGTCGACGGGGACCCCCCAGATCTTCTCGTTGTAGGTCTTGAAGAAGTGCTCGTAGAGGCGTCTGCCGAAGCGGGAGATGATCCAACCCTCGAGCGTCGTCATGTCCTTCGGCGGGCGGATGCGTGCCCACACGTACGACATCACGCACCGGACGGCCTCGACGATCCCGAGGTTGCGGAGCGCGTTCGACGCCTTCAGCGGGTAGTCGTAGTACTTGCCGTCGTAGAAGATGCGGCTCATCCGTGGCCGGAGCATGAAGTCCTCGTCGGGGAGGATCTCGTGCCAGAAGGCCTCGACCTCGGGGACCTTGGTGAAGAAGCGGTGTCCGCCGATGTCGAAGCGCCAGCCGTCGCGTTCCACCGTGCGGCTGATGCCCCCGACGATGTCGTCGGCCTCGAGGATCGTGGAGGTGATCCCGTAGCGCTCGACCAGCTCGTAGGCGGCCGTGAGGCCGGCCGGGCCGGCACCGATGATGACGACCGGGCCCTCGGGGCGCGCGGGGATGGCGGCGTCGGGGCTCGAGGGCATCGCTCTAGGGTGCCACGCGCCCGGTGCCCGATGCGCTGTCGGGACCGGGGCGATCCGCTGCGATGTCGTCGGGATCGACGTCGAGCGGTGCCGCGGAGAGCGGGGCGCGACCGACGCGCATCGCGACGTCGGCTCGGGCGAGCAGCTCGCGGTCGCCGCCGGAGTCGCCGTAGGCCCAGATCCGGGCCGGGGTGCCGCCCAGCCACACCTCGAGGCGACGGACCTTCTCGGCCCGACGCACGTTGGGACCCACGAGCGCGCCGGTGAGGCGCCCGTCGGCGACCTCGAGCCCGGTCGCCAGGACGTGGTCGATCCCGAGGGCGCTGGCGATGGGTTCGAGATACCAGGAGAAGGAGGCGGACACGATGACGACGTCGTGCCCCTCCCGCCGGTGCCAGGCGGCCCGGGCGACGACGTCGGGTCGGAGGTGACGGGCGAGGACATCCGCGGCGATCCGCGCCGCGACCGCGCGGATCTCCTGCTCGTCCCGACCCGCGAGCGCACGGACGAAGCGGGCCTTGACCGCGTCCCGACGGCCGCGGAGCAGGTCGGGGATCGAGCGGAGCAGGCCGAGGCCGACCGCCGAACGGCCGAGCGCCGCGACGAGGAACGGAACGACGTTGTCGCGTGTCGAGAGGGTCTTGTCGAAGTCGAACACGACGACGACTCGCCCGGACTGCGCTGCCATCGGGTCAGATCGGGAGGCGGCGGAACACCGGGCGCGGAACGTGACGGAGCACCGTCATCACCGCCCGCAGCGCCGGCGGGACCCAGATGACCTCAGAGCCGCGAGCGAGCCCGAGAGCGATCGCCTCGGCGACGGCCTCCGGGGTCGTAGCCAGCGGCGCCGGTGGAAGACCCTCGGTCATGCGGGTGTGCACGAAGCCGGGCCGCACGATCATCACGTCGACACCCGAACCGACGAGGCTGTCGCCGAGACCCTGGAAGAACGCGTCGAACCCCGC
>JAWOIO010000163.1:0-11516 GCA_046484625.1 Acidimicrobiia bacterium
GCGGGGTTCGACGCGTTCTTCCAGGGTCTCGGCGACAGCCTCGTCGGTTCGGGTGTCGACGTGATGATCGTGCGGCCCGGCTTCGTGCACACCCGCATGACCGAGGGCGATCGCCTCGGCGACGGCCTCCGGGGTCGTCGCCAGCGGCGCCGGTGGAAGACCCTCGGTCATGCGGGTGTGCGCGAAGCCGGGCCGCACGATCATCACGCTCACGCCGGAGCCGACGAGGCTGTCGCCGAGACCCTGGAAGAACGCGTCGAACCCCGCCTTCGAGGAGCCGTACACGAAGTTCGACCGACGGGCACGCTCGCCCGCGACCGACGAGAGGGCCACGATCGTGCCGTGACCCTGCTCCCGGAGGCGCGACGCGATGGGGACGGTCACCGAGACCGCACCCAGGTAGTTGACCCGCGCGATGTCGGTGGCGACGGCACCGTCGGCCTCGGCCTCCTCCTGGTCGCCGAGCACGCCGAAGGCGACGAGCACGACGTCGATGTCGCCGAAGCGCGCGAACACGTCGTCGACGAACGCTTCGTGCGACGTGGTGTCCTCCGCGTCGAACGCGACTGGTTCGACGGTGGTCGCGCCCAGCGCCTGCAGCTCGGCGACGGCGTCCGACGATGCCTCGGGGTTCCGGACCGCGAGGACGACGGTGCGTGTGCGCTCGGCCACGAGCCGACGGACCGTCGCGAGTGCGATCTCCGACGCCCCGCCCAGGACGAGCACCGACTGCACGCCGCCCAATGCGTCCTTCATCGGGGGACTGCCGGCATCAGGTGAGCCCGACGCGCCGGGCGAGGTCCGACTGCAGCACGCCGGCGGGGTCGACGCGGGCGCGCAGGCTGCGGAACGCGTCGAGGTCGGGGTACATCGCTGCGAGCAGGTCGGGCGCGAGGCGGGAGTCCTTGGCGAGGTAGACGCGACCACCCGCGTCCACGACGAGCCGGTCGAGATCGTCGAGCAGCGGTCCGAGCCCGCCGATCGCGGCCGGCAGGTCGAGGGCGAGGGTCCAGCCGCGGGTGGGGAACGAGAGCGGTCCCGGGTTCCCGTCGCCGAAGCGCTTCAGCACCGCGAGGAACGACGCGCACTGCGCCGCCGAGAGGCGCTCGAGGCTCGCGCGCACGGTCTCCGTCGCCGCGTCGGGGACGACGAACTGGTATTGCAGGAACCCACGGCGCCCGTAGAGCCGGTTCCACCCGCGGACTCCGTCGAGGGGGTGGAAGAACGCACTGATCGACTCGAGGTGGGCGACCTGATGGCGAGGAGCCTTCCGGTACCACACCTCGTTGAACGCGCGGATGGTGAGTCGGTTGAGCAGCCCGGACGGCACCCACGGGGGGGCGGTGAGCAGCTCCCGAGGTGCGAACCGCAGCGGGTCGCGGCGCTGGCGATCGGACAGCGCCTCGATCGGCGCGTGGTCGCCACGCGTGAGCACGCCGCGTCCGAGCGACCCACCGGTCGCAAGGCAGTCGACCCATGCGACCGAGTAGCGGTACCGGTCGTCGCCCTCGGTCATGCGGGCCATGAGGTCGTCGACGTCGGTGGTCCGGTCGGTGTCGACGGAGATGAGGGAGGTCGCGATCGGGAGCAGCCGGATCGTCGCCTCGGTCACGACGCCCGTGAGGCCCATCCCCCCGGCCGTGCCCCAGAAGAGCTCGGGGTCGGAGGCGGGGGTGACGGTGAACGTCCCCTTCGGCGTGTGCAGGGTGAACGCCTCGACGTGGTTGGCGAAGCTGCCGTCGAGATGGTGGTTCTTCCCGTGGATGTCGGCCGCGATCGCGCCGCCGACGGTGACGTGGCGCGTGCCCGGGGTCACCGGGACGAACCACCCCATCGGCACGAGCATCCGCATCATCGCGTCGAGGCTCATCCCGGCCTCGACGCGGATCGTCCCCTCCTCGAGGTCGAGGGCGCGCACCGATGCGAGCGCGGTGGCGTCGATGACGGTGCCGCCGGCGTTCTGCGCCGCGTCGCCGTAGCTGCGTCCGAGGCCTCGGGCCACGACGCCGCGACGGCCGGCGTGCTCGAGGAGCGCGTCGACAGTCTCGGGGTCGGTCGGTGCCTCGACATCGGCTGCGGTCGGCGCGGTGCGGCCCCAGCCGCTGAGCAGCCGGTGGCCGGTCGGGGTGGTGCTCCGGCGGCTCACGCGTGGACCCCGACGAGGAACGCAGCGAGCCACAGCACGCCGAGGACCTGGAGGACGCGATCGGAGAGGACGATCTCCTCGGGTGCGCCGCCGCGGCCCTGCTCGATCACGTGCGCGTAGCGGAGGACCGCGAGCAGGAACGGGACGATCGACAGGCGGAACCAGGTCTCGTCTCCCGTGGACGCCGCGTTCTCGAATGCCCAGAGTGCGTACCCGGTGACCATGACGCTCGCGGCGACCGCGCGCACGAAGCCCAGGAACGAGGAGGAGTACTCCGTGAGGGTGCTTCGGTGCGCGCCGGAGTCGTCGCCGAGCTCGATGAGCTCCGCATGGCGCTTGCCGGTGACCATGAACAGCGACCCGCTCCCCACGACGATGAGGAACCAGTCCGAGATGAGGACGTCGGCGGCGACACCGCCGGCGATGGCGCGGAGCGCGAATCCGGCCGCGACCGCACCGAGGTCGATGACCGGCTCGTGCTTGAGCCAGATGCTGTAGGAGACCGTGAGCGCCGCGTAGCCGGCGACGACGAGCGCGAGCTCACCGTCCGAGATGGGGATGGAGATCGCGATCGCAAGGGCGATCAGCACGACGGCCATGACCTTGGCGAGCCCGACGCTGACGAGTCCGGCCGCGACCGGCCGGTCGCGCTTGCGGGGATGCTCCCGGTCGGCGGCCGCGTCGACGGCGTCGTTGAGGAAGTACGTGCCGCTCGCCGCGAGGCACATGGCCACGAACGCCACGAGCGTGCGGCTGAGCGGTCCCGCCTCGGTGAGCACGCCGGCCGCGGCCGGCGCGGTGAACACCAGGACGTTCTTCACCCACTGCTTGGGGCGAGCAGTCCGCAGGAGCGCGAGCGCGAGGGATCCCTGCGGTGGTGGAGCGGGCGCGTCGGCACGTTCGGCCGCAACAGACATCGCATCCACAGTACCGGAGGCCTTTCGCGTCGACGGTCGTGGCGGCGACGCCGGGCCGACGGGCCGCCGCGGGGGTCGCCGTAGACTCGGCGGCGATGCCGATGCCGCGCAAGGTGTACACGAGAACCGGGGACGACGGGACTACCGCGCTGCTCTACGGGGGACGCGTCGCCAAGGACTCGCCCGGGCCTGCCGCGTACGGCGCGGTCGACGAAGCGGTCTCGATGCTCGGGCTCGCCCGCGCGGCGTCCTCGGACGCGGAGCTCACGGAGCTGCTCGTCCGCCTGCAGCGCGAGCTGTTCGTCGTCGGCGCCGAGCTCGCCACCGCACCCGAGAACCGGTCCAAGCTCGAACCCGAGGTCAGCCTGGTGACCGCCGCGATGGTGACCGCGCTGGAGCCCGTCATCGACGACCTCACCGCGCGCTACGAGCCGCCGCAGGAGTTCGTGCTGCCGGGCGAGAACCCCGTCGCTGCCGCGCTCGACGTGGCGCGGACGGTCGTCCGACGGGCCGAGCGCGAAGCCGTTGCTGCCGCAGCCGAGGGTTGGCTCGACGGCAGTGAGGTGGTGGCCTACCTCAACCGGCTGGCCGACCTCGTCTACACCGCGGCGCGGTGGCAGGAAGGCTCCTACCGCCCGGTCCGCGCCGATAGGTCGAACCAGGAGTAGCCCCCGCCCGCCGTGGAGTCAGGAGCACGCGTGTCCGTCAGCTGCAGCATCTCGTCGCGTCCCGTTTCGGAGGTCGATGCCGACCTCGTCGTCGTCCCGGTCTTCACCGAGCGCGTGCTCGGTCCCGGCGGTGACGCCGTCGCGGATGCGTTCCACGGCGATCTCGTGGACTTCATGACCACGGCGGGGTTCGCGGGGAAGGTCGGCGACGCGCTCGTCGTGCCGGTGGCCGGGATGCGCGCCGCGACCGCGTTGCTGGTCGGGGTCGGTGCGGCCGACGACGTCACCCCGGCAGTGCTGCGGCGAGCGGCGGGAGGCGCGGCGCGACGCGCCCGCACCGCGGCGAAGGTCGCGACCACACTCGCGGACGCGCACGCCGATCCCGACCACCACGACGAGGCCGTTGCCGCCGTCGCGGAGGGATTCGCGCTCGGCGCGTACCAGTTCCTCTCGCACAAGTCGAAGGGGAAGCCGACCGCGCTGCGCTCGGTCACGATCGTCGGCTCCACCGGTGCGCGTGCGACCAAGGCGATCGACGAGGCCGCCGCGGTCGTCACGGCCGTGGCGTGGGCACGCGACATGGTCAACGAGCCGTCCGGCACCAAGGCACCGGCCGACTTCGCCGCCGCGGCTCGGAAGTTCCTCACCGGGAAAGGCGTCAAGGTCACCGTCCTCACCGAGCCGCAGCTGCGTGCGCAGAAGATGGGCGGCGTGCTGGGCGTCGGCCAGGGCTCGGCGCAGCCGCCACGCTTCGTGAAGGCCGTGTACGAGCCGACGGGTGCGAAGGCGCGCGGCACCCTCGCACTCGTGGGGAAGGGTGTCACCTTCGACACCGGGGGCATCTCGATCAAGCCGTCCGACGGCATGGAGACGATGAAGACCGACATGGGCGGCGCCGCGGCGGTGCTCGCTGCGATGGGGACGCTCCAGGCGCTCGGTGTGCGCCACCGGGTCGTCGCGTACGCGCCGATGGCCGAGAACATGCCGAGCGGCACCGCCATCCGTCCGGGCGACGTGCTGAAGATGCGCGACGGCCAGACCGTCGAGGTGCTGAACACCGACGCCGAGGGCCGCCTCATCCTCGCCGATGCCCTCTCGTGGGCCGTCGACGAGAAGGCCGACGCCATCATCGACCTCGCGACGCTCACCGGTGCGTGCGTCGTCGCGCTGGGTGAGAAGGTCGCGGGGCTGATGGGCAACGACGACACCTGGTCCGGGCAGGTCCGCGACGCCGCCGACCGGGCCGGCGAACCGGTCTGGCCCCTCCCGCTCCCGGACGACTACCGGGAGCTGCTCGACTCCGACGTCGCCGACCTGCGCAACATCTCGACGGGGCGGTACGGGGGCGCGCTCACCGCGGGGATCTTCCTCGAGGCGTTCGTGCAGGACGTCCCGTGGGTGCACCTCGACATCGCCGGTCCGGCACGCGCGCCGTCGGACCACGGCGAGATGACCAAGGGCGGGACCGGTTTCGGGGTCCGGACGCTCGTCGAGGTGGTGCGGGCGTTCGCGCCTCCGACGCCGCGCACGAAGCCGGGCCGGTCCGGCTCGAAGAAGTCCGCCGCGAAGAAGTCCGCCGCGAAGAAGGCTGGCTCGAAGCGGGCTGCGGGCTGACCGCGACCGTGGTGCTGGTGATCGCCCGAACGGCGATCACGGCAGGACGACGACCGTCGTCCCGATCTCGGTGAACTCCCAGATAGCGCCGAGGAGTGTGAGACAGGTGAGGGCGACGACCCGCCGGAGCACGCGCGGACGATACCCCGGTCGCCGGCGACCGGGCGGCGTCAGTGGCTGGTGGTCGTCCCGTCGGCGAGGACGGCATGGGGCAGGCAGTGCTCGTCGTACTCGGCGATCGTGATCGGTCCTGCGCTGTCGCTGCAGGTCGGGCAGGTCGGGTCGCGGCGCACCTTGAACGTGCGGAAGGACTGCTCGAGCGCGTCGTAGGCGAGGAGCCGCCCGATCAGCGGGTCGCCGAGGTCGAGGAGCAGCTTGATCGCCTCGAGCGCCTGGATGGAACCGACGATGCCGGGCAGCACGCCGAGGACGCCGGCCTCCGCGCAGCTCGGTGCGAGCTCGGGCGGCGGCGGCTCGGGGAGCATGCAGCGGTAGCACGGTCCCTCGTAGGGCTGGAAGACGGTGACCTGGCCCTCGAAGCGGAAGATCGACCCGTGGACGACGGGCGTGCGCGTGAGCACCGACGCGTCGTTGAGGAGGTAGCGGGTGGGGAAGTTGTCGGTGCCGTCGACGACGACGTCGTAGTCCTCGAGCATCTCGAGGACGTTGTCGGCGCCGAAGCGGACGTCGTAGGTGACGACGTCGACGTCGGGGTTCAGCTGGGTGAGCGTCTTCTTCGCCGAGTCGACCTTGCGGTCGCCGATGCGGTCCATGTTGTGGAGGATCTGGCGTTGGAGGTTCGACGCGTCGACGACGTCCATGTCGACGATGCCGAGGGTGCCGACGCCCGCGGCCGCGAGGTAGAGGGCGGCGGGGGAGCCGAGGCCGCCCGCGCCGAGGAGCAGGACCTTGCTCTCGAGCAGCCGCTGCTGGCCGGCGACACCGACCTCGGGGAGGAGGGTGTGGCGGTGGTAGCGGTTGCGCTGCTCGGGGGTGAGGACCGCGGGGGTCTTCCACGGGCGGTCCTCGTTCTTCCAGTGGCCGAAGCCCCCGGACATCGAGACGACGTTGGTGTAGCCGAGGTCCTGGAGCGTGTCGGCGGCGAACGCGGAGCGCACCCCGGCCGCGCAGTACACGACGATCTCGGTGCCACGGTCGGTGATGCGGTTCTCGATCTGGCTCTCGAGGTGGCCACGGGGGATCAAGACGGCACCCGGGATCGTGCCCTGCTCGAACTCGTCCTGCTCGCGCACGTCGAGGAAGGTCGCCTCGCCGAGGCGCGCCTCGGCGCCGGCGGGATCGATCTCACGGATGCGCTCCTTGGTCTTCGCAAGGAGCTCTCGGAAGCCGGCCATGGCGGGGGATCCTGTGCTGGGGGCCTGGACGAGGTGTACCAAGTGAAATGCTACCCGGAAGGTCGGATATTCCCAACCCAGCCTCGAGTGCCGGAATCCGGGGATCCGGGGGCCCGGCTCGGGGCGGACGGCCTCAGAGTCGGTCGATGAGCGCCGGGAGGACCTCGCCGAGGGGGTCCCGCACCAGCGCCGCGGCCACCGGGTCGAACGGCGTCTCCTGGGCGTTGAGGATCACGAGCCGCGCGCCGCTGCCGACGGCGACCTCCGGGAGGCCGGCGACGGGGTAGACGGTCAGCGAGGTCCCGACGGCGAGGAACAGGTCGGCGCCGGCCGCGGCGAGGTGCGCCCGCTCGAGGTCCTCGACGACGAGGTTCTCGCCGAAGCTGATCGTCGCCGACTTCAGGATCCCGCCGCAGCGGGGGCAGTCGGGGTCGTCCTCACCGGCGCGGACCCGGTCGAGCGCGTCGTCCATCGGCGCGCGGTAGTCGCACGACAGGCACTTCACGTGGTGGACGGTGCCGTGGATCTCGATGATGCAGTCGGGGTCCGACCCGGCGGCGTGGTGGAGGCCGTCGATGTTCTGGGTGACGAGGGTGTGGAGGTGCGCCCGTCGGCCGAGCTCGGCGACGGCGTGGTGCCCGGCATTGGGCTCCGCCTGCCAGATCTCGCTCTCGATGCGGTTGCGCCACGCGCGGCGGCGGACGTCGGGGTCGGCGACGTAGTACTGGAGGGTCGCGGTCTTCTCTGCCCCCGGGTTCTTGGTCCACACGCCCTGCGGACCACGGAAGTCGGGGATACCCGACTCCGTGGAGATGCCGGCGCCGGTGAGCACGACGATGCGCTCGGCCTCCCGCACCCACCCGGCGATCCGCTCGAGGTCGTCGTCCTCGAGGAGGTCGTCGTCGTCGTCCAGGTCGTCGTCCGGGTCGTCGTCCACGACCGCAGGGTACGCGCTCATGACGTATGTCCGTCAGGCAACCGTCTGCGGCGCAGCCTCCTCGGCCGCGGCGAGCGCCTCCCGGTGGCGCTCCCACGCCCAGCGGGTGGCGTCGCGGCAGACAGAGGGGTGGAAGCCGGTCGAGTGCAGGACCCGCTCGGCGTGGTCGGCGTCGTCGCCCTGCTCGAGGAGCACCAGCGCGATCCGGCGGGCGCGACGGCGCGCTTCGGCGAGCGGCGGCTCGGCCAGCCGGTCCTCGGCCCACCCGGCGTGGGCGGAGCGCAGCTCAGATGGAAGCTTGCGGACGTGGCGCGAGTGCGCCGGGGGAAGGTTGCGGCGGACGGCGACGGTGCCGCGGCCGTCGCTGCAGGCGAGGTCGAACGTCTCGAGCCGTTGGAGCGACCGCACGATCGGCGAGCTGGTGCCCGAGCGCTCGCCCAGGCCGAGCGCGCGGGATGCGTCGGCGACCGGGAGCTCGATCCCGTCGGGGTGCTCGTCGAACTTCGCCGCGAGGTGGCGCAGGAGCAGGACCGCGGTGGGGCCGAGCGTCGGGAGCCAGAAGCTCTCGACGTAGAGCGAGCGGGGATCGTGGCCGACGGTGTCGAGCACCGGGTCGGGCCATGGGCAGATCGTGAGGGTCGTGGGCATGCGGACCTCCGAGGTGGTGGGGGCAGGTCCTGCGCACGACCCGGGTGCTCGCAGCCGGTGACGGTGGTCACGGCCTCGGGCTTCTCGGCACGTTCGTTGTTGCTGGGCAACGCTCAGCGTGCCGAGAAGGGAGACGTGCCGAGAACGGGGCCTCGACGGCTCAGGCGGTGAAGGCGTCGAGCACGCGTGCCGCAGCGACGGTGGGTGGCACGCGGCCGGCGACGACCTCGGCCTCGAGGCGGGTGGCCTCTGCGGCGGCGTCGGGGTGGGCCCGCAGCCGGTCGAGCAGGCCGGCGCCGATCTCGGCCCACAGCCAGTCGCGCGCCTGCTCGGCGCGGCGGGTCGCGAGGTCGCCCGAGGCTTCGAGCGCCCCGTGGTGGTTCTCGACCTGCTGCCAGACGTCGTCGATGCCGCGTCCCTCCAGCGCCGAGCACTGCACCACGCGCGCGTCCCATGCCGGGGTCTTCGGCCGGACGAGGTGCAGCGCCGCCGAGTAGTCGGCAGCCGTGGACTGCGCCGCGGGGGCGAGCGCGCCGTCGGCCTTGTTCACCACGACGACGTCGGCGAGCTCCATGATCCCGCGCTTGATGCCCTGCAGCTCGTCGCCGCCGCCGGGTGCGAGGACGAGGAGGAAGCAGTCGACCATCCCCTCGACGGCGACCTCCGACTGGCCGACGCCCACCGTCTCCACGATGACCACGTCGAAGCCGGCGGCCTCGCAGCACAGGAGCGCCTCGCGGGTACGGCGGGTGACGCCGCCGAGCGTGCCGCCCGTGGGGGACGGGCGCACGAACGCCTCGGGCCGGCGCACGAGCTCCTCCATCCGGGTCTTGTCGCCGAGGATCGAGCCGCCGGAGCGGGTGCTCGACGGGTCGACCGCGAGCACCGCGACGCGCCGGCCGGCGTCGACGAGGTGCAGTCCGAGCGCCTCGATGAGCGTGGACTTCCCGGCTCCGGGCGCCCCGGAGATGCCGACGCGCCGGGCGGCGCCGGTGCTCGACATGATCTCGGTGAGCAGGGCGTCGGCTTCGGCCCGGTGGTCGGCGCGGGTCGACTCGACGAGCGTGATCGCACGGGCGAGGGCGCGGCGGTCGCCGGCGAGCAGCGAGGTCGCGAGCTCGCTCACGCCGTTCCTACGGAGACAGCAGGTCGAGGACGCGGGTGGCGGCGGCGGGGATGTTGGTGCCGGGGCCGAAGATCGCGGCGACGCCGGCCTCGTGGAGGAAGTCGTAGTCGCCGACGGGGATCACGCCACCGCAGACGACGAGGATGTCGTCGCCGCCCTGCTTGCGCAGCTGCGCGAGCAGCTCGGGGACGAGCGTCTTGTGCCCCGCGGCCTGGCTGCTCACGCCGACGACGTGCACGTCGTTCTCGACCGCATCGCGCGCCACTTCCTCGGGTGTCTGGAACAGCGGCCCGACGTCGACGTCGAAGCCGAGGTCGGCGAACGCGGTCGCGATGACCTTGGCGCCCCGATCGTGACCGTCCTGGCCCATCTTCGACACGAGCATCCGCGGTCGGCGGCCGTTCGCCTCGGCGAACTGCTCCACACGGGCGCGCACGGAGTCGTAGGTCTCGTCGCCCTCGTACGCGCCGCCGTACACGCCCGCGATCGTACGGATCTCGGCGCGATGGCGCGAGAACACCGACTCGAGCGCGTCGGAGATCTCGCCGACGGTCGCCCGGGCCCGGACCGCGTCGACGGTCAGCGCGAGCAGGTTCCCGTCTCCCCGTGCGCCTTCGGTGAGGCGTTCGATCGCATCGCTCCACGCGGCCTGGTCGCGGTTCGCCCGCAGCTGCTCGAGCCGCGTGACCTGTGACTCCCGGACCGCGGTGTTGTCGACCTCGCGGACGTCGAGATGGTCCTCGTCGTCGAGGCGGTACTTGTTGACGCCCACGATCGTCTCGTCGCCGCGGTCGACCGCGGCCTGGCGCCGGGCGGCCGCCTCCTCGATCCGCAGCTTCGGCATCCCCGACTCGACCGCCTTCGTCATGCCGCCGAGACCCTCGACCTCGGTGATGAGGTCCCAGGCGTGGGCCGCGAGCGACGCCGTGAGTGCCTCGAGGTAGTAGGAGCCGCCGAGCGGGTCGACGACGTGGGTGATCCCGCTCTCCTCGGCGAGGATCAGCTGGGTGTTGCGGGCGATGCGCGCCGACGTCTCGGTGGGCAGCGCGATCGCCTCGTCGAAGCTGTTGGTGTGGAGGCTCTGGGTCCCCCCCAGCACGGCGGCCAGCGCCTCGAGCGTGGTCCGCACGACGTTGTTGTACGGGTCCTGCTCGGTGAGTGAGACGCCCGACGTCTGGCAGTGCGTGCGCAGCATCAGCGACGACGGGTTCTGCGGCTCGAACTGCTCGATGATCCGGGCCCAGAGGAGCCGCGCTGCGCGCAGCTTCGCGATCTCCATGAAGAAGTTCATGCCGATCGCGAAGAAGAAGGACAGGCGACCGGCGAACGCGTCGATGTCGAGCCTGCGGTCGAGCGCAGCCCGCACGTACTCGAGCCCGTCGGCCAGGGTGAACGCGAGCTCTTGGACCGCCGTCGCCCCCGCCTCCTGCATGTGGTAGCCGGAGATCGAGATCGAGTTGAACTTCGGCATCTTGGTGGCCGTGAACTCGATGATGTCGGCCACGATCCGCATGCTCGGCGCGGGCGGGTAGATGTAGGTGTTGCGGACCATGAACTCCTTGAGGATGTCGTTCTGGATCGTGCCCGCGAGCGCCTCGGGGGCGACGCCCTGCTCCTCGGCGGCGACGATGTAGCCGGCCAGCACCGGCAGCACCGCGCCGTTCATGGTCATCGACACCGACATCTGGTCGAGCGGTATCCCGTCGAAGAGGACCTTCATGTCCTCGACGGAGTCGATCGCGACCCCGGCCTTGCCGACGTCGCCGACCACGCGGGGATGATCGCTGTCGTAGCCACGGTGCGTGGCGAGGTCGAAGGCGACCGACAGGCCCTTCTGACCCGCGGCGAGGTTCGCCCGGTAGAAGGCGTTCGACTCCTCGGCGGTGGAGAACCCTGCGTACTGGCGGATGGTCCAGGCCCGGTTCGCGTACATGGTGGCCCGGACGCCCCGGACGTAGGGTGCGACGCCGGGAAGGCCGCCGCCCGCCACGAGGCCCTCGAGGTCGGCCAGTCTGGCCGGGGTCTAGGGCCATGTACGAGAGTTGGTACGGTCTCGAGGAGAGGGCGTTTCGCAAGACGCCGGATCCACGCTACCTCTTCATGGG
>JAWOIO010000208.1:0-5964 GCA_046484625.1 Acidimicrobiia bacterium
GCGCGCGTCAGCCTACGACCCATTGCGGATCGTGCGCGCATCGCCGACCTACGCCGCGATCGTGCCGGTGCGAAGCCTCGGTGCGGCCGCTACTTCGCCTCCGCCCAGGTCGGCCCGAAGCCGATGTCGACGGTGAGGGGCACGTTCAGCTCGGTGACGGACTCCATCGTCTCCCGCAGCACCGGCTCCACCTTCTCCCGCTCGTCGACCGGCACCTCGAAGACAAGCTCGTCGTGCACGGTCAACAGCATCCGCGTGGCGAAGCCGCCCGCGTCGAGCGCCGCGTCCACCTGCACCATCGCGAGCTTGAAGATGTCGGCCGCCGAACCCTGGATCGGCGCGTTCTGTGCCATCCGCTCCCCCATCTGACGGATGCGGAAGTTGTCCGACGACAGCTCGGCGATCTGACGGCGACGCCCGAAGATCGTGGTCGTGTAGCCACGCGCCTTGGCCTCGGCGACGGTGCGCTCCATGTACGCGGCGACGTTGGGGAACGCCGCGAAGTAGTCGTCGAGGATGTCGCGAGCGACCTCGACCGCGACATCCATGCGCTGGCTGAGCCCGTAGGCCTCCATGCCGTACGCGAGCCCGTAGTTGACGACCTTCGCGAAGCGCCGGTCCTCGGCGGTGACGTCGGCCTCCTCTTTCCCGAACACCTGCGCCGCGGTCGCGGTGTGGATGTCGGCACCCCGCTCGAATGCCTCGACCAGCCCCGGGTCCTCCGCCAGGTGGGCGAGCACACGCAGCTCGATCTGGGAGTAGTCGGCGGTGAGCAGGCCGAAGCCGTCTTCGGCGATGAACGCGCGGCGGAACTCGCGCCCGTCGGCCGTGCGCACGGGGATGTTCTGGAGGTTCGGCGCCTCGCTCGAGATGCGCCCGGTGGTCGTGTCGGTCTGCTTGAACGTCGCGTGGACGCGACCGTCGGCCGCGATCAGCGGCGGGAGCGCGTCGGCGTAGGTGCTGCGGAGCTTCTCGACCTCCCGGTACCTGAGGAGGTCCTCGACGATCGGGTGGTCGTCGCGCATCTTCTGGAGCGAGTCGGCGTCGGTCGACGGGCCGGTCTTCGTCTTCTTCACCGGTGTGAGCCCGAGCTTCTCGAACAGCACGACCCGCATCTGGGGTGTGGAGTTGACATTGAACTCCTCTCCGGCGTGGCCCCAGATCGCCCGCATGAGGCGGTCGCACTCCTTGTTGAGCTCGGCGCTCAGCGTGGAGAGGAACTCACGGTCGATGCGGATGCCGGTGCGCTCCATCTTCGCGAGCACCCGGACGAGCGGGCGCTCGAACCGCTCGTACAGGTCGGTGAGCTCGCGGGCCTCGAGGGCCTCCGCCAGCGCGTCGGCGAGCCGGAGCACGACCACGGCGCGGCGGCCGGCGTCCTCGGTGCCGGCCGTGCCGTCGAGGTCGAGCGTGCCCTCCTCCTGGTCCGGAGAGCGAACCTCGAGCGAGAGGAAGCGCAGCGCGAGGTCCTCGAGCAGGTACTTCCCGTCGCCGGGGTCGAGGAGGTACGCCATGAGCGCGGTGTCCTGCGCGAGCGTGCGCACATCGGCGCCAAGCCCGTGCATGAGATCCTTCGCCCGGTGCGCGACCAGCGGCGGTCCTCCCTCGGCCACCAGCGCGCCGCCGGCCGCGAGCACGTCCGCGTCGCGCAAGAACGCACCGTCGAGGTACGCCACCCGGCCGTCCGTCTCGGCGATCCCGAGCCCGAGGAGCGCGCTGCGACCGGGGACGCCGTCCCAACGCCCTTCGAACGCGTACCGCGCACCGCTCGCGGCCACCGCTCGCAGGTGCTCCGCGGCCGCGGCGGCGTCGCGGAGCACCGTCACGTCGACATCGAGGGTCTCCCCCTCGGGAACGTCGTCGTCTCCCTCGGCCCCGATGGCATCCATCATCCGCGCGAAGAGCGTGCGGAACGCGAGCTGGTCGAACAGCTCGCGGACCCGCTCCCGGTCGAACGCACCGACCTTCAGGTCCTTCGGCTCGACGCCGCAGTCGACGTCGAGGACGAGGTTGGTCATCTGCAGGTTGAGCCGGATGCGGTCGGCCATCTCGGTGAGGTTCTGGCGCTGCTTCGGCGGGAGCTCGTCGACGTGGGCGAGGATCCCCTCGATGTCGCCATAGGTGGTGACGAGCTTGGCCGCGGTCTTCTCGCCGATGCCGGGGACCCCGGGCAGGTTGTCGCTCGAGTCGCCGCGGAGCGCGGCGTAGTTCGGGTACTGCGCCGGCGTCACGCCGCCGGTGCGCTCGACGATCCCGGCCTCGTCGTAGAGCGCGTAGTCCGATACCCCCCGCTTGTTGTAGAGCACCTTGAGGTGCGGGTCGCGCACGAGCTGGAACGCGTCGCGATCGCCCGTGACGACGACCACGTCTGTCCCCTCGGATGCGGCCTTCGTGGCGAGCGTCGCGATCACGTCGTCGGCCTCGACCCCCTCGATCTCGATCGTCGGGATCTCGAGCGCGGCGAGGACCTCGCGGATCAGCGGGAGCTGGGACTTGAACACATCGGGCGTCGCCTTGCGGCCGGCCTTGTAGTCGGCGTCCATGTCGTGTCGGAACGACTTCGTCGGCGCATCGAACGCCACCCCGAGGTAGTCGGGCTGCTCGTCGGCCAACACCTTGGAGAGCATCGAGGTGAAGCCGAAGACCGCGTTCGTGAACGTGCCGTCGGGCGTCGCGAGATCGGCGGGCAGCGCGTAGAAGGCCCGATAGGCGAGGGAGTGGCCGTCGAGCAGGAGCAGCTTCGCCATCGGGCCGATCGTACGTCGGGACCCGGCTCGGGGCGGTCGAACGCGGGCAGCCCGCTACGGGGTGAGCTCCCCTTCGATCACGCGCCGCGCGATCTCCGCGATCTTGACCCGGTCGTTCATCGCCCGCGTCTGGATGAAGCGCCAGGCGGTCTGCTCGTCGAGCCCGTGCTCGTCCATGAGCCGCCCCTTCGCCCGGTCGATGAGCTTGCGGGCCTGCAGGCGGCCTTCGAGGTCCTCCACGTGACGCTCGAGCGAGGTGAGCTCGGCGTGACGGGCCAGCGCCAGCTCGATGGCCGGGAGCAGCTCGGTCTTCTGGAACGGCTTCACGAGGTACGCGAGCGCCCCCGCGTCGCGTGCCCGCTCCACGAGGTCTCGCTGGGAGAACGCGGTCAGGATGAGCACCGCCGCAAGCCGCTCGCTCGCGATCTGGCGGGCCGCTGACAGCCCGTCGAGGCCGGGCATCTTCACATCGAGGATCACCAGGTCGGGCACCAGGTCCCGGACCAGGTCGATCGCCTCGTCGCCCCGACCGGTCTCCCCGACGACCGTGTACCCCTCTTCCTCCAGCAGCTCGCGCAGGTCGAGGCGGATGATCGACTCGTCCTCGGCGATGACCACCCGCGGGCTGGTCCGACCGTCGTCCACGGCGACCACCTCAGGAGGCGGAGAGCTCGGCGGACATGCGGTCCAGGAGCGTGTCCTGCTCGGTCTCCAGCGCCTGGATGCCCACCAGGAGCGCATCCCGGTGGCGACCCATCGACTCGGCGTGGCGGCGGGCATCCCGCGCCTCGGCGTCGGTGAGGGGGGTCTCGGCGACCAGCGAGCGCATGCGCGCCTCCTCGGCCTCGTCCTCGAGGAAGGCGAGCTGCTCGGCGGTCACGGCCAGCTCGGCGCGGAGGCGCTTGAGCCGATCGGACACGTCGACGAGCCGGCGTTGCAGGATCGACCGGGTCATGGACCCACGAGTCTACGGCGATGTCGGCCCGTATGGCACCGTTGTCGGAGATGGACACCCCTGCGACCCACCCGATCTTCACGCCCGAGCACGACGAGCTGCGGGCCTCGGTCCGTCGCTTCGTCGAGACCGAGCTCGCCCCCCACGTCGACGCCTGGGAGGACGCCGGGTTCTTCCCCGACTCGGTGTTCCGTCGGGCCGGCGAGCTCGGGTTCCTCGGCCTCCACTACCCGGAGCGATGGGGCGGTTCCGGAGGCGACCTCGCGGCCGAGATGGTCTTCGTGGAGGAGCTGGCGAAGGCGGGCTGCGGAGCCGTGGCGATGGCCCTCTCGGTCCAGACGGACATGGCGACCCCGGCACTCGGTGAGTTCGGCACCGACGACCAGCGGGAGCGCTACCTGCGGCCCGCGATCGCCGGGACGAAGATCGCGGCGATCGCGATCACCGAGCCCGACGCCGGATCCGACGTGGCCGGTATCACCACGCGCGCCGTGCTCGACGGCGAGACGTGGCGGGTGAACGGCACGAAGATGTACATCACCAACGGGGCCCGGGCCGACTTTCTCACCTGCGTCGTGAAGACCGACCCGTCGGCCGGCCACGCCGGGATCTCGCTCCTGCTCGTCGACACCGACCTGCCGGGCGTGACCGTGTCCCGCAAGTTGCGCAAGCTCGGGATGTGGGCGAGTGACACCGCCGAGATCGCCCTCGATGACGTCGAGGTCCCCGCCGCGAACCTGATCGGGCTCGAGCCGGGCCGCGGGTTCGCGCAGCTCATGTGGCAGCTGCAGTACGAGCGGATGTCGGGCGCGGCGGCTTGCCTCGGGTACGCCGAGCGCGTGCTCGACGAGACGATCGCGTACGCGCGCGAGCGGCAGGCATTCGGGCGCGCGATCGCCGGCCACCAGGTGGTCGCGCACATGCTCGCCGACGCCGCCACCGAGCTCGCCGCCGCGCGCGCCCTCGTCTACGACACCGCCTGGAAGATCCTCCAGGGCGACTACCCGGTCGCCGAGATCTCGATGGCCAAGAAGTACTCGGCCCAGGTGTTCAACCGACTCGCCGACACCTGCGTGCAGGTGCACGGTGGCATGGGGTACATGCACGAGTCCCTGGCCAGCCGAGCGTTCCGCGACGCCCGGCTCCAGCGCATCGGCGCCGGCACCGACGAGATCATGAACGAGGTCATCGCGAAGCGCCTCGGGATCGTTCGCTAGTCGCGGCGACTCGCCGAAGCGCGCGTGGACTCAACCAGTGAACTTGGGCACGACCGTGATCGCGACAGGCACCTCGATCTCGACCGAACCGATCTCGCACCCTGGACCTTGCGGGCGCGTGACTCCACGCTGATCCGTCGTCACCGCGAAGCCCGCCAGCGCGTCACCGCCACCACAGCTCGCGAGTGGGATGAAGTCCAGCAGCGGACTCGCCGTCGATGGCAGCAGCGTCTGGGTCGGCCCGCCGTTGCTCGCCAACGCCCCCAGACCAGGAGCACCGGCGCTCTGACGGTCACCCGCCGACGTGTTCGTGAACCCACACGTCGCGTCGTCGGAGAAGTTGTATCCACTCGACGCGGTGAGCGCGAGCGGCGGGTTCCCGCCAATGTCGTTGCTGCAGTTGGGTCCACCCTGGGGCTGCGCCACGACGGTCCCGAACACCCTGAGCGTCGACGGATTTTCGTCGCTCGTTTCGCTCACGCTGATGTTGGCGGACTCGCCGTCGACGAGCGCGTCCACGCCTTCCTCGTCCAAGGCCTCCTGCTCTTCAGCGGCAGCCTCCGCCGCCTCGGCCTCGTCGGGCTCGGCCGTGGCGTCGCCCCGCGACTCGCAGCTGACATTGGCCACGTGCGCGTTGGCGACAATGGTCGAGTAGACGATCGTCGCGTCGACGGCGCTGTCGATGTCGATGGCGCCGTCGTTATCACTGGTGTTGCCCGTGACCGTCGAGTTCACCATCACGAAGGAGGTGGGGCCTGGTGCGTTGACCACGTTGATCGCAGCGCCGCCGATGGCGGTGTTGCCGCTGAACGTCGAGCCGATGATGGTCGCGGTGACGGCACTACCGTCGTCGGGGCCGTCGATGTCGACGCCGCCGCCGGCGCCGTCGTCCGTGCAGTTGCCGGCGAACGTGGAGTTCTCGATGCGGAGGACCGTGCCATCGAAGTCGAGCCCGGCTCCACTGCTGCCCGTGTTGCCGCCCGTGATCGTGACGTTCTGCAACGTCAGGTTGAAGTTGGTGTCCAGGACCCGACTGTTGCCGGTC
>JAWOIO010000040.1:0-5068 GCA_046484625.1 Acidimicrobiia bacterium
TCCACCCACGGTGCCCGCAAGGGCCTCGCTGACACGGCCCTCCGCACCGCGGACTCCGGCTACCTGACCCGTCGACTCGTCGACGTCTCCCAGGAGATCATCGTCCGCGACGAGGACTGCGGCTCGGCCCGGGGTATCTGGGTCGACGACGTCAGCGCCACCAGCGACCAGTACCGGTACCTCGAGACCCGGCTCATCGGCCGCTGCCTGCTCGAGCCGGTGACCCTCACCGACGGCACGGTGATCGAGCAGGACCAGGAGCTGACCGAGGACCAGGTCGAGGCGCTCGCCCAGGACAAGAAGATCGATCGCGTCCGCGTCCGCTCCGTGCTGACCTGCGAGTCGATCACGGGTGTGTGCGCACGGTGCTACGGAACGATGCTCGCGACCGGCAAGCCCGTCGACCTCGGCGAGGCGGTCGGGATCATCGCGGCACAGTCGATCGGCGAGCCCGGGACGCAGCTCACGATGCGGACGTTCCACACCGGTGGTGTGGCCGGCGACGACATCACGCACGGTCTTCCCCGCGTCGTCGAGCTGTTCGAGGCCCGCACCCCCAAGGGCGCCACGGTGCTCGCGGAGTCGTCGGGCGTCGTGCGACTGGGTGAGAGCGAGAAGGGCGAGCGCGTCATCGTGATCGTCGGCGACGACGGGACCGAGGACGAGCACGTCATCGCCCGCCGAGCCCACCTCTACTCGGGATCCAAGGGTCCGAAGGTCAAGGAAGGTGCCGAGGTCTCCGCCGGCGACCAGCTCACCGGCGACGACGACACCCCCCGCGACCCGAAGAAGGTGCTCGAGGTCAAGGGCATCCGCGAGACCCAGCAGTACCTCGTCGACGAGGTGCAGAAGGTGTACCGCGAGCAGGGTGTGTCGATCCACGACAAGCACGTCGAGGTGATCATCCGCCAGATGCTCCGGCGGGTCGGTGTCTCCGAGCCCGGTGACTCGACGCTCCTGCCCGGGCAGAAGGCCGACGCACGCGCGTTCGCGGACACCAACCGGAACCTCGTCGAACAGGGTCTGCAGCCCGCCGAGGGGCGACCCGAGCTCATGGGGATCACCAAGGCGTCCCTCGCGACCGACTCGTGGCTCTCGGCCGCATCGTTCCAGGAGACGACCCGTGTCCTCACGGAGGCGGCCATCGAGGGCAAGACCGATGGTCTCTTCGGGCTCAAGGAGAACGTGATCATCGGCAAGCTGATCCCGGCCGGGACCGGCCTGCCCGTGTACCGCGAGATCATCACCGAAGCGCCCGACTACGAGCCGCTGCCCTTCTACTCGTCGGAGTTCGACGCCGAGCAGATGGCGCAGTACCTCCGGGAGAGCATCGCGACCGAGGGTGACGCCCCGGCCGAGGGAGACGCCGCAGCCGCGGCCGATCCCGCGGCCTTGCTCACCGTCGTGCCCGACACGACCGAGGACGAGACCCCGCTCCTCGAAGGGACGGGAACCGAGGAGTAGGAGTAGCCTCGACCCGTTCCGTGTCGACACCACGACTCGCGCACCGGTCACCGCAGCGCACCACGGTGCGAACAACGCAGAGCCACGAGGCAAGAGCAAAGAGAAGGTTTCGAGTGCCCACGATCCAACAGCTGGTCCGCAAGGGTCGTCAGACCAAGCGGGACAAGTCCAAGACGCCCGCGCTCAGGGGCTCGCCCCAGCGCCGGGGCGTCTGCACGCGCGTCTACACGGTCACCCCGAAGAAGCCGAACTCGGCGTTGCGGAAGGTTGCACGCGTCCGTCTGACCTCAGGCGTCGAGATCACCGCCTACATCCCCGGGATCGGTCACAACCTCCAGGAGCACTCGATCGTGCTCGTGCGTGGCGGCCGTGTGAAGGACCTCCCGGGTGTCCGCTACAAGATCGTGCGCGGCGCGCTCGACGCCAGCGGCGTCGGTGACCGGCGCCAGGCCCGCAGCCGCTACGGCGCGAAGAAGGACTCCTAACCATGCCTCGCAAGGGACCCGCCGCCCGTCGCGACCTCCTTCCCGACCCGGTCTACCGGTCGGTGGTCGTGACCCAGCTCGTCAACAAGGTGCTCCTGTCCGGCAAGCGGTCGATCGCGGAGCGGCTCGTGTACGACGCGCTCAGCGAGATCCAGACCAAGACCGGCGACGACCCGGTGCCCACCCTCAAGCGCGCGGTCGAGAACGTCCGGCCACCGCTCGAGGTGAAGAGCCGGCGCGTCGGTGGAGCCACGTACCAGGTGCCGGTCGAGGTGCGTCCGCGTCGGGCCACCACGCTCGCGATCCGGTGGATCGTCGGCTACTCGCGTCAGCGGCGCGAGAAGACGATGGCCGAGCGGCTCGCCGCCGAGCTGCTCGACGCGAGCAACGGGCTCGGCGCTGCCATCAAGCGCAAGGACGACTTGCAGAAGATGGCGGAGTCGAACAAAGCGTTCGCTCATTATCGGTGGTAAGGCGTTTGGTCCTCTTGTCTCTCGGTTCCTGACCGGCCTTCGCGCTGCGGCCGGCGGCCCGGTGCCGTCGCAGCGCCTTGCTCCGCCGAGCCCCTGCTCCCTCGCTGCGCTCGGTCGGGTCTCCGACCCGGGTCTCGGCGGAACGGCGCAACTGCTCCGGACCGCACCGCCGGCCTCCGGCGGCGGCCTCCCCGGATCGCCACGAAGTGGTCGGTGGGTCTACCGGGGGCGCGAACTCAGTATTCGAAGATGAAGTAGCAGAAGAGAAGAAGCAGATGGCAGACGACAAGGGCAAGGGTGGGGCGGCGATTCGGGAGGTGCCGCTCTCTCGGGTGCGGAACATCGGGATCATGGCGCACATCGACGCGGGGAAGACCACGACGACGGAGCGCATCCTCTACTACACGGGCAAGACGTACAAGATCGGCGAGGTCCACGAAGGCGCTGCGGTCATGGACTGGATGGTCCAGGAGCAAGAGCGCGGCATCACGATCACGAGTGCGGCCACGACCTGCAAGTGGCGTGACACGTGGATCAACATCATCGACACGCCCGGCCACGTCGACTTCACGATCGAGGTGGAGCGCTCGCTGCGTGTGCTCGACGGTGCGGTCGCGGTGTTCGACGCCGTGGCCGGCGTCGAACCGCAGACCGAGACCGTCTGGCGGCAGGCGAACAAGTACAACGTGCCGCGCATGTGCTTCGTCAACAAGATGGACCGCGTCGGCGCCGACTTCTACCGCTGCGTCGACATGATCAAGGATCGCCTCGACGCCACCGTCGCGCTCGTCCAGATCCCGATCGGGGCCGAGAGCGAGTTCCAGGGAGTCGTCGACCTCCTCCAGATGAAGGCGCTCATCTGGTCCGACGAGCTCGGTGAGAGCTACGAGACGATCGACATCCCGGCCGAGCTCCAGGACGATGCCGACACCTGGCGCCATGAGCTCGTCGACGTCGTCAGCCAGTTCGACGAGAACGTCCTCGAGAAGTACGTCGGCGACGAGGAGATCACGGCCGACGACCTCCGGGCCGCGGTTCGGGCCGCGACCCTCAGCGGCGAAGTCGTCCCGGTCCTGTGTGGCACCGCGTTCAAGAACAAGGGCGTGCAGACGCTTCTCGACGCGGTCGTCGACTACCTGCCCAGCCCGGTCGACATCCCCCCCGTCCAGGGTGCCGACCTCAAGACCGACGAGCCGATGGAGCGCCCCGCCGAGGACGACGAGCCCTTCTCCGCCCTCGCCTTCAAGATCATGAGCGACCCCTACGTCGGGAAGCTCACCTACTTCCGCGTCTACTCGGGCAAGGTCACCGCCGGGAGCGCGCTCCTCAACGCCACGAAGGACAAGAAGGAGCGGGTGGGGCGCATCCTCCAGATGCACGCGAACCACCGCGAGGACAAGGACGCGGTGTTCGCCGGCGACATCGTCGCGGCCGTCGGCCTCAAGAACACCACCACGGGTGACACCCTCTGCGACCCGTCGCACCCGATCGTGCTGGAGAGGATGGTCTTCCCCGAGCCCGTGATCTCGGTGGCGATCGAGCCGAAGACCAAGATCGACCAGGACAAGCTCGGGAAGGCCCTCGGCGCGCTGTCCGAGGAGGACCCGACCTTCCAGGTCCGCACCGATGACGAGACCGGCCAGACGATCATCTCCGGGATGGGCGAGCTGCACCTCGACGTGCTCGTCGACCGCATGATGCGCGAGTTCTCCGTCGACGCCAACGTCGGCAAGCCGCAGGTCGCGTACCGCGAGACGATCACGGACCTCGTCGAGGACGTCGAGACGCGCTACATCCGCCAGACCGGCGGTCGCGGCCAGTACGGGCACGTGATCATCACGCTCGAGCCGACCGGCCCCGGCGGCGGATACGAGTTCGTCGACAAGGTGAAGGGCGGTGACGTCCCGCGCGAGTACATCTCCGCCGTCGACGCCGGAATCCAGGAGGCGATGGAGGGCGGCGTCATCGCCGGGTACGCCCTCGTCGACGTACGCGCCATCCTCACGGGCGGGTCGTCGCACGACGTCGACTCCAGCGAGATGGCGTTCAAGATCGCCGGATCCATGGCGTTCAAGGAGGCGGCCCGCAAGGCGAAGCCCGCCTTGCTCGAGCCCATCATGGAGGTCGAGGGCGTCACGCCCGAGGACTACATGGGCGACGTCATCGGCGACCTGAACTCGCGTCGCGGGAAGGTCGAGGGCATGGAGCAGCGGGGGACGTCGCACGTGGTCGGCGCCCAAGTCCCGCTTTCGGAGATGTTCGGCTACGCTACCGACCTCCGTTCGCGCACCCAAGGGCGCGCGACCTACACGATGCAGTTCGACTCGTACCAAGAGGTACCGAAGTCGATTGCCGAAGAGATCACCGCCCGGGTCCGCGGCGAGTAAGTCGCAGACACCGAGGCGCCGCCACCAGCATCAGCAACGATCTGGCACCTGAAAGGAACAGGAACTCTCATGGCCAAGGCGAAGTTCGAGCGGACGAAGCCGCATTTGAATATTGGGACGATTGGTCATATTGATCATGGGAAGACGACGTTGACGGCGGCGATCACGAAGGTGTTGTCGGAGGCGAATCCGAATACGTCGTTCACGGCGTTCGATCAGATCGACAAGGCGCCGGAGGAGAAGCAGCGGGGGATCACGA
>JAWOIO010000210.1:0-17786 GCA_046484625.1 Acidimicrobiia bacterium
CTGGAGAAATCGATTGCCAAGCTAATCCGTTCCCGGGCAAAATCAATCGTCATGGATGAGAAATACGGCAAAACACTCCAACAAAAGGATCTTGTCCATATCCTTGGCGCTCCTGTTTTTCAGATGGATAAGGACCTGGAAGTACTCGTCGAGGTTGGAGGCGAAGATCGCCAGGAACTTCGCCCGTTCGAGCAGAGGGCGTGTGTCGTCCTCGGCCAGGGCGAGCACGCGGGCGTTGAACTCGAGCCAGGAGAGCTCACGGTTGAGGAACCGGTCGGGTGAGGCGCTCACCCCTGCTTCCGGATCGGCCATGGGCCGATCCTAGCGGTGGCCTCAGAGGGCCCTCCCGGGGGTACCGTCGCCGGGACATGAGCATCGATCCCCGCTTCCTGGAGCGCACCCCGTTCTCGCGGCTGATGGTGACACACGCGGTGAGCGTGTGCGCCGACGCGTGCGTGGCTGCGTCCCTCGCCGGCTCGCTCTTCTTCGCCCAGCCGACGAACGCCGCCCGGGGCGACATCCTCCTCTACCTGCTGCTGACGATGGCGCCGTTCGCCGTGCTCGCACCCGTCATGGGGCCCGCGCTCGACCGCATCAGGGGTGGGCGCCGGATCATGGTGGTCGGGACGTGCCTGGCCCGCGCCCTGCTCTGCTTCGGGATGGCGCAGTTCATCATCGAGCCGTCGCCCGAAGGGCTGCTCATCTATCCCCTTGCCTTCGGCGTGCTCGTCTCGCAGAAGACCTACTCGGTGGCGCGGGCCGCGCTCGTCCCTGCGCTGGTCGAGCACGAGGACGAGCTCGTCCGCGCGAATTCCCGGCTCGCGATCATCAGCCTCATCGCCGGCATGGTCGGCGGTGGGCCTGCGTTCCTCCTGCAGGCGGTGTTCGACGCTCGTTGGTCGCTCGTGCTCGCGATGATCGTGTTCGTGGTCGCCACCGTCGTGGCGACGAAGATCCCCCGCACCCAGGTGGTGCAGGACCCAGCCGCGGCGCGGCTCGAAGCGCAAGAGATGCAGCAGCCGAGCATCCTGCTCGCGGGCAGCGCCATGGCCGTGATCCGGGCCGCGGTCGGCGTCATCGTCTTCCTCTCGGCCTTCTCGTTCAAGGGCGACAAGCTCGAGCTCGGCGTCGTGCTCGGCGCCTACGCGGTCGGCGGCTTCACCGGGAACCTGATCGCTCCCTACGCGCGCCGCCACGTGCGTGAGGAGGTGGTTCTCGTCGTCTGCCTGCTGATGTCGGCGTCGTTCGTGCTGTTCGGTGCGCTCACGGGCGGCAGCGTGGCCGGGGCCTCACTTGCCGCGATCTCGGTGGCGATCGCATCGTCGGCCGGCCGTGTCGGGTTCGACAGCCTCCTCCAGCGCGACGGGCCGGACGCGGCGCACGGTCGGGCGTTCGCCAGGTTCGAGACACGGTTCCAGGTCGCGTGGGTGCTCGGCGCGCTCTTCGGCGTCCTGTCGCTCGGCGAAAGCGTCGGGCTGTTCGTGCTCGGGATCGTGCTGCTCGCGGCCGGGCTGTCGTACCTCGCCGCGCTGCGGTCGGCGCGCACGCGACCGCAGCGGACCAAGCTGCGACCCGAGGCAGTCGACCGGGCGTTCGACAAGGCGAAGGGGGAGATGAGGGACCGCTATCGCCGAAACCGCGACGCGCGCCGCTCGGTCCGCGGCCCGTCCCGCGGTGGCCGACGCCCCCCGGGGCCGCCCACTGCGAAGCCGGGGTCGGGGCCCGAGCCGGTGGAGCCGCGCGAGCCGCCACAGGCGTTCCCCGGCGGGAGCTGACCCCGAAACGCGCCGGGTTGCCGCGGGCGATCGCGCGAGCATCACGACATGGACTTCGTGGTGCGGGCGATCGAGGAGGCCGAGCTGTCCGCGTTCGCGCGGGCGGACGCGGCCGGCTTCGGAGAGGACGCGGCGCAGTTCGAGAAGCTCCAGGGCGTCTGGATGGCGGAGGATCTCGACCGCACACGGGCTGCGTTCGAGGGCGACGAGATCGTCGGGACGAGCCGGAACCACACCTTCGAGCTGACCCTGCCGGGTGGAGCGCAGATCCCGGCGGCCGGGGTGAGCGCGGTCGCGGTGCTGCCGACGCACACCCGCAGGGGGATCCTCCGATCGATGATGGATGCGTTGTTCGACGAGACGCGCGAGCGGGGCGAGGCCGTCTCGATGCTCACGGCGAGCCAGGGCGCGATCTACCAGCGGTTCGGCTTCGGGGTGTCGACGTCCGCGCAGAGCATCTCGGTCGACGTGCGGGCCGCCGAGTTTGCCGCACCGCGTCCAACGGGGCGCGCGCGACTCGTCGAGCCCGAGGTGCTCCGGAAGCACGCGCCGCCCGTCTACGACTCGGTTCGGAGCGTCGCGCCCGGCGTACTCTCCCGCTCGCCGGCGTGGTGGGTCGACAACCAGTTCGACCGGCAGACGAAGGAACCGAGGTTCGACGTCCTCTGGGAGTCGCCCGACGGTGCCGTCGACGGCTTCGTGACGTACTCGATCAAGCACGACTGGGGTCGGGACCCTTCCCACGTGCTCACCGTGCGCGATCTCGTCGGTCGGACGCCCGATGCCGTGCACGCACTCTGGCGCTACGTGTGCGAGGTCGATCTCGTCGCCAAGGTGCGGCACTCCCGGACCAACGTCGACTCCGTGCTCCCGTGGCTGCTCGTGTCGCCGCGCGCCGTGCACACGACGTCGATCGACGACTACGTCTGGACCCGGCTGCTCGATGTCCCCGCGGCGCTGGGGGCGCGTACCTACGCGTCCGCAGGTCGGGTGGTGCTCGAGGTCCACGACTCGGCCTATCCCGGTGAGGCAGCCAGCGGGCGCTTCGCGGTCGACGGCGGGCCCGACGGTGCATCGGTCGCGCGCACGACCGATGCGGCCGACCTCGAATGCGACATCGTGGCGCTCTCTGCGTTGTGGCTGGGCGGAGTGGCCTCGTCGACGCTCGCGGCGGCCGGGCTCGTGCGCGAGCACACCTCCGGCGCACTCGCCACCGCCGACGCCATGTTCGCGTCGACCCCGCTCCCGTTCCCCTACACCTGGTTCTGACCCACCCGCGTCGTCGAGCAGGAGGGGGGTGGGCTCAGGACCAGCCGCCCGTGGCGCCGGCGACCATCCCGAACGGACCGGTCGGCCAGCGGAAGCAGTCGACCATCAGCTGGTCGACCTGGTCGGCGGTCGCGACGCCCTCGTCCACGACGCGCTTCGCCTCGGCGATCATCGCGAAGTAGACGCGGTTGGCGACGAATCCCCACGCGGTCGGCGCATCGTTCACCACGACCGGGTGCTTCCCGCACCGGCTGGCGACGTCGCTGACGGTCGCGATCGTCTCGTCGCTCGTGTCGCGCGTGCGCACGATCTCGGCCAGCGCCATGACGGGGGCCGGCGACGCCCAGTGCCATCCCACGACCCGGTCGGGCCGGTCGGTCGCCGCCGCCATCGCCGCGATGGGGTACCCCGAGGTGTTCGATGCGAGGATCGTCGCGTCGGGCGCGACTCGGTCGAGGTCCCGGAACACCTTGATCTTCAGGTCGAGGCGCTCGGGGACCGCCTCGACGACCAGGTCGGTGGCCGCGGCCTCCTCGAACGACGAGGTGAACGTGAGCCGCGCCAGCGCGGCATCGGCCTCCTCGCGGGTGAGCTTGCCGCGCTCGACCCCCCGCTCGAACCCGTAACGCCCGGTGGTGGCGTGCTCGCGCCCGCGCGTCACCGCGTCCGGGTCGATGTCGAAGCACGTGGTCTCGAACCCGGCCGTCGCGCAGACCTGGGCGATGCCGCTCCCCATGACCCCGGCCCCCAGCACACCGATCGTCGTCGCACTCACGTGTCGCGCTCCTCACTCGGATTCGGATTCGGGTTCGGGTTCGGGTTCGGGTCGTCGGTGTCGAGGTCGATGCGCGCGAGCCAGAGCCCGGGCGCCTCGAGCTCGTTCAGCGTGGGCTCACGCGTCGCGTCGTCCCAGAGCCGGTTCAGGCCCTCGGCACCGGCGCGCTCGACCACGCCTCGACAGAACGCGCCACCCCGCTCGTAGTCCTCGCGGTCGGTCGCGAGCCCGAGCAGGCCCCCGATGAACTGCTCGGCCTCGCCCCGCTCGATGCGGTGCCGGGCCATCGCCTCGTGGACTCGATCGAACGACGTGATGAGTGGACGGCCGACACGGGTGAGGATCTCGTCGGCGAAGCCTCCGAGCACGCCGTGGAAGACCCGCGCGCGGGCGAGCAGCGCATGCTGTCGCTCGCTGCGGAGCGCACCGAGCAGCTCTTCCGGTTGGGCTGCGAGGGCACGGATCGACTCGGGGTCCCGGGGGTCGAGGCTCTCGAAGCGGCCGTCGAGGCGCGTCTCGAGGGAATCGGCGTCGACGTCGTACGCGGAGACGTAGTCGGTCGCGAGGTCCACGAGCCGCTGGCTGACCCACGGCACCCCGCGGACGCCGGCGTGCACGGCCTCGTGGATGGCCACGTAGAAGCGGAGGTCGGCGCGATCCAGGGTCCAGTCCTGCTCGAACTGGTCGAGGTTGGGGATCACGAACACGAGTCCCGGGGCATCAGAGGTCGGCAGGGGGAGGTCGTAGCGGCCGAGCGCGTGGGTGGAGAGATGGCCGATCATCGACCCCGCCTGCACACCGAGCAGCAGCGGGGCGAGCACGGGGAGGATCGCGGCGAAGGGGTCGCCGGGGACGGCATCGTCCTCCTCGGGGAGCAGCTCACGCAGGGCCTCGGGCGAGAGGGCGCTCCCGAGCGTCGCGGCGAGCACCTCCAGCACGCCTCGCAGGGCGTCGAGGTGCAGCGTGGCCCAGTCCTGCCGGCCGATCGCCCGCACCGGGGCGGAGAACGCCGCGCTCAGTCCGGTCTCGGCGACGACGTGCGTCTGTGCCGCCCGGGCCAGCTCCTCGACCTGGTGCTGCTCGTCGGCGCCGATCGCCGGCTCGTCGGTGCCGCCCGTCGCCATCGCGGTCGCGACCTGGCGGGCGACCTCGAGGTTGAGCGGGCCCTGCGACTGGAGCATCCGGGTGACCTCGCCCAGGTCGATGCCGGAGAGGTCGATGCCGGAGAGGTCGAGTCCGGAGAGGTCGAGTCCGGGGAGGCCCGGGAAGTCGGGGAACCCCGGGAACGGGCCACCGTCGCCGTCGGGCTCGTCGGGGTCCGGGTCCCCGGGTTGAGGAGTGTCGTCCACGCGGCAAGTCTAGGGAGATGGTCTCGATCGCGGTCACCGGGGCGTCCGGGCTCGTCGGCAGTTCCCTCGTGGCCGTGCTCGCCGACGCGCCGCAGGTCACGCGCGTCGTCGGGCTCGATGTGCGAGTGCCGCAGCGACAGGCGCCCGGTCTCGAGTTCCGGCTCGCCGACGTCGCGCACTCGGAGCTGAAGCCGCTGCTCGAGGGCGTCGACGTGCTCGTGCACCTCGCGTCGATCGTCGACCCGATCCCGGACGAAGGCCTCATGGCGCGCATCAACGTCGGTGGCACACGTCGAACGCTCGACGCTGCGGCGGCCGTCGGCGTGCGCAAGGTCGTGCGGGTGTCGTCGACCGCCGTGTACGGCGCGTGGGCCAACAACGCGGTCCCGCTCGACGAGGACGCGGCGCTCCGGCCGAACCCGTCGTTCACCCCGGCTGTCCAGGGCGCCGAGATCGAGCGGCTGCTGTCGGAGTGGCGCGAGGACCACCCGGGCGTCGTGGTCACGACGCTGCGTTCGGCCCCGGTGCTCGGGCCGGGTGCCGAGCGCCTCCCGTCCCGTCTGCTGCTCGGCCGCCCGGCGCTGCGCCTCCGCGATGCGGCGCCGCTCGTGCAGGCCACGCACGTCGACGATCTGGTCGCCGCGCTCGCCCTCGTCGCCCTCGAGGACCATCCGGGGACCTTCAACGTGGCCTCCGACGGATGGCTCGAGCCGGCGGACGTGCGTGCGCTGCTCCCACGCAACCGTGTCCCCGCGCTGCCGGCCGGAGTCGTCGAGCGCCTGCTGGCACGGTCGTGGGCGACGGGGCTCGGCGACATCCCGCCGGGGGTGGTGCCCTACCTCCAGCACCCGTGGGTCGTGGCGACCGACCGCCTCAAGGCGATCGGGTGGCGTCCCCGGCACACGAACGAGGAGGCGATCCGGGACGGTCTCGCGGCGATGGGGCCGACGCCGCGTCGCGGCGCGCGCATCGGCGCCTTCGTCGCGGTGGTGCTCGTGGCCGGCCTGGCGGCGTGGCTGCTCAGACGGCGGCGAGGTGCTCGGCGCGCCAGACGTCCCACTCGTCGGTGAAGTAGCGCACCCGCGTCTTCTTGTACTCCTTCACCGACCACAGCAAGGTGTACTCGTCGATGCCGGTCTCGTCGCGGATCGCCGCGATCGTCTCCTCGCACTCCTTGGCGTTCATCCCGTGCACCATCGTGAAGACCGAGTACGGCCAGTCGTCGTAGGTCGGGCGCCGGTAGCAGTGGCTCACACGTGAGAACCCTGCCATCTGCGGTGCGAGCTCTTCGAGGCGGTCCTCGGGCACCGCCCAGACCCCCATCGCGTTCGCCTTGTACCCGGCGTTGCGGTGGTTCATCACCGCGGCGAAGCGGCGCATGAGCTTGCGCTCCTTGAACGACGCGAGCGCCGCCAGGACCTCGGCCTCGGCGCACCCGATCTGCTCGGCCTGCGCCGCGAACGGTCGCTCCACGAGCGGGAGGTCCTCCTGGACGACCCGGATCGTCGCGATCTCGAGGTCGGTGAGGTCGGGGGCGAGCATCTCGGGCTTGCGTTCGGGTCGCTCGTGCTCGAGGACCTCCGTGCGGGCGTCGGTCGCGGTCTTGCCCGTCATGTCGAGCTTCACGCCGATCTTGTAGAGCTTGAGCGTTGGGAGGGGTCGGGTCACGGTCGCGCCGCTCGCCTCGTGGAGCACGTCGATGTGGGCCTGGAGGTCGTCGCCCGGTGGGACGGCGATCGTGTACCAGAGGTTGAACGCGTGGTTGCGCTTGTAGTTGTGCGAGACGCCGGGGTGCTCGCTGATGAGCGCCGCGGCGGCCTCGAGCCGGTCCGGGTCGATCTTGGCGGCGACGAGCGCGGACCCGTAGCCGAGCGCGCGGGTGTCGAAGATCGCCGAGAGCTGGCGCAGCACGTTGGCGTCCTTGACGTGCGCGACGCGGGCGCGGATCTCGGGCTCGTCGACGCCGAGGCGCTCCGCGAGGACCCCGTACGGTCGAGGGTCGAGAGGGAAGTCCCACTGCACCGCGTTGAGCAGCTCTCGATCGAGATCGGTCAGCTCGCTGGTGTCGGCCATGGGTCCCATCGTCGCACGATCTCCCGAGCGCAGCGAACCGGCGGGGTCGGACGTGGAGATCACATCTGCAGCGCGGCGAGCCCGATGGCATCCGCGGGTCGCTCGCCGAGGGATGCATCGATCCGTCGCCGCCTGCCGTCGCGGAGCACGGTCAGCTCGACCGGGTCGCCCGGTCGCAGGCGCGAGATCGCGCTGGCGAGCTCGCCGACGTCGGTGACCCGTCGCCCGCCGATCGCGGTGACGACGTCGCCCACGGCCAGGCCTGCGGCCTCGCCCGGCCCGGCGGCGGCCACCGCCTGCACCCGCGCGCCGCCACCGTCTCGTTCGGTCTCGTCCACCGCGTACGTGCCCAGCCAGCCGTGGGCCGCATGTCCCGCCGTCGTCAGCTGGTCGGCGACGGTCCGCGCGGCATCGATCGGGACGGCGTGCCCCGGTACCGACCCACTGAGGATCGCGACGACCGCCCCGGTCTCGTCGAGGAGGATCCCGCCCCCGTCGCCGGCGCCGTCCTCGAGGTCGGTGCCGAGCATCCCGGCCAGGACGCGGCCGGCGGGATCGCCGAGGACCATGTCGAGGCCGCTCACGATCCCCTCGTTCGCCCACCGACGCTGTGACGCGCTCGCACCCACCGCGAGGACCCAGGTCCCGACACCCACGCCGTCGGCCGAGCCCATCCGGGCACCGGGAGCGCCGGCGCCGTCGGCCTTGAGGACGGCCAGGTCGGTCGCAGGGTCGCCGCCGAGGAGCTCGGCCGGCACCACGGACCCGTCGGACGTCGTGACCGTGATCGTTCCGCCTCGCACGACCAGGAACGCGTTGGTCAGGATCCGATCGCCGCCGAGCACGACGCCCGTGCCGAACCGGTCCTCACCGGCTTCGCCGCCGATCGCACGGACTGCGACGACGCTCGGGCTGATCGTCGCGACGAGCCCGGCCGTCCGATCGACGCCGAGCTCGGGGAAGGCGGGGACGAACGCGGCGCGCGTCTCCGATGCGCCGTCGTCGAACCCTCCCGTCGCCAGGACGACGCCCAGGGTCACGATCGCGCCGCAGAGGGCGCCGGCCAGCGCGACGCCGAGCGCGCTCCACCCGGGGCGCGGCGTGCCGGGGCGCAGTGTGCCCGGGCGCGGTGTGGGCGGTGCCGATGCGGTGACGGCCCCGAGCTCGCTCGGATGGGCCCAGACGCGGTCCAGGGGATGGGGCAACGCGCCACTGCCCTCGGGCTCGTCCTGATCCGGATCGGGCTGATCCGGACGCCTCGGGTCGTCGGAATCCCGTTCGGCCATGACCTGTCAGTGTAAAGAGCGACTTCGTCCTGGCGACCGCGGGTCGGCCGTCCTCCCCGAACCCGGCACCACTACGATTGGCCCGTGCCCGAGGCTGTACCGACGTCCGATTGGGTCGCGATCACCGCGGACCCGTTGCCCCTCACGGAGGCCACGGCGTGGGCTGCCGTTCCCGGCGCCGGTGCCGTCGTGTCGTTCCTCGGAGTGGTCCGGGACCACTCGGAAGGGCGCGACGGGGTCGAGGCGATCGACTACGAGGCCTACGAGACCGAGGCTCGGAATCGCCTCGAGGACGTCGCCGCGGAGGTGCGGCGCCGGTGGCCGATGGTGGAGCGCCTCGCGCTCGTGCACCGGGTCGGTGAGGTGGCCCTCTCCGAGGCCTCGGTCGCAGTGGTGGTCTCGACACCGCATCGTCCCGAGGCGTTCGAGGCGGCCCGCTTCGCGATCGACACCCTGAAGGAGACGGTCCCGATCTGGAAGCGGGAGCGCTGGGCCGAGGGCGCCGACTGGGCCACCAGCGGGGTGCCGGTACGGGCGGTGCGCGAGCGCGCCGTCGCGGAGCAGTAGCCGCATGTCGCGCGACCTCGCCATCGACCTCGGGACCGCCAACACGCTCGTGTACGCGCGCGGCCAGGGCATCATCCTCAACGAGCCCACGGTCATCGCCCTCAACAGCCGTACCCAGGACGTCCTTGCGATGGGCCACGAGGCGTGGCACATGATCGGGCGCACACCCGGGCACATCGTCGCGGTGCGGCCCCTGCGCGGCGGCGCGATCACCGACTTCGAGATCACCCAGCGCCTGATCCGGCTGATCTTCGCCCGGGCCGGGATCACCCGGATGCAGCGGGCCCGGGTGCTCGTGTGCGTCCCATCGGCCATCACCCATGTCGAGCAGCGCGCGGTCTTGGAGGCCACGCGGCGGGCCGGCGCGCAGCAGACCTACCTGATCGAGCAGCCGATGGCCGCCGCGATCGGCGCGTCGCTGCCGATCCACGAGCCGCTCGGCAACATGGTCGTCGACATCGGTGGTGGGACGAGCGAGATGGCCGTCATCTCACTCGGGGGCATCGTCTCGCTCCAGGCGGTTCGGGTCGGTGGCTTCGACTTCGACCACGCGATCCAGGCGTACCTGCGCCGCGACCACGGGATCGCGGTCGGCGAGCGCACCGCCGAGGAGATCAAGCTCGCCGTCGGCTCGGCGTTCCCCACCGCCGACGAGTTCAAGGTCGAGGTGCGCGGGCGCGACCTCATGAGTGGGCTCCCCCGCACGGTGGTCCTCGAGCCCGAGGAGGTCCGCGAGGCGATCGACGAGCCGGTCAACGCGATCCTCGAGGCGACCAAGCAGGCCCTGTCGGAGACGCCACCCGAGCTCGCGCAGGACCTCCTCGAGATGGGGATCCACCTCGTCGGTGGTGGCGCGCTCCTGCGGGGGATGGACAAGCGCATCGAGCACGAGACGGGCGTGCCCGTCCGCCGTTCCGAGCTCCCGCTGGAGACGGTCGTGCTGGGTGCCGGGCGCTGCCTCGAGTCCTTCGACCGCCTCAAGGACATGTTCCTCGACCGCCCGCGGGGGTCGAGCCAGCGCTACGGCGACCGCTAGTCGCGCGCGGTCCGGGCGTCGTCGTCGCCATCGCCGTCGCCATCGCCGTCGGCGGGTGGGTCCCGGTCCGTCGGCGGGGCCAGGTCTTCGGCGGCTTGGCGCACCTGCCAGTCCCGGTCCTCGAGCGCCCGGCGCAGCGCGGTGTCGACCGCGTCGCCCTCGAACGGCGCGAGCGCGAGCACCGCGCGTCGGCGGACGGCCGGCTTGTCCCGGGTCGCGTCCAGGATCGCAGGCAGTCCCGACGGCTCGCCGATCGCCCCCAGCGCGGCGACCGCGGCTTCCCGGGCGATCGCGTCTGCATGGGTCGTGGTCACGTCGGAGAGCACCGGGATGGCACCGACCGCGACCGCGTGGGCTCCGAGCTCGCCGAGCCCCCACGCAGCGGCCTCGACGACGGTCACGTCGTCGTCCGCGAGCCGTGCGACGAGTCCGCGTGCGACCAGCTCGCCGAGGTCGGACCGTGCTCCGTCGACGCCGCGTGCGGCCAGCGCCGGACCCATCTCCGCGGCGCGGCGACGGACCCGGGCGTCAGGATCCGTGACCACCACGACCCAGGCTGCCGACGCCGCCGATCCGTCGCCCACCCGGACGATCGCGGCGACCGCGGCCGCGCGCACGCGGGCGTCGAGATCCGCGGTGGCCGCGACGCGCACCCGCTCGGATTCCTCGGGCGCGAGCGCAGGACCCCGCCCGAGCGCGGCCAGCGCCGCGGCCCGGTCGACGGCGGACCCGGTGGTCGCGCCCTCGGTCACACGCTGGCGTTGACCAGCGCGAACAAGGCTGCGAACGCGATGGCGATCACCGCGGCCACGCCGAACCCCACCGCGAAGATCAACAGGATCCACCGGACCAGCGCGAACCCGTGCAGCAGTGCCCGGAGACCGGCGGGCCGGTCCTCGGGCCAGTCGTCGTCGGTGTCGTCGTCGCCCTGGTACGGCTCGACGTTCCGGGCGCGCCCCGACGATCGCCGCGTCCCTCGGGCAGCAGGTCGCGTGGCAGGCTGACGTTGGCGGTCCATCGGCGTCTCCGAGCTGGTCGTGACCACCATCTTCGCACCCCAGACCGGAGCAACCATGACCGACCAGCCCGGTACGGCCGACGCCCCGGGCGTCGGCCATGGCGGCACCACACCTCCTGCAGTACCGGCGCGGCGGCGGTGGCCGCTGGTGGTCGGCCTCGCCGGGCTCGCGGTCACCACGGTCGTCGTGGCGGTCATGGCCTTCATCCGGGTGCCATACGTGATCATCTCGCCAGGTGACGCCACCGCGCTCGATGACCGTGTCCTCACCATCTCCGACACCCGCACGTACGACCATCGCGGCGAGGTGCTGTTCCTCACCGTGCGCATCACGAACCGTGACCCGAACCTGTGGCGTTGGCTGTTCGCCCAGCTCGACGACGATGTGCGCGTCGACAAGCGGGAGCAGGTCCTCGGCTGCGCGACGTACGACGAGAGCGGTCGGTTCAACGACGAGCTCATGCAACAGTCCCAGGATGTCGCCAAGGAGGTCGCCTTGGAGCGACTCGGCTACGACGTTCCCGAGCGTTCGGCCCGGGTGCTCATCGTCGGTGCGGAGTGCGACGGCCCGTCGCACGGGAAGCTCCTCCTCGGCGACGAGATCGTCGCCGTCGACGGGACGCCCGTGGCGAGCGCCGAGGAGGTCCGGCCGCTCGTGGTCGCGCGCGCTCCGGGCGAGCGGATCCTCATGACGATCCGCCGCGGTGACGACGAGCGCGACGTCGCGGTCCGTCTCGGGAGCAACGGCGACGATGCGTTCCTCGGGATCTCCACCCAGACCTTCGTCGACTGGGACTTCCCGGTCGACATCTCCATCGACACGCTCCGGGTCAGCGGCCCCTCGGCCGGGCTGGCCTTCGCGTTGGCCATCGTCGACGGCCTCACGCCGGGCGAGCTGACCGGCGGTGTTCCCGTCGCGGTCACGGGTTCCATGGCGGCGGACGGCTCGGTCGGCGTGGTCGGTGGCGTCGAGCAGAAGGCCGTGACCGCGCGCCGGAACGGAGCCCGCCTGATGATCGTCCCCGCGGGTGAGGCGGCGGCCGCGCGTCGCAACGCGGGAGAGATGAAGGTGGTCGCGGTGGAGACCTTCGACGACGCGCTGCGAGCGTTGGCGAAGGCAGGTGGCGCGAAGGTCCCGGCCGCGCCCCCCGTTCCTCAGGGCTCGTAGCATCACCAGGATGGCGGAGGATCCGGCGGCCCGGGAGCCGAGCGACGCGCCGGGCGACGAACCGTCGGCGCTCGAGGCGCGGGCGGCCGAGGTCCTGCGCGCGGCCGAGGAGGTCGCCGCCGCTACCGGTCGGGCGATGGTCTCGGAAGCCAAGGAGGTGCGGCGACGCATCCTCCAGGACGCGAGCCGACGGCGCACCGAGCTGGTCGCGGAGCTCGAGCGCGTGCGGGGACTCCTCGACCGGGCGTTGGACGCGCTGAAGGTGCCGGTGGATCCGTCCGGTGCCCCGGCCACCGCAGCGGCCACCGGGGCGGGTGCGGACCCGGCGACCACGGCGCCGTCCGAGGGATCGGCGCCCGCGCCCGCCGCCGACGACGTGTTCGCGCGGCTGCGGTCGGCCGACCCGGTCGCGGCGCCGCCACGACGCACCGCCGCTCGGCGCCGGGACCCGGCCCCACCGGACGACGCGGCCACGACACAGGCCGAGCCGGACCGCGAACCGGGCGCGGCGTCGCCCGGCGATGCCGCGTCGGACAGCGAGGTCGCCTCCGGAACGGAGGACGCCGGCGGGCCGACTCCTGCTGCGTCGGAATCGGACGACGCATCGGGATCGGGAGGGGCGCCGGCGGAGCCGGACGACCCCGACGACGCGCTCCGTCGACGACGCGACGCGGTCCTCGAGCCACTCGTGCCCGACACCGTCCGCGCCGCGAAGCGCCTCCTCCAGGACGAGCAGAACTCGCTCCTCGACGCGGTCCGTCGCGCTCGCGGTCGGTACGAGCCGGCGCGCCTGCTGCCCGAGCACGAGCACCAGCGCGAAGCGTGGGTCTCGATCCTGACCCCGTCGATGGACGCGGCGTTCCTCGGAGGGCGGGCCGCGTCGGGGAAGACCGGCCGGGTCACCGGCGCGCCGGCGCGGGTCGTGGGTCACGCCCTGTCCGTCGTCGTGACCCAGCTGCGTGAGCGCCTGGCCGCGACCATCGAGTCCGTGGTCGCCGAAGGCCCCTACGAGTCGCCCCTCGAGCTCCAACGTGCGCTCGGGACGGCCATCGGAGCTCGCTACCGGGAGTGGAAGAGCGCCGAGCTCGAGGCCCGGCTGCGCGACGCGGCGTGTGCCGCGTACGCGCGCGGGAGCTACGAGGCCGCCGGCGCCGGCGCGCACCTCCGCTGGGTGCCCGCGGACCCCGGACGATGCCCCGACTGCGACGACAACGCGCTCGAGCCCACGATCAAGGGGTCCCCCTTCCCGACCGGCCAGTCCCATCCCCCGGCGCATCCGGGATGTCGCTGCCTGGTGGTCCCGATCGACCGCGAGGGGAAGTCCACGGTTACCGCCTAGGCTCTGGACCGATATGCGCGTGACTCCGGCTGAGGGCCGTCGACCCCGACTGCGCGGCTGGCTGATCGCCGCCGCCGTCGTCCTGCTGATCCTGCTGTTCAGCCTGCGGGGGTTGGCGGGCTTCTACACCGACTCGCTCTGGTTCGACTCGCTCGGGCAGGGCGGGACGTGGGAGCGCCTCCTCGCGGCCCGGATCGTGCCCGCGCTGGTCTTCACGGTCCTCTTCTTCGTGATCATGCTCCTGAGCCTGATCATCGCGGACCGCCTCGCGCCCACGTTCCGGCTCGCCACCGCACAGACCCCCGAGGACGAGCTCGTCGACCGCTACCGGCAGCTGACCGCACGGTTCCGGGGACGCATCCGCGTCGGCGTGGCGCTGTTCTTCGCGCTGATCGCCGGGATCGGTGTCTCCTCGCAGTGGCGCGACTGGCTGCTGTTCACCAACGGGTCCGACACCGGGACGACCGATCCCCAGTTCGGCAAGGACATCGGCTTCTACCTGTTCAAGCTGCCCTTCATCAACTTCATCATCGACTGGCTCTTCGCCGGGCTGGTGATCGTGCTCCTGGTGACGGCCGTCGCCCACTACCTGAACGGCGGCATCCGGTTCCAGAGCACGGTCGAGCGCGTCACCCCGCAGGTCAAGGCGCACCTGTCGGTGATCCTGGCGATCATGGCGCTCGTCAAGACCGCCGAGTACTACTTCTCGCGCTTCGACCTGAACCTGTCGAACCGCGGCGTCGTCGACGGAGCCAGCTACACCGACGTCAACGCCCAGCTCCCGGCGCTCAAGCTGCTCATCTTCGTGTCGGTGATCGCCGCGCTCCTCTTCGTGTGGAACATCCGCCGCCGGGGCTGGGTGCTGCCCGTGATCGCCGTCGGCCTGTGGGGCTTCGTCTCGCTCGTCGTCGCCACGATCTATCCGGCCGCGATCCAGAACTTCCGGGTGAAGCCCAACGAGTTCGCGAACGAGCGGCCCTTCATCAGGCGCAACATCGCCGCGACGCGGACTGCCTTCGACCTCGCGAGCGTCAACGTCAAGAACTTCGACTTCGAGAGCGATCTCCAGCCCGAGGTGGTCGAGGCGAACCTCGCAACCATCGACAACGCCCGCCTCTGGGATCCCGATATCATCAAGGACACGTTCTCGACACTGCAGGCCTTGCAGACGTACTACCAGATCAACGACGTCGACGTGGACCGATACGACATCGACGGGCAGACGACGCAGGTGATGCTGTCGGCGCGGGAGCTCAACAGCGCGGAGCTGCCCAGCCAGTCCTGGGTGAACGAGCACATCGTCTACACGCACGGCACCGGCGCGATCGCGGCGCCGAGCAACAAGGCCGAGAGCGACGGAACACCAGCGTTCGTCCTCAGCGACATCCCGCCGGTGGGCGAGAGCATCCGCCTCTCCGACCAGGGTGCGCGGGTCTACTTCGGTGAGGGTCTCAGCGGCTTCGTGATCGTCGATGCCAAATCGCCCGAGCTCGACTTCGCTCGCCAGGGACGCAGCGACGCGCTGACCCGGTACACGGGCAAGGACGGGATCGAGCTCTCGAACGTCGTCCGCAAGGCTGCGTTCGCGCTGCGTTTCGGCGATGCGAACCCGCTGATCTCCGGACAGGTCGACGGGGACTCGAGAATCCTGATGCTCCGGGGGATCCGCGAGCGGGTCGCGAAGCTCGCTCCGTTCCTCGAGTTCGACGACGATCCGTATCCCGTGATCGCTGGTGGTCGCATGACGTGGATCCTCGACGGCTACACGACGTCGGACCGATACCCGTACGCCCAGTCCTTCTCGGGGTCGGGTGGGCTCGCGGGTAGCTTCAACTACGTCCGCAACTCGGTGAAGATCACCGTCGATGCCTACGACGGGACGGTCAAGTTCTTCGTGATCGATCCGAAGGACCCGATGATCCAGGCGTACGCCGATGCGTTCCCGGATCTGTTCTCGCCGTTCTCCGACATGCCCGACGCGCTCGTCGCGCACCTGCGCTACCCCGAGGACCTCTTCAAGGTCCAGTCCGACGCGTTCTCGAAGTACCACGTCACCGAGGCGCGCCGCTTCTACACCGGCAACGAGCGCTGGCTGCTCTCCCCGGACCCGAACTCGGTTGTCGGAACGATCCCGGCGACGTCACCGCAGGACGCGCCGGCGCAGGGTCGCAGCCCCGAGATCTCGGCGACGACGAAGCGCCAGGACCCCTTCTACCTGTACATCCGGCTCCCGGGTGAGGCCCGCGAGAGCTTCCTCATCCTGCAGCCCTTCGTGCCGGTCTCGAAGGACAACCAGCAGACGCGGCTCGTCTCGTTCATGACCGCCAAGTCCGATCCCCGGAACTACGGCGAGCTCGACGCGTTCGTCATGCCACAGGGCGAGCAGGTGCTCGGCCCGGTGCAGGTCGCCGCGAACATCAACAAGGACACGACGATCTCACAGCGCATCACCCTGCTCGACCAGCGGGGCTCGAGCGTGATCAGCGGCAACGTGCAGCTCATCCCGGTCGGCGAGTCCATCGTGTACGTGCAGCCGTTCTTCACGGAGGCGACCCAGGGCTCCAACGGGTTCCCCCAGTTCCAGTTCGTCGCGGTGCTCGTCCAGGATCGAGCCCCGGTGATCGGTGCGACGGTTGCGGACGCCCTCGCGCAGCTGTTCGGCGAGCCGACCTCGACCCCGACCCCGACCCCGACGCCCGAGACCACGCCCTCGACGCCCGAGGGCCAGACCGTCGACGAGCTCCTCGCGCAGGCGACCGAGAAGTTCGCGGCCGCCGACGCCGCGTTGCGCGACGGCGACCTCGGCACGTACCAGAGCCTCGTCAGGGAGGCCCAGGCGCTCGTGGCGCAGGCTCAGGCGATCCTCGACGGCACGGCGCCCACGACCACCACGACGACGAGCCCCCCGGAGCCGGCAGCCTTCCGTCGCTGACCGCCCCGTCCGGCCGCCCCGTCCGGCCGCCCCGTCAGGCCGGGGGGGGGACCCGGGATTGAGGCGGGGCCCCCGGATTGTTACTATCGGCGTAGTGTAAATACCTCCGGCGGTTCCCCGCTGCCGGAGGCCCCGATTCGGGAGCGCCCATGGCGGTCAGCGGTATCGATCTCGGCAAGTACAAGCTCGGGTGGCACGACACCACCGACGACTACGTCACCAAGCCCGAGAAGGGCCTCAACGAGAAGGTCGTGCGCGATATCTCCGGCGGCAAGGAAGAGCCGGAGTGGATGACGAAGTTCCGTCTCAACTCGCTGAAGCGCTTCGAGAAGAAGCCGATGCTCGAGTGGTTCGCGAAGAACATGCCCGACATCGACTTCGACGACATCTACTACTACCTCAAGCCCACCGAGGGGCAGGTCGCCGACTGGGACATGCTCCCGGAGAGCATGAAGGAGACCTACGAGAAGCTCGGCATCCCCGAGGCCGAGCGCAAGTTCCTCGCCGGCGTGACGGCGCAGTACGAGTGCCTCCGCGGCTCCACGCTCGTCGCGACGACCCGCGGGATGCGTCCGATCAAGGAGTTGTGCCCCGGCGACGAGGTGTTCTCGCTCGACCCGTCGACCAAGCAGATCGTGTCGGCGAAGGTGGTCGGCGCCGCGAGCTCCGGCGACAAGGACGTGTTCGAGATCCGCGCCCACGGCGCGGTCATCGGTGCCTCCGGGAACCACCCGTTCCTGGTGCTCCGCGACGAGCGCAAGCCCGGACGCGCGCGCGCGCGGTACGTATCCCGATGGGTGCCGGTCGAAGAGCTCCGCGAGGGAGACCTCGTCGCGGTCGCCACTGATCTCCCGGACTTCGGGGTGTCGGCACCGCTGATGCTCCCCGACCGGAGTGACGCCCAGGCATTGCCGCGCGTGTCGAACGACGACCTCTGCTGGTGGATGGGCGTCTACCTGGGTGACGGCTTCCTCAAGCGTGGCGACGGGTGGCCAACGGTCCAGATCGCTGTCGACCGCGAGGACGAGGTGCTCAACGAGCAGATCGTCCGGGTCGCGCGCGAGCAGTTCGGGCTCGGGTTCGCCCTCGGCGCCGATGGCCAGCGCCTGACGGCGCGAGCGACGGCGGCGCTCGCCGAGTACCTCGAGCTGAACGGGCTCGGTGGGACGTCGCACACGAAGCGGATCCCCGAGTGGGTG
>JAWOIO010000035.1:0-5511 GCA_046484625.1 Acidimicrobiia bacterium
GCGTGAGGCCGCGTGCGCGAGTCACGAGTACCGAAGAGCGTCGCCCGGCCGGAACCGCACGGCGCGGCGGATCGGCAGAAGCGTGATCACGAGCGCGAGCACCACCGTCCCGCCGAGCGCCAGGAGCACGTTCAGCGGCGGGTACACGACCGGGATCTCGACCTTCACCACCTCGTCGATGAGCCACACGATGAGGCGGTTGAGCGCGTAGCCGAGCGGGATGCCGAGCAGCCAGCCGGCCAGGGCGAGCGCCATCCCCTCCGCGAGGAAGATGCGTCGCACATCCCGTGCGCGCGCACCGATGCACCGCAGGATCCCGACCTCGCGCGTGCGCTCGACGATGCTCATGGTGATCGCGTTCGCAAGCCCGACCATGCTCATCGCCACGATCAGGAAGCCGAGCACCCCGATGGAGCTCGTGAGCGACCGGTTGGCCGCGATCTCGTCGCGCTCGGCGATGTACGTGATCTCCGTCGCAACGTCGTACCCGAGCGCCGTCAGCCGATCCTCGAGCAAGGCCGTAGTCCGGTCGACGACCGCCGGCTCGGGTGAAGTGGCCTTGATCCAGTACGTGCTCACCTGGGTCTCCGACCCGAGGAGCGCGCGCAGGGTCGTCAGCGGCACGAAGAGCACGGTGCCGTTCTCCTGCTGATTCGACGCGCGTCCGACGATGTCGAAGTCCACCGGACCGGCGGCCGTCTCGAGCGTCACGCGATCTCCGACGTCGACGCCGGTCGCCTTCGCGATGTTGTTCTCGATCACGGCGACGCGGGCACTCGCGGTCTCTTCTGCCGCTTCGAACCAGCGGCCATCGGTGATGCGGTAGCGGAAGAGCGGCTCGTGCGGAACACCCCACACGAACGCATCCTCGCCGTCGAGCTCAACTGCGTTGACGAGGGCCGGGTGCACCTCGGCGACACCGTCGGTCGCGCGGATCACCTGCTCGGCGCGCGGGTCGAACCTCTCGCGACCGGTCGTCCACACTCGAACGTCCTCGAGGTGGTCACTCCACGATCCCTGGGAGGTCTCCGTCACCGCAGCCGCGACGCCGAGGAATGCGAGAAGGTTTCCGACGGCGAGCGCGACGATGAGGGTGGTCGCGAAGCTGCGCCGCTTGCGCCGACCGACGTTGCGCAAGCCGATCTGCGTGGTTCGGGGCAGGAACCGTGCGCGTCGAATGAGGCGATCAGCCCTATCCTGCGAGCCGACGGCCGAGCCGGTCGACTCGAGCGCCTCGCGCAGGTCGACGCGCACTGAGCGCCGGATTGCGGGCCACGCGGCGAGCGGCGGTGCGAGGAGGCCGACCGCGAGGCTGACGAGGACGACGGTCGTGTCGACGCCGACAGGGACGTCGATCGCCCAGAACAGGGAGCCGAAGTAGCGGGCGAGCAGGTTCGAGAGGACGATTCCGAGCACGATGCCCAGCGCTGCCCCGAGCGCGCCCAGGAGCAGCGCCGTCTTGAGGTACACCGCTGCGACCTGACGACGACGAGCGCCGATCGCTCGCATGATCCCAATCTCGCCCGTCTGCTCGGCGACGAGCGTGGTCATGGTGTTCGAGACCAGGACGAGCGCCGAGAGGAGCGCGAGCAGGGTGATGACGCCGAGAAGCTGTGCGAACGTCTCGGTGTCCGCCTTGCCGGGCCAGTCCCCGGGCGCGCGGATCGCCGGGAGGTTCGTGAAGCCGGTGAAGCCGGGGACGGTGTCGAGGTAGCGGCGCACCGCCTGGACCGTGTCCACCGCTGCGTCCGGGGACGGATCGTCGAAACGAAGCGCCAGCTCTCCGTACCCTCGATCCGCGCCGAGCGCAGCCACCGTCTCGGCGGTCGCGTAGAGGACGACGACGTTCTCGTCCTGGACCTGCTCACCACCCGGGAGGCTGCGCCCCACTCCGCTGATCCGGAGCTCGACGCGCTCGCCTGCGGGCGTCGCGCTGTCCCCGACACCGATACCGACGACGACGACGGCGTCCCCCGTGCTTCCGTCGTAGACACCGACATTGGCGTTCTGGACGTCCGCCATGACCTCGCCCGGCCCGGGCAGCGCTCCGGACTCGACCCGGACGAGATCGACGCTCTGCGCGTCGACGTCGCGCACGCCGATGACGCGCGCGGGTGCACGGCGCTCGCCGACGAGAACGCGGGTCGCAAGGCGCGAGCGCGGCTCGACCGCCTCCACGTTCGGCAATGCCTCGAGCGCGGAGAGATCGTCAGCCGTGAGTTCGAGCGGGCGCATCGTGACGGTCGCGTCGGCCAGGCGACCTGCGCGCACCTCTTCCTGCATCCCACCGTCGATCAGCGTGGGCACGGCGAAGAAGGCGATGCTCGCGACCGCGATCGCAAGCGTGAACACGGTGAAGACCGTCCGCGCGCGCCGTCTGGTCAGGTCGGTCAGCGACTTCCGGAGCAACGCCGACGCCATCGCGCCTCCTCAGCCCGCGACGACCAGGCCGTCGCGGATGGCGACGACTCGCCGGGCGCGCGCCGCCAGCTCACGATCGTGCGTCACGAACAGGATGGTCTTGCCCTCTTGGTTCAGGCGCTGGAGCAGCTCGAACATCTCGGCGGCCGTGACCGTGTCGAGGTTCCCGGTGGGCTCGTCGCCCACGATGAGCTTCGGATCCGCGGCCAGCGACCGTGCGATGGCCACCCGTTGCTGCTCTCCGCCCGACAGCTCGGAGGGGAGGTGGTCGAGCTTGTCTCCGAGACCGACGACCTCGAGGTTGTGACGCGCGAGATCGAAGCGCTCGCGCTTGGAGCCCCGCCGCGCGAAGTCGAGCGGAAGCACGGCGTTCTCCAGCGCCGAGAGCGTTGGAAGCAGCTGGAAGAACTGGAAGATGATCCCGACGTTTGCGCCGCGCCACACGGCCAGCTCCTCCTGGCTCATCTCGTCGATGCGACGCCCGTCGACGACGACAGCCCCGGCCGTCGGCCTGTCGATGCCGGTGACGAGGTTCAGGATGGTCGACTTGCCGCTGCCCGAGGGGCCGACGACAGCGACCATCTCCCCGGCGTCGATCGTCAGGTCGACGCCTCGCAGGGCACGGTAGTCGACCTTCCCCATCCGGTAGACCTTCTCGACCCCCGAGAGCTCGATCAGCGGCGCGTGTGATCGTCCGGCCGGATCCGGACGCTCGTACGTCGCATCACGCTCTTCGTGGTGCTCCACGGTCACGGCCTCCCTCGTCCCCCAGCACGCTGCAGCGCCTGGCGCGGATCCGTCCGCCCACCCTATCGATCTGCGCTCGCTCCAAGCAATGAACCTCCCTCCGTAGTGAGGTCGTCCTCGACGACGTGGTTCCAGCCAGCTCGATCGCAGCTCGCTCGCTGGCGTATCGGCAGCTACCTACCGCCAGCCGTGGTCAGGCGCCGAGCTGCGAGAGGAGCTCCGTCATGCGGGCGATCTCGACGCCCTGGTCGGCGACGACGTGGCCGGTGAACTGCGAGATCTCGGACTCCTCCCCGCCGCCTTCGGCCTGGAGCTGCTCGACCATCGCGAGCGCGCCCTCGTGGTGGCGGATCATCGAGCGCAGGAACAGGCGATCGAAGTCGGCGCCGCTGGATGCCCGCAGCTCCGCAAGCTCAGCTGCCGTCAACATGCCCGGCATGTGCATGGAGTGGTCGTGGTCGCCGTGGTGCGTCGCATCCTCGCCGCGCGATTCGAGCCAGCGCTGCATCTGCGCGATCTCGTCCTGCTGTGAGATCTCGAGACGCTTGGCGAGGAGCGGGATGTCGTCGCGAGACGTCCGGTCGGGGACGAGCGCGGTCATCTCGAGCGCCTGCTCGTGGTGGAGGACCATCCCCTGCATGAAGCAGACGTCGGCGTCGGTGTGGGACGGGTCACGCTGCAGAAGGCACTCAGAGACCTCGCGGCGACGTACTGAGCCGAGGCTCAGGCTCGACGACGAAGGGGCGCTACGGCGCCGCCCCTTCGTCACTCCGGGCTGCGGCGAGGTGTCAGGAACGGAGGCGCTGGTCGAGGAGGCGCGCTACCGGCCATGCGCCGTCGGTCGTGTTCGAGACGACGGTGTACGTGCTGTTCGTCCCCGGATCGTGCTTCGACAGGAACGAGACGCCTGCATCCATGCCCTCCAGCATCACGACGTCCGTCGAGGCATCGAGCCAGAAGCCGAGCCCGTAGCGCTTCCCGTGCGCGGGCACGTCGCTCCGGGGCCGCACCATCTCCCGTACCCAGTCGGGCGAGACGATCCGCCCGGCGAAGAACGCCGTCCAGAGCGCGCGGACGTCTGCGACGGTCGTGTAGACACCACCGTCGCCGCTCCCGCGCGCCGGGAGGTGGAAGACGTTGGAGCGAGGTGCGCCGTCCATCTCGACGTACCCGAGCGCCGTTCTGCCCGGAAGCTCGTCCGAGCGGAGGAAGGCCGTGTCGCGCATGCCGGCCGGCTCGCAGACGCGCTGCACGACGAGCTCGTGGAAGGGCGTCCCGCTCGCCCGCTCCGCGAGGAGCGCGAGCACCACGTAGCCGCTGTTCGAGTACGAGAAGCGCTCGTCCGGTGCGAACTTCGGCGGGTGCCCGTCCAGCGCGGCCACGTACTGCTCCGTCGCGGCGAGCTCGTGCGCGGGCACCGGCATGAGGTAGTCGCTGACGTCGACGTCCGTGTCCTCGTCGAGGTAGTCGCCGATCCCCGAGCGGTGCGCGAGGAGGTGCTCGACCGTCACCTCGTCTCCGACGAGAGGGAGGTCGTCGCCCAGGAGCGACCGTGCCGTCGTCCCGAGCGCGAGCGCCCCGTCCTCGACGAGGCTCACCGCGGTGAGTGCCGTCAGCCCCTTCGTGGCACTCGCGACGGCGAAGCGCGTGTCGGGAGCATTCGGGATCTCCCAGCCGCGGTGCGCGTAGCCGTAGGCTCTCTCGAGCTCGACGCCGTCCGCGCGGTCGACGCGCACGACGCCCGAGAAGCCCCCCTCGGCCGCGACGGCGTCGAGCGCGTGGGTCAGCTCGGACATCGGCGCGCACGCTACCGACACCGGCGTTTGCCAGACGGTGCCGGATGCGGCAGGCTGCAAGCCGTGGTACCCGAAGCGCCGCTGGAACGGACCGAGCACGGGCTGATCGCCCGCGGCGAGGGCTGGTACGTCCTCAACGCGCGCGAGTCCGAGTGGCGGAGCGCGGAAGGCCGCGGAGCGGTCTGCGACCTCGAGGGCGACACGCCGTTTCCGCAGGTCGGCATCCACGTGTTCGTCCTCGGTTCCGGCGAGCCGATGTCGATGTACCACTGGGAGGCCGATCAGGAGGACTTCCTCGTCGTCGCGGGGGAGGCGCTGCTCCTGGCGGAGGGCGAGGAACGGCCGCTCCGCACGTGGGACTTCGTGCACTGCCCGCCGCAGATGAGCCACAACATCATCGGGGCTGGAGACGGATGCGTCGTCGTCGCCGTCGGCGCGCGCGAGCACCAGGACGGCCCGGGCTGGGGTGCGTACCCGGTCGACGAGGTCGCGTTGCGGCACGGGGCAGGTGTCGAGGAGGAGACGAACAACGCGGAGATCGCGTATG
>JAWOIO010000066.1:0-5276 GCA_046484625.1 Acidimicrobiia bacterium
GGCTCGTATGCGCGGGGCGAGGCCGATGCCGCGAGCGATCTCGATCTCCTCGTCGAACTCCCCCCAGGTGCGTCGCTGCTGGACCTGATCGGGCTGCAGCAGGATCTTAGCGAGGAGCTGGGACTGAAGGTCGAGGCGACGACCTACCGGGCGCTTCACCCCCAGCTCCGCGACCGCGTCCTCCAGGACGAGATCAGGATCCCGTGAAGGACCGTGACCCGTCGCTGGCCACAGGCCCGCCGGAAGCGTCGGCGGTCTTGGTCTCAGTTTCGGACCTGCCAGCGCACGTACTACGGTGTGTCATACAGGAGGTGCCGCCGTGTTGACGGTTCGGCTTCCCGATCACCTCGAGCGTGAGCTCGTTCGGCTCGCCGCAGAGGAAGGAACGACGAAGACGCAGATCGTTCGCCGGGCGCTCGAGCGCTACATGGCTGCCCGCCGCGAACAGCGAAGCTCGTTCGAACTCGGCGAGGAGCTCTTCGGCCGCTATGGATCTGGCGAGCGAACGCTCTCCACGAGCTACAAGGAGCGGGTCCGGGAGAAGCTGCGTGCGAAGCATCCTGGTTGATGCCGGGCCGTTGATCGCGCTCTTCGACAAAGATGACCGGCACCATGCCGCGATGCGGGCGCTGTTCCGGGATTCAGCGGGTCGGCTGATCACGACCTGGCCCGTCGTCACCGAGACCTCCCACATGCTGGACTTCGACGCCCGGGCCCAGTTGGATTTCTTCCGATGGGTGGCCGCGGGTGGCGTCGTCGTTCACGAGATTCCGCAGGAGGCACTTGGGCGGATCATCGAACTGGTGGAGAAGTACGGTGACCGCCCGATGGATCTTGCGGATGCCACCCTCGTCGTCGCGGCCGAGGCGCTCGGCATCCACGAGATCGTCTCGATCGACCGCGACTTCGAGATCTACCGGATCGCCGGGCGCGTGCCGTTCGTGAACCTGTACACGTCGAGCGGGTAGATCGAATCGCGCGCGTGCCGTGGCAGGCCCAACGCCATCGCGCGCCAGCCGGTACCGGCGCGCACTCGGAGGTTGCGGGCACGGGACTTCGGGCTCACGATCGCGGACCGATCTGGCCATCGGTGACGAGGCTCACGGTGTTCGGATTGCGGAGGGCGAACGCGCGCCCGGGGGGCGAACGACTCGGAAGCGACTCGGACGTCGAGGGCTTCCGAGTCGAGCCGCGGCAGGGGCTGCTCGTGCGTCACGCGCGCCTCCTAGGGTGCTCGTACAGGATGCCTGTTCGGTGGCGGGCTGCGATGCCCACCACCTCGTAGGCGCGGTCAAGGTGTAGAGTCGCACACAGGAGGTCACACAGACATGGCCACGAACCTCGACCTCGATCCTCGACTCCTCGACCGGGCGTTCCGCCTGAGCGGTGAGCGCACCAAGAAGGCGACCGTCACGCGTGCGCTCGAGGAGTACGTCGCGCGCCTGGAACAGCGACGCGCCACCGACCTGTTCGGCGAACTCGAGTGGGACGCCACGTACGACTACAAGGCCGAACGCTCGCGCGACGGATGAGCCTTCTCGTCGACACCAGCGTCTGGTCGCTCGCCTTCCGACGCGACGTCGGGCACGCTGCGCCGCAGGTCGTGGTGCTCCGCGAGGCGCTCGAAGGCGCCCGGCTCGTCGTCACCACCGGCTTCGTCGTCCAGGAACTCTTGCAGGGGTTCGCCGGCCCGCGGGACCGCGCGCGACTCCTCGAGCGCCTCTCGGCGCTGACCTTCGTCCACCCCGACCTCGACGACCACGTCGCGGCCGCCGAGATTCGCAACGCCTGCCGTCGCAAGGGTGTCCCCGTCGGCACCATCGACGCCCTCCTCATCCAGTTGTGCCGGCGGCACTCCTTGGAGCTCCTCACCAGCGATGGCGACTTCGCCGCCGCGAGGGAGCACGTCGGGTTCGGTCTCTGGTCGGGCTGAGGCGGTGCATCGCGGGCGGCCCGGGATCCGAGCCAATCCCTTGGAGGTCCGCGGCGTCGACGTGTCGACCGCGCGCAGCGCGTCCGCGCCCAAGTTCGCGCCGAAGGCGGGCGCGAGCTTGCTGAGGCGGTTCCCGCGTGCCCGTGCGGAGGGCGACAAGCCGGAACTCCTTATCGATCACGGAGGCGTTCGAACGTTGGTGAGGTCCACCAGGCGGCCGACGCCGCCGGTGATGCTTCGGCGCTGCGCTGAGCATCGACACTTCGATCATGGTCGACGTGTGGACGCTAAGCGTCCCGCCAACGAAGCACCCACCCCGGTTCCCATGCTTCCGACGATCGGCCGTGACCACGCTCGGCGCTCGGCGAGCGGCCACCGGTCGATGCGTGCACGTTCGCGCTCGAGCGGCGCCAAACGGCGTCCAGAACGTGATAGCTTCACGCCATGCCCATCACGCACATCCGGAACGGCACGCTCATCGACGGCACCGGCCGCGCACCGATCCACGGCGCCAGCGTCATCATCGAAGACGGCCGCATCCACAGCGTCGGCCACACCGACAGCCTCGACGTGCCGCATGGAACGGTGGAAGAGATCGACGCGCGCGGCGGGTACATGCTCCCCGGCTTCATCGACACGCACGTCCACCTGACGATCGAGGGCTTCGACCTCGCTCGCGACATGATGACGCCGTTCTCGATGCGGTTCTACAAGGCCGCGGCGCACATGCGCCGGACGCTCGACGCCGGAATCACCAGCGTGCGCGACGCCGGCGGCGCCGACGCGGGCATGAAGATGGCGATCGAGTCCGGCCTGGTGCAGGGTCCACGCCTCCAGATCAGCATCGCCGTCCTCACCATCACCGGCGGTCACGTCGACTTCTGGATGCGCTCCGGCAACGAGTTCCAGCTCGTGCCGTCGTATCCCGGCTTCCCCGACGGTCGCTGCGACGGCGTGGACGCGGTCCGGCAGAAGGTGCGGGAGGTGCTCCGCGCCGGAGCTGACGTGATCAAGATCTGCGCCACGGGTGGCGTCATGAGCCCCACCGACCATCCGGAGTTCACGCAGTTCTCACCGGAGGAGCTTGACGTGATCGTGCGCGAGGCCGGTTATCGTCGCGGCGTCAAGGTGATGGCGCACGCCCAGGGGGCCGAGGGCGTCAAGAACGCGTTGCGCGCAGGCGTCCACTCGATCGAGCACGGGGTCTACCTCGACGACGAAGCGATCGACCTGATGCTCGAACGCGGCGCGTTCCTCGTGCCCACACTGCTCGCGCCGCTCTCCGTGATCGAGACGGGTGAAGCCTCCGGCATGCCCGAGCATGCCATCACCAAGGCTCGCGAGGCGATCGATGCGCACCGCGAGAGCATCCGCCGAGCGCACGCGGCCGGAGTGAAGATCGCGATGGGCACCGACGCGGGCGTGATGCCGCACGGCACCAACCTGCGCGAGCTCGGTCTCATGGTCGAGATCGGCATGACACCGATGGAGGCCATCGTCGCCACGACCAAGGTCGCGGCGGAGTGCCTCGGCTGGCAGGATCGCCTGGGGACGATCGAGGCTGGCAAGCTGGCCGACATCATCATCGCCACCAAGAACCCCCTGGACGACGTTCGGTCCTTGGAGGACGTCGACACGATCGCGCTGGTGATGCAAGGTGGTGTCGTGGTCAAGGGTGGTCCGAAGTCCGGGTGAGAGGACGCTCCAGAGCGCACCCGCTCTCCTTACACCCCGTACAACGCCCCGTACTTCACCGTGACGTAGTCCAGGTACGTCGATGCCGTGGGTCTCCACCTGATGTGGGACGGTGGGGCCGCTTCATGCTGGTCGACCGACCGTCACCTCGGACTGATCGGTACGCCGCTCGCGATCCATTCGGTCTGACTCCGCGTTCGGTAGCCGAGCAGGGCGCACGCCCTCGGGCGACGACCGCTTGGTGCGGATCTCGACGCCCGCTCGCGCCTCAGGCGCCTTCGAGGTCATGGGCTCGAAGCCACGCGGTCACCGCTGCCCCGTCGTCCGGCGTCAGGTCGTGCCCCGCCTCGAGCCGCTCGACGTGGACCGCGGCACCGTGCTCCTCGAGGTAGGCGACCGCGGCTTCCGCCTGGGGCCCGTAGGCGTCGGCGTGGCCGAGCAGGGCCAGGACTGGCGTGCCTGTCAGGTCGACCGCCGAGGGGCTCCGCGGGGACCACGGCCGGACGCAGCAGGATGGCGCCGGCGTAGGCGTCCGGATGGCGCGCGAGGCTCGTGATGGCGAGGTTGGCGCCGTTGGACTACCAGAGCGCGATCGCCGCTCCCGGATCGAAGCCGTACACGTCGGCGGCGTCGCCCTTGAGCACCGCGATCGCGCCGGCTTCCGCGGCGAGCTGCTCTTGGTCGACGCCGTGCTCGTGGCGCCGTAAGAAGCGAGGTGCGCCCTCCTCGAGGGAGCGTCCGCGCACGGCGAGCAGGTGGTCGGCCGGCGCCGCCTCGCGCGCGAAGGCGAGCGACGACGTCTCGTTCCCGCCCGAGCCGTGCAGGAGCATCAGCGTGGGCCGACCGCTGCCGGGCACGAAGCGGTGCACCCAGCCCAGGTCGCGCTTGGGCGGCCGCGGCTCGCCGGGCGCCGCGACGTGGGGGAGGACGACCTCGATGAGGGCGCGCTTCGGCTCGAGCTCTTCGGAGAGCACCAGGTCGAGGCCCAGCCGCTCGGGTGGCTGGCCCGCCGCGAGGCCGGGGCCGTCGGTGGCGACCTCGAGGATGGCGCCGCCCGGTTCGCGCACGTAGAGGGAGCGGAAGAAGCCGTGCTCGCGCAAGGGGTTGAGCTCCAGGTCCTCGGCGCCCAGGCGGTCCGCGAGGCGCTCGTGCGTGGCGTTGTCCGCCGTTCGAAACGCCACGTGGTGGAGCGTGCCGACCCCGCCGGCCGACGGCCAGAAGCTGTGCGCGTCGCGCACGAGGACCGTATGGCCCACAGGGGCGTCGCTGCGGTAGCGCCGCACCGCCTCGTCGGTACCTACGTGCGCGAAGCCCAGGTGGTCGGTGAGGATCCGGCCGGTGGCGTCGGGCACGTCGCTCCAGAGGGTGACGTGGTGCAGGCCGCGGACGCTCGCCTCGGCGGGCACGTCCGAGCCTTCCCAAGGGAACGCCACGGGCGCGTCGGGCGTGCCGACGAGCGCGACGGGGAGCCCATCGGGGTCCTCCAGCTCGAGCAGCGTTCGGTCGCCGTCGGGCGTCGGACCGCGGAAGCGGACGCCGCGCTCGAGGAACCGCTGAACCCAGTACCCGATGCGGTCGAGGGGCACGATCAGGCCGATCTCGGTGGCTTGGCCGACGCCGCGGCGCCCGCGGGCGGTGTCGGGCCAGG
>JAWOIO010000128.1:0-3546 GCA_046484625.1 Acidimicrobiia bacterium
GTTCCCCGTGCTCGTCCCACGCGTCCAGGAGTCGTCCGTGCCCGCCCCAGCGAACGAGAAGGTTCGGGTCGGGTTCGACGCAACGTCGCTCCTCGGCCAGCGCACCGGCATCGGACACGTGAGCGCGGCGATCGTGGAGCGCCTGTCCGTCGACCCGAGCCTGGAGCTACGCGCGTTCGCGGTCTCGTGGCGCGGACGACGAGAGCTCGCCGAGGCAGTCCCCGCCGGTGTGCACACGTCCTCGCGCCCGTTCCCGGCCCGGCTCGCGCGCCGAACCTGGCCCCGGTTCGGGCGGCCCCGCACCGAGTACTGGACCGGACCGGTCGACGTCGTCCACGCGCCCAACTTCGTCGCGCCGCCGACGAAGGCACCGCTGCTGCTCACGATCCATGACCTGACGTTCCACCGGTTTCCCGAGATGTGCACGCCCGACGTGCTCACCTTCGACGCCCACATCCGACGATCACTCGCCGCCGGTGCCCTGGTCCACGCCACGACCGACTTCGTCAAGAGCGAGGTCCAGGACGTCTACGGGCTCCCCGACGACCGGGTCGTCCGCATCTACACCGGCCCGCTGCCGATCCACCAGGGCGATCCCGCCGCCGGTCGGCGACTCGCGGGTGCCGAGCGCTACCTGGTGTCGCTCGGCACGATCGAGCCCCGCAAGAACCTCCCCCGGCTCGTCGCGGCGTTCGACGCGATCGCGGGCGACCGCCCCGACCTGGCGCTCGTGGTGGCGGGGCCCGACGGGTGGGGTCAGCAGGACTACGCCGCCGCGGTCGACGCCGCGCACCATCGCGATCGAATCGTGCGGCTCGGGTACATCACCTACGACCAGCGCGCCGATCTGCTCGCCGGGGCGACCGCGCTCGCGTACCCGTCGATCTACGAGGGCTTCGGCTTCCCGCCCCTCGAGGCGATGGGTGTCGGGATCCCGGTCGTCGCGTCCGACTCGAGCGCCCTGCCGGAGTCCCTCGGGGACGCCGCCCTGCTCCCCGATCCCCTCGACATCGACTCGATCGCCGAGGCGCTCGCCCGGGTCGTCGACGACGAGGCGCTGCGGACCACCCTCGTCTCCCGCGGCAGGCGCCGAGCGACCCGCTACTCCTGGGACGACACCGCCGCGGAGCTCGCGACGCTCTACCGTCGCCTCGCCGCGGGCTGATCGACCAAGCGCTCGACCGGCCCGTCGGTCAGGTCAGCCGGTCGATCCAGCCGAGCAACGCGGCGATCACCCGCGGGTCGTGGCGCAGCTCGTGGCCCGCCGCGGCGACGATCCGCAGCTCACCGTTCGGGGCGGCGTCGGCGATCGCCCGCCCGTGGTCGTGCGGGGTCACCGGGTCGTCGGCGCCGTGGAGCACCAGCAGCGGACGGTCGCCGAGCCGGGCCGCCGCCGCCTCGGCATCGACGGCGGCGAGCTCCCGGGCCCACTCCGAGACCACCGGAGGGAAGCCCTCGGTGCGGACCGTGCCGACGCGCCGGGCATGCTCGAGCACGCGGGCCGGATCACGTGCGAGCTCGTGGAGCGAACGGGGGGCCGCCAGCGTCGCGACCGCGGTCACGCGAGGATCGTCGGCCGCGACGTCGATCGCGAAGGTGCCGCCCTCGGCGACGCCCACCACCACGACCGAGTCCACCGGGCTGATCCCGGTGATCGCGTCGATCGCGGCGACGATGTCCGCGACCCATCCGGCGGCCGAGAAGTCCCCGGCGCTCGTGCCCGTCCCGCGGAAGTTGAACGCGAGCGCGGGGCACCCAGTCTCCCGGGCGATGCGGTCCGCGAGCTCGGGGTACGTCGACGCGGAGGCGACCGCGCCACGCGGTCCCGTCGGGAAGCCGTGACAGAGGACGACGCCGCGGGTCCGAGATGTCCCCGGCGGCTTCGCGATGTGGGCCGCGAGGCGGGTGCCGTCGGCACTCGTGATCGTGGTGTCCACCGCGCCAGTATCACCCGTCGGCCCGGGCGCGCCGAACGTGAGCCCGAACACGAACCCACCGCTAGCCTCGCGGCGATGAGCACCCCGGCATGCAAGGAGTGGGCCGTCGTCGTGCGCGCACTGCTCGCCGGCGAGCAGCTCCTCGACGTGCGCAAGGGCGGCATCCGGGAAGAGGGTCGGCACTTCCGGCTCCAGGCGAACCGGTTCTGGCTCTACCCGACCGTCGAGCACCAAGAGCCCGAGCTGTTGAAGCCGGCCTACCGGCAGTGGGTCGCGGAGACGGTCGCGGCCGCGCCACCGGACCGCGCGGTGCGGATCGAGGGCTGGGCCGACGTCACTGGCGTGGTCGAGATCAGCGATGCCGACGAGCTCGCGAAGATCGACTCGAAGCTGATCTGGACGCACGAGTACGTGGCGTCACGGCTGAAGTGGAAGCCGAAGGATCCGCTCATCGTCCTCGCGTTGCGCGCGCACCGGCTCGTCGAGCCGATCGTGGTGCCGTTCCGCGACGACTACGGGGGCTGCACCAGCTGGGTCGAACTCGTTGGGCTCCCCGACGAGCCGACGACGGTCGCCAGCGAGCCGGCCGTGAGCGACGAGTCCTACGCGGCGCGGATCGGCTTCGTCGAAGGCGACCTCGGACGGGAGTTCGAGCTCCCCGTCTGACGATCGACGTGCCGGTGAAGAACGACAAGAGGGTGGGGCGCGACGCGCCCCACCCTCTCGCTCGTACTCGATGGTGCTGGGAGCACCGATCCGTTGGCTACGGGTGGGACCAGCCCCCGCCGGGTCGGTGCCGGTGCGATGGTGGATGTCCACCAGGCGGTCCAGCGGTGTGCGGCCTAGTGGCCTCGCACCTCCAGAGTCCCCGATCGTTCATGCATGCGTGGACCACCTCCCTTCTCTGGTGCCCCAACGTCTAGCACGGCCACCCCGGGGTTGCGCGGCGTTTCCGCCCGGGAATCGCGGATCGGCTGCGGGGTCAGCCCGCTGGCTCGGCCGGGCCGTCTGCTGGCGGTCCGATCGCCCCGATCTCCTGGAGATAGCTGAGCTGGGTGTCGATCACCGCCTGGATCTGCTCGGGGATGTAGGCCTCCCCGGTCGCCGCCGCCCGCTCGGCGATGTAGGCGACCTGGTCCGGTCCCCCGATGACCGCGCCGGTCGGCGTGGCGTCGATGCCGTTGCGGGCGACACCGCGACGCTGGAAGAACTCGAGCTGGAAGTCGAGGATCCGCCGGACGTCCTCGGTCGTCAGCGTGGCCGCAGCGATCTCGGGCAGCTGCTCGACGACCCACTCGAACGCGTCCTCGGGATCGAACAGCGCAGCCGGCGGCTCACGGCTGATCCGACCGGCTTCCCGGACCACGAGGAACCCCGCGATGCCTACCACCACACCGAAGACGAGGAACCCGACGACGACCTCCACGACGGCAACCTACCGGACCAATCGGGCCCTGCCGGCGTTGCGAGCCGCGCGCTTGAACCCGTGGGATTCGGCCGTCCATCGCCCGATTGGTATTCTTCGCCCTCCTCGCCTTGCGCCGGAAGGGCACACAGCATGTCGGTCGAAGGTCCATTGACCTGTGCCGTGTTCGGTCTCGGAAAACTC
>JAWOIO010000217.1:0-15729 GCA_046484625.1 Acidimicrobiia bacterium
CGCACCACGCGTCGGATCGTTCGCATCGGGGTGCTCCTCACGCGTTCGCGGGTTCGGGGGTCGGGTCGGCGGGGGCGTCGCCTTCGGGAGCCTCGGCCCGCTTCTTGCCCGCGGCCTCGTCCTTCTCGCGCCAGTGCAGGGCGAGCAGACCCAGGGCGAAGAGCAGGATCGACGAGACGAGCGAGACCGTCGGCGGGACCCGGAGCGAGCCGAGGTCGCGCTGGAGCACCACGAAGCCGTTCTGGTCGGAAGTCGCCGCGCACTCAGGGGCCGGCGGAGCCGTCCCGAAGACCGTCTCGACCTGCTTGACCTCGCAGAACTCCACGACCGCGTAGAGCGGCGTGTGGGTGAGCTCGAACTCGAGCGGGTTGGGCTTGCTCCCGCCGATCTCGTACGTGGCGAGGGTCAGGTAGTCGGTGACCTGGGCGAAGCGGGCGAACTCCTGCTCCTCGATCTGCTCCTCGCTGGGGAGGGCCTGCACGGTGACGAGGTTCTCGTCCACGGCGGCCTTCACGTTGGCCGCCTCGATCTCGTCGACCTCACGGCCGACCTCGAGGATGTCGCGGACCTCGGCGGTCTGGGCGAGCGACGGGTCCTCGACCACCTCGAGGACCTCCCAGGCGGGGATGCGCCCCCGCAGCGTGTTGAGCGGCGACCCGGTCGTCACCCACAGCCCCGAGAGCAGCACCATGAAGCCCGCGAGGGCGGTGAAGGTGACGAGGAGCGCGAGCCGTCCGCCCATGTTGGTGCCGAGCAGCAGGTAGATCGAGCCGACGAAGAGGAGCGTCGCGGCCACGACCACGAGGACCCCGAGGATCGTCGGGTACCAGATGGTCCGTTCCAGGATCTCGCTGGCGAGGACGGGCAGGCTCACGTGCTCGGTTCCTTTCCCGGCTTACAGGTTGCGCTCGTACTCGACGATCTTGGTGATCTGATCGTCGGTGAGCTGTCGGGCGAAGTGGGGCATGCGACCGGAGGAGATCCCCCGAACCCCGTACTGGTTGTTCGCGGGGACCCCCAGCGCGATCCACGAGAACTGCTCGTCCTTGCCGGCTTTCCCCGGGAACTGGAGCAGGGTCGAGCCGTCGCGCAGGTTCGGGCCGTAGGCGCCGCTGCCCTGAGGCGGCAGTGGCGGGAGCTCGAGGTTCGTCGGGTCGAAGTACGACCAGCCCTTCGTGTGGCACCGGGCGCAGTTGAGGCGGAAGAGGACGGCGCCTTCCGAGAGGTCCTCGACCTCCTCGGCGTACGCGGTCGCGGCCTCGAGCTCGGCCTGCGCCGAGTCGACCGCGTCCTGGAGCTCGGCGAGCGCGGCGGGCGTGGTCGTCCGGTCGGCTTGCGCCGCGGTGAGCGCTTCGGTCGCGGTCGCGAGCTCCTCCTCGACCTGGTCGACGAGGTCCGAGCCGCTGACGCGGTACTCGTTGACCGCCTCCTTGGAGATCGCGGTCGCCTCCTTCGAGGAGATCTGGATGCTCTCGAGGTAGTTGACGAGGTCGTCGATGCTCTGCTCGTTCAAGACGCCTTGGCCGCTGATCACGCCCCATGCCGGCATCGGCGTCCCGGGCCGGCCGTAGTTGAGGATCTCGGTGACCTGCTCGCGGTCGAAGCGGAGGAGTGCGGTGTTCACCGGCGGGGCCTCCCACGACACCTGCTTCGGGAGGCACTCGGGGACATCCTCGTTCCCTTGGTTCTCCTCCTCCACGCACTTGTCGGATTCGGGCTGGATCACGAACGGGGCGGCGCCGCCCTCACCCTCGACGCCGTGGCAGTTCGCGCACAGGAGCGACACCTCGGCGTTGTACTCCGGGCTCGCCTGGCCGGCGTAGAGCACCGCTCCCTGCTCGACGGAGCGCTCGACGAACCCCTCTTCCATCTGGACCTGGCGGGTGGGCTCGAGAAGGAAGTACACCGGCAGCGCCACCGCGATGATGAGCACGAAGACGAGCGACCAACCGAGCGCCCGCTCGAGCCGGCGTCCTTCGAGCCCTTCGTCGTCGAGGAACGGCGTCTGGTTGGCCGGGGTGGTCTCCTGGTTGCGCCGCAGGCTCACGACGCGCCACACGATGACCCCGGCGATGACGAACAGGGCGACGACGTTCAGCAGGATCAACGTCAGACGAAAGCTCACGGACGAGGTGCTCCTTCTCTCCGGAAGGGTTCGATGGGCCGGAAGGGTTCGATGGGGAGGGTCCCGGGCCGGGGGCCCGAGGGGTGCGGCGACTCACACACAGGGCGCGCCTTCCTGGCCCTGGCCAGTCGTGTCGGTGCCGATGGCCGGCCCCTGGATGAGCGTCGACGTGTCGACGAAGATCGAGCCGCCCGACACCGACAGCGCGTAGCCGTCCATGCCGCGGGGGGCGGGGCCACCGGTCTTCTCGCCGATCCGGTTGTACTTCGAGCCGTGGCACGGGCACTCGAACCATTGCGACGTCTGGCACCACGGGACCCGGCACCCGAGGTGCGGGCACTTCTGCGACAGCGCGACGTACCCCTGGGCCATGCCTGCCGCGACCGGCGGCGGGTAGACCTTCGCTGCCTTCTTCACGTCGGCCTTCGGGAAGGGCTGGATGTAGAGCTTGGCCGACGCGTTGTAGAAGGGTCGCTTGGCTTCGAGGTCGGCCTCGACTTGCGCGACCGACCCGACGTTGACCTTTCCGCCGGAGCCGCCGGCCGACGAGGGCCACACGAAGGCCAGCGCCGCGCCGGCGAAGCCACCGACCGCGAGCCCCATGCCGGTGAGGATCCCCCGGTTGAAGAACTGGCGCCGGGTGACGCCCAGCTCGTCCTCGTCGATCGGCTCGTAGCGGACGACGCCGCGGTCACCGGCAGGCACCGGCACGCCGCCCCCGCCTTCGATGGCCCGACGCGAGTCGTCGGCACGGGCCCGCGCATCGCTGTCGTCGTCGGTCGACGCCGAACCGGACGCGGGCGCGTCGGACGCGGGCGCATCGTCGAGGCTCGCCGCGGCCGACGAGTCGGCAAGGCGGGTCTCCCGGCTGAGTCGGCCCGTCCCGGCGCGTCGCTTCGCGGTGCCGAGGAGGACGACTCCCGCTGCGACGAAGAGGACGACGATGCCGATGACGATCAGTGCCACGACTGCTCCTTACAGCTCGAAGAAGACCCCGTCGTTCCACGGGAACACGAAGTTGAACCCCGGTCCGCGGAAGAACGAGCCGATCATGGTCAGGACCGCCCACATCATGATGAACATGGTGAAGATCGCGATCGCGAACTTCCGGTCGGTGGGCTTCACCGACGCGGTCTTGTCGATGAAGGGGGCGACCGCCAGGAGTCCGAGCGCCACGCCCGGGATGGTCACGCCGGCGACCATCGGGTGGAACATCGTGAGCAGCTCCTGGAGACCGAGGAAGTACCACGGGGCCTTCGACGGGTTCGGCGTGCGGTTGAAGTCGGCGAGCTCCAGCAGCGGCGCCCGTACGAGTGCCGAGAAGACCGTGACCCACGCAGTCAGGATGAGCATCGACGCGAGCTCGATCACGAGCAGGTGCGGCCAGACGTGCACCTTGTCCTGCGCGTCGGCTCGGGTCTGTTGAATCGATCCCGACTTGACCACCGTGAGCAGGCGTTGGGTGTGGCCGCCCGGTCCGGTGGCGCCGGGCGTCGGGGGCGCGGCGACCGCCGTCGCGGTCCCACCGCCACCTCCGGCCGCGGCACCGGCGTCGCCGCCGCCCGCGAGCGCGGCCTTGCGTTTGCGCGACCGCTCGAGGAGGTGCGCCGGCACGCCGCCACTGTCACCGCCGCCGCCGTTGTCCCCGCCGTCGCCGTTCCCGGCACCGGCATCGCCGCCGCCGCCACTAGGGGGTGGGGTCGGGGGAGGAGGCGCGTCGCCGCCGCCGCCGGCGGGCGCGGCCGCCTCGGTCTCGCCACCGTCGTCGTCGGTGGGAAGACCCAGCGCCTTGCGCCGCTCCTGCGAGCGCTTGAGTAGGTGTTCGGGGACCTCGGCCATCGCCGACTCCTTCTCCGAAGCTCGTTTACAGCGGACCCGAGATCCCGCCGTCCTTGCGGACCCGCCAGAAGTGCACCGCCATGAAGATGACGATGATGAACGGCAGGAGCAGGACGTGCAGGACGTACCAGCGCAACAACGTGTCGTTGCCGATCTCCCGTGACCCGAGCAGGGCGAATTTCACGCTCGATCCGAACACGGGGGTGAAGCCCATCATGTTGGTCCCCACGGTGACCGCCCAGAGTGCGAGCTGGTCCCAGGGGAGGAGGTAGCCGGTGAACGACAGCATCAGGGTGAGCAGCAGGAGCACCACGCCGATCACCCAGTTGAACTCGCGGGGGGCCTTGTAGGCCCCGTGGTAGAAGACGCGGCACATGTGCAGGAACACCGCAAGCACCATGAGGTGCGCCGCCCACCGGTGCATGTTGCGCACGAGTGAGCCGAACGCCACCGCGGTCTCCAGCGTCTGGACGTCGTTCCAGGCCGACGCCGCGGTCGGCCGGTAGAAGAACATCAAGAAGATGCCGGTGACGGTGAGCAGGATGAAGAGGAAGAAGCTCAAGCCCCCGAGGCACAGCGTGTACGAGACCTTGACCGCGTGCCGCTTCACCTTCACCGGGTGCAGGTGGTACAGCACGTTGTTCATCACGACGTAGGACCGGTTGCGGGGGCTGTCGGTGTAGCCGCGCCGATAGATCGAGCCCGGCCGGAAGATGGCGTTCCACGCCTGGGAGCCGCGGATCTTCTCGTCGGTCTTCTCCAGGGCGGCGCCCACCTTCGCGCGGGGGCCGCTCCCGTTGCCGTTGGTGCCGTTGCCGTTCGCCACGAACCTGTGCTCCTGGATGTGGTGGTGCGGCCGGGGCCGCGGTCGAGTCGGATTAGAAACGGACGCCGTACGAGTAGCCGTGCCGGTTGGTGCGCACGTGGGGGTCGCCCTCGGCGATGTCGGTGCTGATCTTGCCGAGGATGATCACGCCGGTCGGACAACGATCGACGCAGAGTGCGCACCGGGTGCAGATGTCCTCGTCGACGATGAACGCCACGTGGTCGCGGGGGTTCTCGCCGGGCTGCTCGGTCGCAACGGCTTCGCTGATCGCGCTGACCGACACCATGTGGATGCACTTCCACGGGCAGATGTCGACGCACCCTTCGCAGAGGATGCACTCAGCCTGGTCGATGTGCAGGAACTGCTTGGGCTTCACCGACTGGGTGAGGAACGCCGGGTCGACCTCCTGCAGGAGGTAGTCAGTGGCGAAGTCTGGCATCGGCGGGTTCGCGTCGGTGCGGGCCATGGCTCAGACCGCCGCCGTGCGCCGCAGGGGCCGACCGAAGCGTGACCGCTTCGCCGGCGCGGCGGCGTCGGACTCGGTGGCGGGGGCGACGTCGTTGCGGGACTGCCACATCACCCAGAGCTTGAGGTTCAGTCCGAGCAGCACGATGTAGAGGGTGGCGACGACGATGTCGCGCACGGCGGGGTAGTCGAGGCTGAACGGGTAGTTGATCGGGATGAATCCGAGGATCTCCTGGTTCGACTGCCAGACGAATTTCCCGCTGTCGCCCCACTGGAGGTAGGCGTTCGCGTAGGTCATGTATTCGTGGGGGATGATCGCGTACGCGAGGAGGAGCAGGGCGAACACGGCGGTCGCGCCGACGAACGCGGCCGACCACGTGAGTGGGGCGTCGGGGTCGTGCGGCGGTCGGGAGAGGACCATGAGCATGGCGTGGCCCAGGAGCGCGGCGATCCCGAGCCAGATGATCGTGCGCTGGATGGGGCTGATGAGCGCGCCGAGCACGAGCGTCCCGAGGATGATCGCGGGGAAGAGCGCGTAGCCGACGCGGTTCGAGAACGGGCGCTTCAGCATCGGCGGCTTGATGAGCGCAACGACGAAGCCGATGCCGATCAGCAGGATCCCGGTGGACCAGATGAGTCGGCCGGCCGGCCGGATCCAATCGAACCAGTCGGGCAGCAGGTTGGGCATTGCTGGTGTCCCTCCCCGTCGCGCGCCGGCACGCCCGAGCGCGATGCGTTTCCTACCACGCTACTTGCGATACGGGCATATCAGGGGTTCGGCGGGTCGGGTCGGGTGCCGGTGGGCGACGCACCGCGGCTGTCTGCCACGATGAACCGGTGAGCGATCGCTGGGACGTCCTCGTCGTGGGCGGCGGCCCGTCGGGGGCCGCGACCGCCTACTGGCTCGCCGAGGCCGGCCACCGCGTGCTCGTCGTGGAGAAGAAGCGCTTCCCGCGCGAGAAGACGTGCGGCGACGGCCTCACGCCCCGGGCCGTCCGCCAGCTCGAGGACATGGGCCTCGGCGACCGGCTCGCCGTGGGCCACCTCCGCTACGAGGGACTGCGGTCCATCGCGCACGGCGTCACGCTCGAGCTCGCCTGGCCCGAGCACCCGGACTTCCCGCCGTACGGGTACGTCGTCCGCCGGCGCGACCTCGACCAGATGGTCGCCGAGCAGGCCGTGAAGGCCGGCGCGACCCTGTGGCCGGCGACCGAAGCGGTCGCCCCGATCGTCGAGGGCGGGCTCGTCGTCGGCGCGACCGTGAAGAAGAAGGAGGACGCGGCGCCCGACGGCAGCGACGTCATCGAGGAGGTGCGCGCCCGCTACGTCGTCGTGGCCGACGGCTCGAACTCTCGCTTCGGCCGCGCGCTCGGCGCGTCGCGTGACCGCACCTATCCCCTCGGGATGGCGGTGCGCGGCTACTACCGGAGCCCCCGCCACGACGACCCGTGGATCGAGAGCCACCTCGACATCCGGGACCGCAACGGCGACCACTTCCCCGGCTACGCGTGGGTGTTCCCGGTGGGCGACGGCACGATCAACGTCGGCGTCGGCCTGCTCTCGACGTTCTCGGGCTGGAAGGACGTCAACACGAGCCAGCTCATGGACGCGTTCTGCGCGACCGCACCCGACTACTGGGAGATCTCCCCCGAGACGTCGTGCGGCGCGCCCACCGGCGGCAAGCTGCCGACGGGTCTCTCGGTGATGCCCGCGGTGGGCCCGACGTGGCTCAGCGTCGGCGACGCCGCCGGGAGCATCAACCCGTTCAACGGGGAGGGCATCTCGGTCGCGTACGAGACCGGGCGCTTCGCCGCCGACGCGCTCGACGAGGCGCTGCGCACCGGCGACGGCCTCGCGCTGCGCGGCTACGAGGACCGGCTCCGCGAGACCTACGCCCTCTACTTCAAGGTGGCGCGTGTCTTCGTCCGGGCGATCGGGAACCCCGCGGTGATGCGGGAGCTGACCCGGGTCGGGTTCCAGAGCCGGACGCTCATGGAGTGGGTGCTGCGGATCATGGCGAACCTCCTCCGTCCCGACGAGATCGGCCCGGCCGAGGCCGCCTACAAGATGGTCGCCGCCGCGGTCGCCGTCGCCCCCGAGCCCTAGGCGCGTCTTCGTCCGCTTCCCTTGCGATGAGCGGGCGCGCGACGGATAGCCTGCGCAGCGCAACCTGGCGCGGCGAGCGACGGATCCGATCGACCAGATTCGAGCGAGAGGGGAGTCGAGTGGAGCAGTACCTGCCGATCCTGACGATGCTGGTGCTGACGTTCCTCTTCGCCGCGGGTTCGTTCCACGCCTCGAAGCTGCTCGGTCCGCGCCGACCCACGTCGGCGAAGCAGGCGCCCTACGAGTGCGGCATCGTCCCCGAGGTCGAGGCCGCCGAGCGCTTCCCGGTGAAGTTCTACCTGGTCGCGATGGCCTTCATCGTCCTCGACGTGGAGATCATCTTCCTCTACCCGTTCACGACCGTGCTCCGCGATCTCGGTGCCTACGGTCTCGTGATCATGGGCGTGTTCCTGCTCGTGCTGCTCGTGCCGTTCGCGTACCTGCTGTCGACCGGCGCGGTGAGCTGGGGACCGGTGCGCGACACCGCGCGCGAGTTCACCGGTCGGGTGCTGCGCGCCTCGGGCCGACCCGGCCGTGAGGGGCTCGACCCCGCGTCGCACTCCGAGGCCGCGTAGCCATGGCGCCGAGCTGATGGGCCGAATCTGATGGGCCGAATCTGATGGGCCGAATCTGATGGGCCGAATCTGATGGGCATGGAGCAGGTCCCCCACAACTTCCTGACGGGGCGACTCGAGGACCTCGTGAAGTGGGCCCGCCGCAACTCGGTGTGGCCGGCGACGTTCGGGCTCGCCTGCTGCGCGATAGAGATGATGGCCACGGGCGGCGCGCACTACGACCAGGCGCGCTTCGGCATGGAGGTCTTCCGTGCCAGCCCGCGCCAGGCCGACCTCATGGTGGTCGCCGGGCGCGTGAGCCAGAAGATGGCGCCGGTGCTCCGCCAGGTCTACGACCAGATGGTCGAGCCGAAGTGGGTCATCTCGATGGGCGTGTGCGCGAGCAGCGGCGGGATGTTCAACAACTATGCGCTCGTGCAGGGCGTCGACCAGATCGTGCCGGTCGACGTCTATGTGCCGGGCTGTCCGCCGGGACCGGAGACCCTGCTGCACGGGTTCCTCACCCTGCACGACCAGATCCGCTCCGGCGAGATCATGCAGCGCCGGGGTGAGGGGCGGGGCGCCGGCATCCAGGTCGCCCAGCGCGACGGCACCCCCGTGGCCCAGCCCGCCGGCGTTGTCGCCTCCTCCTCCGCTTCCTTGCCCACGACCCGCTGACACCACGCCTCCCAGGACCGCACCGATGCCCGACGACAACGCTCGTGAAGAGATTCACGAGGAGGACGCAGCAACCACGGTCGCGATCGGGGACGAGGTCGCGGCCGCGGTCGTGGAGCGCTTCCCCGAGGCGGTGTTCCACGACTCCCACGGGCAGCCGGTGGCCTACGTCGACGCCGGCGACTGGCACGACGTGGCCGTGTTCCTGCGCGACGAGCAGCGATTCACCCAGTGCGTCGACGTCACCGTCGTCGACCACCTCCGCGACGAGACCCGCCTCGCGGTCGACGGCGTGGCGCCGGAGCGCTTCGAGGTCGTCGCGAACTACCTCTCCCACCCACGAAACCGACGGTTCCGCGTCATCACGCAGGTGCGCGCCTCCGACCCGACGGTGGCGAGCCTCGCCGACGTCTACCCCGGGGTCGACTTCGCCGAGCGCGAGGCGTTCGACCTGTTCGGGATCGACTTCGTGGGCCACCCGGGGCTGACCCGCATCCTCATGCCCGACGACTGGGACGGCTTCCCGTTGCGGAAGGACGACGCGCCGGCGCGGGTGCCGGTCACCTTCAAGGGCGACCCGGGACCCCGATGACGGACACGACACGACTCGACGCCGGCCAGCCGGACGCCGGCCAGAAGGACGCCGGCCGCCTGGAGCGCCAGACCGGCGAGGGCGCGCAGGAGCTGCGCCGCGTCGAGAAGGAGGTTGTCCTCACGGGCGGGCTCTGGCCCGACGAGGACGAGACCACGATCGTCAACATGGGGCCCCAGCACCCCTCCACGCACGGCGTGCTGCGCGTGATGCTCGAGCTCGAGGGTGAGACCGTGGTCCAGCTCAAGCCGGTCATCGGTTACCTGCACACCGGCATGGAGAAGACGGGCGAAGAGCTCACCTACGTCCAGGGCGCGACCAACGTCACCCGCATGGACTACCTCTCGCCGCTGTCGAACGAGCTGGTGTGGTCGATGGCGGTCGAACGGCTCCTCGACGTCGAAGTGCCGCCGCGCGCGGTGTGGATGCGCATGCTGCTCGTCGAGCTGAACCGGATGGCGTCGCATCTGCTCTTCCAGGCGACGAACGGCATGGACATCGGCGCGCTCTCGATGATGATCTACGGCTGGCGCGAGCGCGAAGAGGTGCTCCGGCTCATCGAGACCGTCACCGGTCTGCGGATGAACAACAACTTCATCCGTCCGGGTGGACTCGCCGCCGACCTGCCCGACGGGTTCGATGCCGACGTGCTCGCGGTGTGCGACCTCGTCGAGAGTGGCGTCGCCGACTACGAGCGCCTGCTCAACCAGAACCCCATCTGGCTCGAGCGCATGGTGGGTGTCGGGACGATCTCGCAGGAGCAGGCGATCGCGCTCGGCGCGAGCGGGCCGATCCTGCGCTCGACCGGCTTCGAGTGGGACCTCCGCCGCGCACAGCCCTACTTGGCCTACGACGAGGTCGAGTTCGACGTCATCTACACCCAGAACGGCGACTGCTACGACCGGTTCCTCATCCGCCTCTACGAGATCCTCGAGTCGGTGAAGATCGTGCGCCAGTGCGTCGCGGCGATGCCCGGCGGCGACTACCGCGTCCAGGACCGCAAGGTGACACCACCGCCGCGTGCTCGGATCGACGAGTCCATGGAAGCGCTGATCCACCACTTCAAGCTCTTCACCGAGGGCTTCAAGGTGCCGGCCGGCGAGACGTACGTGGCCGTCGAATCGCCGCGGGGCGAGATCGGGTGCTACCTCGTGTCGGACGGGAGCGGCAAGCCCGTGCGCATGCACATCCGCGGCCCGTCGTTCTACAACCTGCAGACGATGGCCCCCATGGCCGAGGGGGCGATGATCGCCGACACGGTCGCGATCATCTCCAGCGTCGACCCGGTGATGGGGGAGGTGGATCGCTAGTGGAAATGACCGACGCCGAGCGGCGCAGCGCGATCGACCTGATCGCGCGCTACCCCCATCCGAAGTCCGCGATGCTCCCGCTGCTGCTGCGCGCCCAGGACCGCGACGGCTGGGTCACCAGCGAGGCGATGGAGGAGATTGCGGAGCTCCTCGACCTCACGCCCGCGTTGGTGCTCGGGACGTGCTCCTTCTACACGATGCTCAAGCGCGAGCCCGTCGGGAAGCTCATCGTGTCGGTGTGCACGAACGTGTCGTGCCTTGTGAACGGCGGTCAGGACCTGCTCGGAGCGTTGCGCACGAAGTACGCCGACGACGCCGACGTGCACGTCGAGGAGGTCGAGTGCATCGCGGCGTGTGACCTCGCCCCGGTCATGCAGGTCAACTACGAGTTCCACGGACCGGTGACGCCCGAGGCCGCGGCCGACGTCATCGACAAGTACCAGCGCGGCGAGCTCGCCGCGCGGACGATCTCGGGCACCAGTGTCGACGCATCTGCAGGAACCCAGACCGCGGGGGCCGGCGCCTGATGGCCGAGGAGACGCGCCTCGTCACCAAGTTCCTCCGCGAGCGCCCCGACGACTCGTGGACCTTCGAGGCCGCGCGAACGCACAACGCCGCGTACTCCGCGCTGGAGCGGGCTCTCACGATGGAGCCGGCAACGATCGTCGAGGAAGTGCAGACCTCGGGCCTGCGCGGTCGCGGCGGCGCCGGGTTCGGTGCCGGCCAGAAGTGGTCGTTCCTCCCGAAGGACGTGTTCCCGCGGTACCTCGCAGTCAACGCCGACGAGGGTGAGCCGTCCACGTTCAAGGACCACATGCTCCTCGAGCGCGACCCGCACCAGATCGTCGAGGGGGTCGCGATCACCGCGTTCGCGATCCAGGCCCACCACGCCTTCATCTACATCCGGGGCGAGTTCGGACTCGGGGCGGAGCGCCTGGAGCAGGCGGTCGCCGACGCGTACGCCAACGGCTTCCTCGGCAAGGACATCCTCGGCTCCGGCTTCGACCTCGAGCTGATCATCCACCGGGGTGCGGGGTGCTACATCGCCGGCGACGAGACCGGCCTGCTCTCGAGCCTCGAGGGCGAGCGCGCGATGCCACGCATCAAGCCGCCGTTCCCCGCCGTGCAGGGCCTGTACGCAGCCCCGACCGTCGTGAACAACGTCGAGACGCTGTCCACGATCCCGCACATCGTGCGCAACGGCGGTGAGTGGTACGCGGGCGTGGGCGTGAACAAGTCCACCGGGACGCGCATCTTCTCGGTCTCGGGGATGGTGGAGAAGCCGGGCAACTACGAGGTCGAGCTGGGCATCACGTTCCGCGATCTCATCGAGGGCCTCGCGGGCGGGGTGCGGGGTGGCAAGCAGATGAAGTTCTTCATCCCCGGCGGCGCGTCGGCTCCGTGGCTGTTGCCGGAGCACCTCGACGAGCCGCTCGACATGGATCGCGCCACTGAGCTGCGGACCATGCTCGGCTCCGGGGCGATCATGGTGTTCGACGAGACGGTCGACCCGCTGCTCGTGTCGTGGCGGCTCGCGAAGTTCTACGCGCACGAGTCGTGCGGGAAGTGCACGCCGTGTCGCGAGGGTTCGGGCTGGATCGAGAAGATCCTCTACCGGATGGCGAACGGCCTCGGCCGTCCCGATGACCTCGACCTCCTGCTCGACATGGGCCAGAACATCGTGCCGGGCCTCAACGCGCCGTTCGCGCAGACGACGATCTGCGCGCTCGGTCCGTCGACGATGAGCCACGTGGTGAGCCTCGACCGGTGGTTCGGCGACGAGATCCGTGCCCGGCTCGCCGCCGACCACGCGCGCCGCGCCACGCTCCAGGTGGCATCGGCATGACGACGAACGCCGTCCCCATGTCGCAGTGGCCGTCGGACCACCGGTACACGATCCCGGTCGCCGGCGACCAGGACGTCGTCACGCTCACGATCGACGACAAGGTCGTGCAGGCACCGCGCGGCGAGCTTCTCATCAAGGTCGCCCAGGAGCACGGCAGCTACATCCCGCGGTTCTGTTACCACGAGCGCATGAAGCCGGTCGGCATGTGCCGGATGTGCCTCGTCGAGGTCGAGGGCATGCGCGGCCTGCAGATCAGCTGCGCGACGCCCGTGGTCGACGGGATGATCGTGCGCACCCAGGCCCCGGCGGTCAAGCAGGCCCAGGACGGCGTGCTCGAGTTCCTCCTCATCAACCACCCGCTCGACTGTCCGGTCTGCGACCGCGGTGGCGAGTGCCCGCTCCAGGACCAGACGCTCGCCTTCGGGCCGGGCGAGTCCCGCTACGTCGAGGAGAAGCGCCACTTCGAGAAGCCGATCCCGATCAGCGACCTCGTCCTCCTCGACCGCGAGCGCTGCATCCAGTGCGGGCGCTGCACCCGTTTCGCGGCCGAGATCGCCGGCGATGCCCTGATCGACTTCGGCGGCCGGGGTGGGGCGACCGAGGTCATCACGTACCCCGAGCAGCCGTTCGACTCCTACTTCTCGGGCAACGTCGTGCAGATCTGCCCGGTCGGCGCGCTCACGGCGCAGGCGTACCGCTTCAAGGCCCGCCCCTGGGACCTCGATGTCGCCGAGACCTCCTGCCAGACGTGCTCGGTCGGGTGCCGCAGCTCGGTCGACTCCACCTCCAACCGGATCGTGCGACTGCTCGGCGTCGACTCCGAGCCCGTGAACCACGGCTGGCTCTGCGACAAGGGCCGCTACGGCTACGACTGGGTGCACTCCGACGCACGGTTGCGAGCCCCCGCGGTGCGGACGGGGGGCGGCCTCGCCGACACCTCGTGGCCCGAGGCCCTCGACGCAGCCGCCGACGTGATCCGACGCGCCGTCGACGCCCACGGGCCCGCGTCCGTCGCCGTCCTCGGCGGTGCGCGCGGCACGAACGAGGACGCGTACGCGTGGGCCCGGCTCGCGAAGGGCGTGATCGGCACCGACCACATCGACGCCCAGCTCGCCGACGGCCTGCCCGCCGAGGTCATCGTCGGCATGCCGCGTGCGACGATCGCCGACCTCGACCGGGCGCGGGCCATCGTCGTGCTCGGCCCCGACCTCAAGGAGACCGTCCCGGTGCTCGCGCTGCGGGCGCGCCGGGCGGCAGTGGATCTGGGGGTCCCGCTCGTCGAGATCTCCCCGGTCGACACCGGTCTCACCCGCGACGCGTCAGTGTCGGTCCGGCACCGACCCGGCGCTCCTGGCGACGTCGTCCAGGAGGTCGTCGACGTCCTGGGTGGCGTGACCACGCGCCGCGGCGACCTCTCGCCACTGGTTCCGGCACTCGAAGGCCGCGAGGGCCCGGTCGTCGTGGTCCTGGGGCGCCCCTCGCTCGCTGAGCCCAGCGACGCGACCGTGCACGCTGCGTCGCTGCTCGCCAACCTCACGGGCGACGTCCGATTCCTCTCCGCGCTCCCCACCGCCAACGTGCACGGTGCGCTCGACCTCGGTCTCGCGCCCGGCTTCCTCCCCGGGCGTGTCGATCTGGATGCCGGTCGTGCCCACGTCGAGGCGACGTGGGGTGCGGTCCCGGCCGAGCCCGGTCTCGACGCGACGGGCATCCTGCGCGGCGCGGCCGACGGAGCGATCAAGGTGCTCGTGCTCCTGGGCTGCGATCCGCTCGCGGACTTCCCCGACCGTTCCCTCGCGGTCGCGGCGCTCACGAACGTCGAGCACGTGATCAGCGTCGCCGCGTTCCCCGACGGCGGGGTCGCGTACGCCGACCTGGTCCTCGCCCGCACCGTGTGGGGGGAGGAGAGCGGGAGCACGACGAACCTCGAGGGTCGCGTCATGCGACTCGGACGCAAGGTCACGCCCGAGGGCACGACGATGGAGGCTTGGCGGATCGCGGGAGAGCTCGCCGCCCGGCTCGGTACCGACTTCGACCTCGAGACGGTCGAGGAGGTGCAGGACGAGATCGCCAGGGTCGCCCCCGCGTTCGCGGGTGTCGATGCGCGACTGCTCCGCCGGGCGCGCGACGGAGTCGTCCTCCCGCTCGCCGAGCACGCCGACGAGATCGTCTTCGGTGCGGTCGCCGGCGCCGGCGTGTCCTGGGAGCCGATACCGCCCGCTCCCGCGGAGCCCGCTCCCGAGGAGGTGACGCCCGAGGAGACGACGCCTCCGGTCGACGAGGCCCCCGGACCCGCCGAGGACCTCGCGACGCCCGACGCCGCCGGCCCCGCGGCACCCGTCCCGCCGGTCGCGCTGTTCGCCTGGGACACGAGTGCCCCCGCTCCTACCGTCGTGCCGGAGGACGCCTACAGCCTCCGGCTCGTGGCCGCGCCAACCCTCTACGGATCCGATCCGGTGTGCGCGGCCTCGCCGCCACTGGCTCGACTCGCCGACGACGAATCGACCCTGCTCGTCCATCCCCGAACGATCGACGGGCTCGGGGTCGGGCCCGGTGACCTGGTGCGGGTCAGCTCGGCAACCGCGGCGATCGAGCTGCCCGTCCGCCCCGACGGACGCGTACCCGAGGGCACCGCGCTCGTCGCCACCAACCGCTCCGGTGCCGGCGCGTTCGACCTCGTCGACGTGTCCGATCCGCTCACGGAGCTGCGCGTCGAGACGATCGGCGGGGGATCGGGGGTCGGCGCATGAGTCCGATCTTCGGCGCAGACCCGCTGCTCCAAGGCGACATCGACCTCACGGTCGTGCTCATCGTCATCGGCAAGACGATCGCGATCTTCGCGCTCCTGCTCGTCGCGGTGCTGTTCTACATCTGGTTCATGCGCAAGGTCATCGCCGACATGCAGAACCGGATCGGACCGCAGACAGCAGGACCGTTCGGCATCCTCCAGACGTTGGCCGATGGCATCAAGCTGTTCTTCAAGGAGCAGTCCGAGCCCCGCACGGCAGACCGGCCCGTCTACCTGCTCGCGCCCTACCTCTCGATCATCCCCGCGTTCCTGGCGTTCGCGATCGTCCCCATCGGTGGGACCGTCTCGATCGCGGGCCACGTCACCGAGCTCCAGCTCGCCGACCCCGACATCGGCATCCTCTTCCTGCTGGCGATGTCGGGCATCGGCCTCTACGGGGTGATGCTCGCCGGCTGGTCGTCGGGCTCGAAGTACCCGCTCATCGGCGCGGTGCGGGCGTCGGCCCAGCTCCTCTCGTACGAAGCGGCGCTCGGGCTCGCGGTGGTCGCCGTGTTGATCCAGTCGGGGACGCTCTCGACCCGCGCCATCGTCGACGACCAGGCCTGGACCGGCGTCGGCTCGATCGCGAGCGAGTGGTTC
>JAWOIO010000231.1:0-3651 GCA_046484625.1 Acidimicrobiia bacterium
GCCGGAGGTGAACGGCATCCCGATCTCGCACGGCGCAGTCCGGCAGATGATCGCCGACGGCGCCCGGGTGCGCGAGGTCCACGACGACGAGCCGCTCGCGCCGGTACGCGGTGATGCGATCCGCGCCGCGCTGCGCGACTACCTCGTCGGACGCGACGCCACGTGTCGCGTCCCGGGGTGCGAGCGGGCGATCGGCCTCGACGCCCACCACCTCGTCCCGCGGAGCCAGGGCGGTCGCACCGACAAGCACAACGTCTGCTTGGTCTGCACGCGCCATCACCGGCGGGCCGTCCCCCACGGCCCGTGGGTGCTCGACGGCGACCCCGAGCAACCCGACGGCCTCGAGTGGCGCCGGATTGACGCCGGCGACGGGGGAGTTCACGCCCGCGACGGCCCCGCCGCGTAGTGCCCCGCAACAAGCTCAGGCGCCGGCGGCGCCGGTCTCGCTCGGAGGAGATCGCGCCGCAGGCGGGGGAGACCCGGGTCGAAGACCCGACCGAGCGCAGCGAGGGAGCAGGGGCTCGCCGGCCGAGAGGCGCCCGACGAGCGGTAGGCCGGCGCTGCCGGCGGGGCGAACGCGCGGAGCGATGCGGATCCGGGGGACGGCGATCTACAGATCCGGCAGGCCGAGATCGAGGTTCGCCCCTTCGAGTCCACCGTCGATCTCCAGTACCTTCCCGGTCACGTAGCTCGACGCGTCGGACGCGAGGTACAGCGCGCCGAGCGCAATGTCGTCGACTTCGCCGAGGCGGCGCAGGGGGGTGGTCTCGACCATCTCGGTGCGGAGCGCGTCGTCGGTGAGGACGAACTCCAGCGCGGAGGTCGCGATCGAGCCCACGCCGATCGCGTTCACCCGGATGCGGGGTGCGCAGTCCGCGGCCATGAGGCGGGTCATGTGCGCGAGCGCGGCCTTGGCGGTGCCGTAGGCCACGAAGCCGCGCTCGCGGACGCGTCCCATCACCGACGAGATGTTCACGATCGAGCCACCGCCCTCGGCCGGGCTCGGCGTCTCCAGCATGCGGGGGATCGCGGCCTTCGACAACGCAAAGGCCGTCGTCACGTTGAAGTGGAACGCCGCCTCGAAGGCGCGGACCGACGTGTCGAGCAGCGGTCGCGGCATCGAGCCGCCCGCATTGTTGACGACCACGTCGAGGCGGCCGAACTCGGACATCGTCGCATCGACGAACGCATCGAGCGTGGCGAGGTCGTTCACGTCAGCCGGGAACACAAGCGCCCGGCGGCCCAGTGCTCGGACCTGCTCGGCGACGGACTCGAGCTGGGCCTCGGTGCGGGCGGTGATGGCGACGTGGGCCCCGGCCTCGGCGAGCGCGAGCGCGCATCCGGCGCCGATGCCGCGGCCGGCACCGGTGACGATCGCGACGCGGTCGGTCATGGCGAACCGGTCGAGCAGCATGGCGCCGACGCTACCGGCACCAGGCGCTTCGGCAACGTGTCACCATGGGTCGGTGGACGACGCTCCCGCCACCGTGCTCGACGCGGTGCGCCTCCTCGAGGCCGAGGGGTTCCACGCGTCCTTCGTCCTCGACGGCGGTGGGCTCCGCTGTAGCGCCTGCGGCGCGTCGCACTCGACCGACCGTGCCGAGGTCGTACGCGTCTTCCGGTTCGAGGGACCGAGCGATCCGGCCGAGCAGGCGGTCGTCTACGCGGTTCGGTGCCCGACGTGCGGTGTGGGTGGCTCGATCGTGTCGACGTACGGCCCCGGCGCGGATCCCGAGGTCACCGATCGTCTCGTCCTGCTCGACTCGCGTTTCTACGCCCCCTCCGATCCTGCCATTGGTGTGTGGACCGGGGAGTAGGCGCGCGTCGGCGGCTCATCGGGCGGGCACCATGTTCCCGACCCAGACGCGTGTCGGCGCATGGGTGACGCTCGGTAGGCCACAGATAGGCCACGCCGAGCGTCCGGACGCCGAAAACCGAGAGCGGGTGACGGGGATCGAACCCGCGTCATCAGCTTGGAAGAACGAATCCGCACCCATCGCTGACCTGCCCGCTTCTCGAAACCGTTGGTCAGCAACGTTCATCTCGTTCCATCGTGTCCATTGCGTGCCACCCTGTCCACCCCGTTGTGGCACGAATGTGGCACGCCGGGCGTCGGTCTTCGATGACGAGGGACTCGACGTCGACGAGGGCGCAAGGGACATGACCGCGCGGCGCGTGGGACACGGCGCGTCGATCCCACGCGGCCGCGCGGATTACTCGCCGCGCTACTCGCACTGTCAGTGCAAGTGCGTCGGTCGACCATGCTCTCGATCGAGCAACTCGGGTGGGAGTCGTGCGCGCTGTCGGTCGCGACGGAGTCAGGCGGCGGAACGCGTGTCGAAATGCCGGGTGGCGACCTCGAGGTCGCCGGCGAGCATGGTCGTGAGCAGCTCGTCGAGCCGCTGCGCGACGTCCCACGCCAGCCAGCGGTCGCCACACGAGGGACATTCCTCCATCGGTACGCCGAGCACGACCGCGACCTTGCCGTCGCGCTCGGCGGTCTTCGCCCGCCGGACCGAGATTCGGTCGCCCTCATCGCAGCGGTGGCATCGCATCAGCGCCTCCTACGGTAGTCCTGGGACCAGCGGTCGGGGTCCGGCTCGTAGATGGTCACCACACGTTCTTCGTGGTGCGCATCGTCGACCACGACGACGACGTGGAGCGCCTTGGTCCAGTCGACGAGGAGCAGGAGCTCCTTGATCTCCTCGGGCCCGACCACGCGCTCTTCGATGACATCGGCCGCCCCGAGCGCGACGTCGAACTCGGCGAAGGTGCAGTCGAGGAGTCGGAGCTTGTCGAACGCGTGCTCGCTGATCAGGCGTGGGTGTCGCCAGATCTTCTTGCGGGGCAGCGTTCCGTCGACTCCGTGATCGTGAGAGCCGGAGTCAGCCACGTCGAGAATTCCGGTCCGCTGCGAGAAACGCGTCGGCCGCGCGCTTGGTCGCGAAGGTGCGCGGCGCGGCGTGCATCACGCCGTCGACCCAGCGCCTGACCGAGTGCTCTCCATCGTGCGAGCGGAGACGCCCGATGGCACGTCGGTGACGTCGGTTGTGGCACGGATGTGGCACGCGGGCCACGCGACGCCCGAAAACCGAGAGCGGGTGACGGGGATCGAACCCGCGTCATCAGCTTGGAAGGCTGAGGCTCTGCCATTGAGCTACACCCGCGTGGCACGATCAGCGTGCCCGTCGGGGAGGGGGGATTCGAACCCCCGACCCCCTGCCCCCAAAGCAGGTGCGCTACCGAGCTGCGCCACTCCCCGGACCGCTCCAGCCTATGGGGCGGGTCGTCGCTCCGGTCGCACGCGCCGCGCGGGCGTCATTCGGTTGCGCCGGTATGACTGCGATCAGCGGACGTCGGGGGCCCCGGGTGGCGCGCGGGCCGGGCACGGCGAGTCCGGTCGTACTCTCCGCCGCGGAGCAGGCACGCTTCTGGCGTGAAGGCTCCCTGATCGTCGGACCGGCGCGGACCGCGGCAAAGCCCGGTGCGCAGGGGGCGCCGCAGGTCCGGGTATCCTTGTCTTCCCCCCCTATGGCATCCCTCACGACCTCGGTCGAGTCCCTCGACGACAACTTGGTCCGGGTGAAGGTCGCGGTGCCGGAGGCCGAGTTCGAGAAGGCGATCGACGCCGCGTTCCGCAAGCTCGCCGCC
>JAWOIO010000237.1:0-8128 GCA_046484625.1 Acidimicrobiia bacterium
CGACATCGATCGCCGCCCCGAACAGGAAGCCGGTGATCACGGCCTTCGACAAGAAGTGCGAGATCCACCCCATCTTGAAGATCGCCAAGAGGAGGAAGAGCACACCCGTGACCACCGTGATCGCAGCGACGAGCTTGACTGCTCCGGCACCGGACACGGACGCGAGGACGACGGCGCTGCCGGCGACCGCCGCGAGCGCCGAGCTGGGCCCGGTCGAGATCTGCCTGGCCGTTCCGAGCAGGGCGTAGAGGATCGCGCCGGCCGCCGCCGCGTAGAGCCCGTGCTGGATCGGCACGCCCGCGATCCCCGCGTACCCGAGCGCCTTGGGCACGACGAGCGCAGTGACGGTGAGCCCGGCGATCAGGTCGGCTCGCAGCCATGAGCGGTCGTAGTGACGTCCCCAGTCGAGGATCGGCAGCAACCTCGCCAGACCGGTCGGTCCCGACGCGCCCGCAGGGGTCTCGCCCGCCTCGCGTCGTGCCTCCGCCATTGCGCGCGCTCCCTCAGTCGCCGGTGAGCAGCGAGCGCACGCGCGCCGCGCCTCGATCGATCCAGTCGGTCGCGCGCCCGAGCCGGGCGTCGCGGGCGATCACGCGTGAGGCGTTGCGTCCCGGCACCGCCATCACGCCGCCGCCGGGATGGGTCCCGCCGCCGCAGAGGTAGAGGCCTCGGATCGGTGTGCGGTAGTCGCCGTAGGAGGGGATCGGGCGGAAGGAGAACATCTGGTCCGGCGTCATCTCGCCCTGCATGATGTTCCCGCCCAGCAGTCCGAACCGCTCCTCGAGATCGCTCGGCGTGAGGACCTCGACGTGCTCGACCGCGTCGGCGAGGTCGGGCGCGTACGCCCCGACCGCCTCGACGATCTTCGCCGCCCACGCGTCACGCGTCGCCTGTGTGTTCGGCGTCTCGAACGGCAGGTACTGGGTGAAGGCCATCATGATGTGCTTGCCCTCGGGCGCGATCCGGTCCTCGTGCGCCGTGGGGAACATCACCTCGGCGTAGGGATGCGCGCTCGGCTGTCCGTGCTTCGCGTCGTCGAAGGCCCGCTCGAGGTAGGACATCGACGGTGAGACGGCCATGAGGCCACGGTGCATCTCGCCGTCCTGGTCCCAGGCCGGGAAGGTCGGCAGTCGGGACAAGCCGAAGTTCACCTTCACGCTGCCGCTTCGGGTGCGGAACCGCTCGACGTCGCGCACCACGTCAGGGGGCAGGTGCGCGCGACCGACGAGGTCGAGGTAGGTGGTGACCGGATGCGCGCTCGACACGACCTGGCGGGCCGGCACGAGCGTCCCGTCACTCAGCTCGACCCCGACCGCGCGGCCCTGCGCGCTCACCGAGACCTTCTCGACCGGGGCGCCGATGCGGATCTCGGCGCCGGCCGCCTCCGCCGCCCGTGCGATGGCGGCCGAGAGGCCGCCCATCCCGCCCTTCACCCAGCCCCACGCGCCGAAGTGCCCGTCGATCTCCCCGATCCAGTGGTGCATCAGCACGTAGGCCGACCCCGGGGTCATCGGCCCGCACCAGGCCCCGATGATCGCCTGGGTCGCGAGCGCTCCCTTCACGCGATCGTCCTCGAACCACTCGTCGAGCAGGTCGGCCGCGCTCATCGTGAACAGGCGGACGATCTCGTGGACGTCGCGGCCGGTCCAGCCCCGGAACCGGGCGCCGGTCCGCAGCCACCCGAGCACCTCGGCCAGCCGGAGATTCGGGGGCACGACGAACAGCAGGTCCTTCATCAGCCCGGCAACGCGCTCGAAGTAGCGGTCGAACTGCACGTAGGCCTCGGCGTCGGCCTCGTTGAGCCTCGCGATTCCCTCGACGTCTCGGCGCACATCACCCCAGAGCGTGAGTGAGCTGCCGTCGGGGAACGGGACGAAGTAGTCCGGCGTGATGATCGAGACGTCGTATCCGAACCGCTTGAGGTCGAGCTCGGCGACGATGCGATCCGGGAGCAGCGACACGACATAGGACGCACTCGAGATCTGATAGCCGTCCCACATCTCCTCGGTCACCGCAGCTCCGCCGAGGACGTCGCGTCGCTCGAGCACGAGGACGTCGAGACCGGAACGCGCGAGGTAGGCGGCGCACGCCAGGCCGTTGTGCCCGCCACCGACGATGACGACGTCACGGGTGCGCTCGCTCACGACCGGAACCTAGCGGGAGATCTTGGTCAGGGGACACCCCAGCCGGGCTCGTAACCGAAGACCTCGGTGGCGCTCCGGGCACCGAAGTGGTCGTCGAGCAGCTCGAGGTGGTCGAGGGTGACCAGCGCCGGGTGCACCACTCCACAGGCGCGGCTGAGCTGGAGCAGCTCCTTGCGCAGCTGGACGAGGTAGTTCGCGGCGCGCACCGACTTCGACGCCGGGTCGAGTCCCCGCTGGAGCCACCGGCTATTGGTGGTCACACCGGTCGGGCATCGGCCGGTATGGCAGCGCAGTGCCTGGATGCAGCCGATCGACAGCATTGCCTCGCGGCCGACGTTCACCGTGTCGCACCCGAGCGCGAACGCGAGGAGCGCGTTGTCGGGCAGGCCGAGCTTGCCGGAGCCGGTGAACACGACGTCGTGGTGCAGGCCGGCTTCGGCGAACACGCGGTAGACGCGCGAGAACCCGACCTTGAACGGGAAGGCGACATGGTCGCCGAACACGAGCGGTCCGGCGCCGGTTCCGCCCTCGCCGCCGTCGATCACGATGAAGTCGACGCCACGCTCGCCGGACGCCATGAGCGTCGCGAGATCGCGGAAGAGGTCGAACTGTCCGACTGCCGACTTGATGCCTACTGGCCGTCCGCACTCGGTGGCGAGCAGCTCCACGAAGTCGAGCAGGCTGTCGGCATCGTGGAACGCGGAGTGCCGAGGCGGGCTCCACGCGTCGACCCCCTCTGGCACGCCCCGCAACCTCGCGACCTCCGGCGTCACCTTCGCGGCGGGGAGCAGCCCGCCGAGGCCGGGCTTCGCGCCCTGGCTCAGCTTGATCTCGATCATCCGGATCTGTGGGTGCGCCGCGATCACGTCCGCGAAGCGCCCGAGGTCGAAGCGGCCGGCAGCGTCCCGACAGCCGAAGTACCCCGTGCCGATCTGCCAGACGAGGTCCCCTCCGTGCTCATGGTAGGAGGTGATCCCCCCTTCCCCGGTCCCCTGGAGACAGCCGGCGAGCGCGGCCCCCCGGTTGAGTGCCTCGACCGCCTTCGCGCCCAGCGACCCGTAGCTCATGCTCGACACGTTGACGACAGATGGCGCGCGGAAGGCCTGCGCGCGACCGCGTGCACCGCCGACCACCTTGGCCGACGGCACGCGGAAGTCCCGGTCGAAGTCCGGATCGCCCTCGTGGGGAGTGGGGGACGGGAACGGCGACTGCTTGATGATCAGGTAGCCGGGCGAGGCCTCGAGGTCGTTGTCCGTGCCGAACCCGACATACGTGTTACGCCGCTTCGCCGCCGTGTAGACCCACCGCCGCTGGTCACGGCTGAAGGGCTTCTCGGCGTCGTTGTCGACGACGATGTACTGGCGCAGCTCCGGGCCGACGCCTTCGAGCAGGTACCGGAAGTGCCCGATGATCGGGAAGTTCCGGAGTACCGCGTGCCGGCGCTGAGTGAGGTCGTAGACAATGACGCCCGCGACGACGGCACCGATTCCGATCAGGACCCACGCCCACCATTCCATTCGCCAATCCTCCCACGCCGCTCGCGCCGGGGAACGAGACGGGAGCCGCTACGGCGCGAGTGCCGACGCGATCGAAGCTGAGATCCCCAGCGAGAGGGTCTGCCTTGTCAGCAGATGTTCCAGTTGTGCGCGGCCAGGTTGATGCGCGGCGCGTCCGGGAGCCGTTGTCGCCGAGTTCTGTACCATCGAGCGATGGACCTCGAAGCGGCGAGCCGGGCGAATCGGAGGCTCTGGGACGCGATGGCGACGGGGTGGGACGAGCGCCACTCGTTCTTCGAGGAGACCGCGCGGCCCATCGTCGACGTGATGCTCGAGCGGCTCGCGCCCCGGATGGGTGACACCGTGGTAGAGCTCGCGGCCGGCACGGGCGTGGTCGGCTTCGCTGCATCGCCGCTCGTGGGGCCCGACGGGCGGATCGTCGTGAGCGACTTCGCCCCTGCGATGGTCGACGTCGCTACGCGTCTGGCGACCTCACTGGACCTCGAGAACGTGGAATGTCGAGTGCTCGACGCGGAGCGCCTCGACCTGCCTGACGAATTCGCCGACGGAGTGCTCTGCCGATGGGGCTACATGCTGATGCCGGACGCTCCAGCAGCGCTGCGCGAGACGCGGCGCGTGCTCCGGCTGGGCGGCCGGCTCTCGTGTGCCGTGTTCGGAGACCCGGCAGAGAACCCGTGTGTGACGCTGCCGATGCGCGTGCTCCACGAACGCGGACACGTCGGCCCTCCGCAGGCGGGGACCCCCGGAATCCTTGCGCTCGCCGACCGAGATCGGTTCGGGGAACTGCTCATCGATGCGGGTTTCTCCGACCCGCGGTTCGACGACGTGCGAATCTCGTGGCGATTCGGATCGATGGACGAGTATTGGGCGTTCCTGACACATGCTGCCGGTGCCATCGCGACGGTGATCGCGGGACTCGACGACGTCGAGCAGCGGTCGGTGCGCGACGAACTCTCGGCACTGGTGGCACCCTACGGATCGGACGACATCGTCTTGCCTTCCCTCGTGGTCGTGGCGTCGGCGTTCTGAGCCCGGCTCCACCGAGCGCGAGGCCAGGACACCGCAGCCGCGCGGTTCCCGGAGCAGCAACGCCGGTGCCTGGCCGGACGGTGCTCGCGGCAGATTGGGCCAACCAACAGGTGAGCTACTCCAATCTCGACGCGATCGACGCGAGTCGGCTCGCACGCGCGCCGGGGCGCATCGGGTCGGTGTCCACGCTGTTGCCCAGGTAGGCGAATGAGATGCCGGTCGCCGGGTCGGCCCACCCGACCTGACCGTGCGCACCGGCATGGCCGAAAGAGCCGGGTGAGCATGCTTCGCCGAAGATCGCGTACCGCAAGGCGTGCATTCCGTCGTCGCCCGCGAGCACGAGCCCGCGTGAACGATTGGCGGGGATCCCCATGAGCGGGTCGTCGAACACGCAGCGCACCACACTCGTCGCGTCGCGCAGGATCTCGCTGTCCCAGAGCCCTCCCGGGTTCGTGAGCAGGGCCTGGTAGAAGCGCGCGAGGTCGGCCGCGGTCATGAACGCACCGCCGCCGGGATTGCCGACCGCACGCCACTCCGGTGCGTTGCACCGCAGGGTGGGATCGCTCTCGGCCTCGGGGGACGCGGGCACGAGCGGGGCAAGATCCCTTTGGTCGTCCGGACCGAGGCCCAGCACGCGGGGGAGACCGAGCGGCGCGCAGACCCGCTGCTCGACGAAGTCGCGGAAGTCGAGCCCGCTCACGCGCTCGATGAGCGCCGCGAGCACCCAGTGCGCAGACTCCGAGTGGTACTCGAAGCGGGAGCCCGGCTCCCACTCGAGCGCCCACGTCGCGATCCGGTCGAGCCGGCGGCTACTCGAGATCGCGTCCCGCGCCGAGATCGTGGGACTCGGGAACCCGGCCGTGTGCAGCAGGACCTGCTCGAGCGTGACCGAACCGACCGGGGTTCCCGCGAGCTCGGGGAGGTCGTCGGCGATGGGACGATCGACGTCGAGGCTCCCGTCACCGAGGAGCAGCCAGATCGCCGAGGCCACGATCGGCTTCGTGGCCGAGAAGATGCAGAACCGGGTCGCGTTCGACGCGTCGCCGAACGTCTCGAACGCCACGAGGTCGCCGTCGCGGGCAACAGCGATCTGGCACGCGGCGACCGACGCCCGCTCCACATCGGCGGCGGCCGCCGCGACGAGCTCGTCGATGGTCGTCATCGATGCACTCCCTGGGCCGCGGAGCACGATCAGTCTCCGCCGCGGATCTTCTGAGGGCTCGCCTCGAGGTCGGTCAGCTTCGCGATCAGCTTCGTGAACGTGTCGTCGAACGAATGCTGCTTGCGAGCCCGCTTCAACGGGTTCGCCGACGAGATGATCTGCGCGGTCGCGAACTCGTGCCAGGTGCCGAGCTCCTTCAGCTTCTCGGTGATCGCGCGCACGAGCTGATGCGCCTCCACGACCTTGGCCGCACGCCCCTCGCGGACCTCGAGGCACTCCGCGAGCGGTTCGTCGATGAACCCGTCGCACTTGCGCAGGATCGACTCGTACACGCTGCCGGCGAGGCGACCCGATTCGGCGTAGGCGAGCCCGAGCGTCACGTAGTGGGCGAAGAGGACGGAGTCGACGACCATCGGGTCGGTCTCGACGGTCTTCGGCTTCGTCTCGACCAGCTCCCGGTAGATCGAGAGCGCGACGGATGCTCGTTCCCGGATGTTCGGTTCCTTCTCGACGTTGAGCGCGAGCATCCGATGGGCGAGGTCACGAGGGACGATCACGACCGGCAGCTTCCGGAGCCCCAGCTCCTGAGCCGCCAGGTAGCGGTGCTGGCCGTCGATGATGAGCAGCTGGTCGCCGTCGGCCGTCTCGACGACGACGATCGGGGCGAGGAAGCCGACCCGCTCGATCGAGTCGACGAGGCGCTGCACGTGCGGCGCACTCGGCTTCCGCTGGTGCGTGATCACGTCGAGGCGACCGAGCGGTACGACCTCGAACACGAGGTTGCGGCGAGTGGCGGGGTCCTTGAACCCGAAGCCGGCGTCGCCCGTCACGGTCACCTCGCTCGTGCACCCATGTCGCGACGGAGCGTATCGGCGCCGCGTATGGCCGTCAGTGCCCCCGCGCGATCCACTCCTCGAGGTGCGGCGCCTCGTCGGCGATCGTGGTCGAGTCGCCGTGCCCGGTGTGCACCACGGTGTCCGGGGCGAGCACCAGGAGCCGGTCCCGGATCGACTCGATGATCGTCGGGAAGTCGGAGAACGAGCGACCGGTCGCTCCCGGCCCGCCCTTGAAGAGGGTGTCGCCCCCGAAGACGTGCCCCTCCGGGCCCACCAGGCACACGCCACCGGGGCTGTGGCCCGGGGTGTGGATGACCCGGAGGCGGGTGCCGGCAACCTCGATCTCGCTGCCCTCGCGCACGGCGTCGTCGGGCTTGCGCTCCGGGTAGACGAGGTCCCAGAGCATCTCGTCGTCCGGGTGGAGCAGGACCGGTGCGCCCCCGGTCGCGCGGGAGAGCGCGTCGGCAGCATTGATGTGGTCGTTGTGGCCGTGCGTGCACACGATGGCGCGGACGGTGCGGTCCCCGACCGCCGCCGCGATGGGCGCGGCATCGTGGGCCGCGTCGATCACGAGAACCTCGTGGTCGTCCCCGACGAGCCAGATGTTGTTCTCGACGTCGAAGTCCTCACCGTCGATCGAGAAGATTCCGGCGGTGGTGAGGTGCTCGATGCGGGCGCTCACGACGCGCCCATCAGGAGTCGATCGTCACGACGGAGCGCAGGACCTCGCCGCGCTCCATCTTGTGGAACGCCTCCTCCACCGCGTCGAGCGAGATCGTCTCGGAGACGAACGCGTCGAGGTCGAACCGCCCCGCGAGGTACAGGTCGACCAGGAGCGGGAAGTCGCGGGTGGGGAGGCAGTCGCCGTACCACGACGGCTTGAGCGCGCCGCCGCGACCGAAGAAGTCGATCATGGGGATGTCGGGGAGCGCCATGTCGGGGGTCGGCACCCCGACCTGCACCACGGTGCCGGCGAGGTCGCGCGCGTAGAACGCCTGGGCGAGCACCTCGGGGCGGCCGACCGCCTCGATGCACACGTCGGCGCCGTTGCCGTCGGTGAGTGCGCGCACCGCCTCGACGGCGTCCTCCTTCGAGGCGTCGACGGTGTGGGTCGCGCCGAATCCCCGCGCCCACTCGAGCTTCGTGGCGTCGAGGTCGACGGCGATGATCGTCCGGGCGCCGACGAGTCGGGCCCCGGCGATCGCGGCGTCGCCCACACCTCCGCACCCGAACACGGCGACCGTGTCGTCGCGCTGGACGTTGCCCGTGTTGACCGCCGCGCCGAAGCCCGCCATCACACCGCACCCGAGCAGGCCCACGGCCTCGGGGCGCGCCGCCGGGTTCACCTTGGTGGCCTGACCGGCGGCGACGAGCGTCTTCTGGGCGAACGCGCCGATCCCCAGGGCCGGAGAGAGCACGGTCCCGTCGGTGAGGGCCATC
>JAWOIO010000045.1:0-17492 GCA_046484625.1 Acidimicrobiia bacterium
CGGGCGAATATCCGCCACCTTATTCGAGCGTCGGCGCTGCGGGGTCACGGGATTTCGACGTGTACTTTATCGGGCCTCGGTCGGCATCGTCTCAAGCAACGATCGGACGGTCTGGTCGAGAATGGGGTGGCCCGGGGCTCTCGGAGAACATCCGGGTCCGCTCGATCATCGGCCGCTACCTCGAGCACTCCCGGATCTACCGCTTCGGCGCCAACGCGACGGCCGCCGACTACCTCATCGGGTCGGCCGACTGGATGCCGCGCAACCTCGACCGGCGCGTGGAGGCGACCTGCTCGGTCACCGAGCCTCGCCTCAGGGAACGGCTGGCCGAGATCCTCGAGGTGAACCTCGCCGACGACACCCTCGCGTGGACGCTGTGCCCCGACGGGTCGTGGCGTCCGGTCGAGACGACGGTCGGGGTCAACACCCATGATCGTCTGCAGGAGCTCGCCGAGGCGCGCGCCGCGATTCGGCCCTGAGCGTGGTCGGGCCATGAGCATCGTCGAGCGGGAGATCAAGCTGGCGGTCACCCCCGACTTCCGGCTGCCGTTCTTCACCGACCCGGCCAACGGGGTGACCGCCGGGCACGAGGAGATCCTCGAGCTCGCGGCCACGTACTTCGACACCCCCGACCTCCGGATCTCGCGGGCCGGGGCCAGCTTGCGCTACCGGGACCCGGAGGGCTGGACCGTGAAGCTCCCGACCCGCGACGACGACACCGAGGCGCTCGTGCGCGTGGAGCACCACGTCGCCGGGCCCGGGCCCGCCGACGGCAGCTCCGACGCGGCACCGCCGCCCGCGGCCCTCGACCTCGTGCGCTCGCTGACCCGCGGCGCGGCGGTCGAGCCTCTCGCGACCCTGAACACCACCCGGCGGGTCGTGGCGCTGCGCGACCAGACCGGCCACGCGATCGGCGAGGTGGTCGACGACCGGGTCGAGGTGGACTCCCGGCGCGGCGGGCACGGCGCCACCGTGTTCCGGGAGGTCGAGCTGGAGCTCGCCGACGACGCGACCCCGTCGCAGCGGCACGCACTCCTCGCCCGGCTGCGAACCGCGGGCGCGGGCGCGGCCGACCCCACCCCGAAGATCGTTCGGGCACTGGGCGCACCGGCGCGCGCGCCCGCCGACGTCCAGGTGCCGAACCTCGATGCCGGGGAGCCCGCCGCCCTGAGCGTCGTGCGCGCCGCGATCGCGACCTCGGTCGTCCGGCTCGTCCGGAACGATCCCGGCGCGCGCCTCGGCGACGACGCCGAGGCGTTGCACCAAGCGCGCGTCGCCACCCGACGTCTCCGGTCCGACCTCCGGACGTTCGAGCCCCTCCTCGACGAAGGGTGGGCCGAGGACCTGCGCGACGAGCTGCGCTGGCTCGGCGACGTCTTCGGCGCGGTCCGCGACGCCGACGTGCTGATCGAACGCTTCGAACCCGAGATCCGGCGCCTCGCACCCGTCGACCGTGGTCCGGCCGGGACCCTGGTCGATCGGCTCCGCGCCGATCGGGAGCGCGCCCGCGAGCTGATGCTCGTCGGGCTCCGCAGCGAGCGCTACGACCGCCTGCTCGACCGTCTCGTCGACGCCGCGTCGCACCCACGCTTGTTGCTCCAGGTCGATGAGGCCGTCGACGACCGCGACCGCCTGGGCGACCTCGTGCGTGAGCCGGTCCGTGCGCTGCTCGGGCTGGTCGATGCTCTCGGGCCCACGCCGCGCGACGCCGCCCTCCACCGGGTGCGCCGACGCGCCAAGCGGGTCCGCTACGCCGCGGAGGCGATCGCCCCCGCGCTGGGGCGACCGGCGCGGCGGCTCGCCCGCACCGCCACCGAGATCCAGGACATCCTCGGCGCCCATCAGGACGCCGTGATCGCGGCCGAATGGTTGCGCCGGGCGGCTGCGACCGATGGCGACGGCGTCGGCTTCGCGGCCGGCCAGCTCGCCGCGCGTGAGCTCCGCGAGGCTCGCCGGACCCGTCGCCAGTGGCCCAAGACCTGGAAGCACGCACACCAGAAGCGGCTGCGGGCCTGGACGTGAGCGCGAAGCGCGCCGTCGACGCCGAACCCGACGTGCGGGCCGCCGGCGGCGTCGTGCGCCGGACGCGGCGCCACCGGTGGCGGCGACGGGTGGAGCTCCTCCTCGTGCACCGGCCGCGCTACGACGATTGGACCTTCCCGAAGGGCAAGCGCGACGACGCCGACCATGACGACCTCGCCACCGCGCTGCGCGAGGTGGCGGAGGAGACCGGGTTCGGGTGCAGCGCCCGAGCGGAGATCGGTGCGACCCGGTATCGGGACAACAAGGGCCGGGACAAGCTCGTCCGCTATTGGTTGATGGAGCTCCCGCCGGGGGTGTCGGGCGACGACTTCGAGCCGAACCGGGAGGTCGACGAGGTCCGCTGGTGTCGGGCGGCCGAAGCCGCGAGACTCCTCAGCTACGAGCACGACCGAGTGCTCCTTCCTCAGGTCGAGGGGCGACGATGACCATCTACCTCGTACGCCACGCCAAGGCCGGGAGCCGTTCGTCGTGGGAAGGTCCCGACGAGGACCGTCCCCTGAGCAAGAACGGCCGCCGTCAGACCGAGCAGCTGACCGCGTCGCTCGCGCAGTCGCCCGTATCGCGAGTCCTCACGAGTCCCTACGTGCGGTGCATCCAGACGGTGGAGCCCCTCGCCACGGCGCTCGGGATCCCTGTCGAGCCCTGCGACAGCCTCGCCGAAGGCACACCGTGCGCCGACGCGGTCGATCTGCTCGAGAAGTACAGCGGCGAGGACGCCGTGCTCTGCAGCCACGGTGACGTGATCGGGGACCTGCTCGACGAGTGCGGACGACGAGGAGTCGGCATCGGCGAGGGCGGTCTCGAGAAGGGCTCCGTCTGGGTGCTCGAGTTCGACGCCGGCCAGGTGTCGAGCGCCCGATACATCCCGTCTCCCCGTTGAGCGAGACGCGCGCTCGACGAGGCGAGCCTGGTTCTCCGGGAGGCCGACGACGACGCGAGGCCCCTGGTCGTCGCTAGGCGGCTGTCCGACGTCGCGCCACGCGCCGGAGCACCCCTGGCACCTCGCCGATCGAGCGCACCAGGTGCGTGTGGGGCGTCGCCCCGAGCAAGGTGTGCTCGTGGTCGTCGGCCGCGACCCCGACCACGGTGGCGGCACCCGCACGGTTCCCGGCGACGAGGCTGGCGACCGTGCCGCCCACCACGGCGACGTCGCGGACCGAGTCGATCCCGAGGCGCATCGTCGCCATCAGCACCAGGTCGGGATGCGGCCGCCCCCGGAGGTCGGCGTTGGGAGCGAGCGTGAGATCGACGGCGTCGGTCCATCCGATCTCCGCCACGATCCGGTCGAGCGCCCGCTGGGTCATCGTCCCGACGAGGCACACTGCGACGCCCTCGTCGCGTAGCTCGTCGATCGCCGCCTGCGCGCCCGGCATCGGTGCCACCTCGCTCTGACCTATGCCCGACTCGACCGCAGCCTCGAAGATGCGGTTCGCGAGCCGGGCAGTTCCAGCGTCACGCAGGAGATACTGGAAGACGTCGAAGCGTGCCCGGCCCATCGAGAACCGGACGTAGCGCATTCGGTCGTCGAACCCGGCGACCTCCGGGCCGAGTCCCAACGCCCCGAGCGCCTCGACGAACGCCATCAGCACGACGTCGTCGTCGCTGATCGCTGTCCCGTCGGCATCGATGACTGCGAGCTTGATCCCTGCGTCGGTCATGGGGGCGTCGGTCATGGGGGCGTCGGTCATGGGGGCATTGTGCGAGGTCGGCATTCCCCGCGCACGCATTCCGGGGGAATGTTGCGATGTGTTCACCGACTGTCCACCGACCCCATGCCGAGGCTTCGGGTACGCGGGGGTACGTTCGTCGCGTGCGGATCCTGGTCACGAACGACGACGGTGTCGAGGCCCCCGGTCTGCGGGCGCTCGCCCGAGCCATCGCGACCGACGGACACGACGTGATCGTCGTCGCACCGAGCGGCGAACGCAGCGGCAGTGGCGCCGCGATCGGTCGACTCCATCGCGGCGGGCCCGTGCGATGGACCGAGGTGCGCTGGTCCGGGCTCCCCGACGTGCAGGTCCACTCCGTCGACCTGCCGCCGGCAGCTGCCGTCTACGCGGGAAGCCTCGGGGCGTTCGGCGATCCGCCGGACGTCGTGGCGTCGGGTGTCAATCCGGGGCTCAACTACGGCCATCTGGTCCTGCACTCGGGGACCGTCGGCGCGGCGCTCAGCGCAGCGGTGCTCGGGATCCCTGCGGTGGCGGTCAGCATCGGATGGGGCGAGGACCCGCACTTCGACGCCGCGAGCGAGCTCGCGGCCGCCACCGTGGCCTGGCTGCGCGACGCATCGGGGCCCCAGGTCGTGAACCTCAACGTGCCGAACACGCCGATCGGCGAGATCCGCGGCGTGCGTGACGCCGTGCTGGAGCCGTTCAACGAGCGCTGGACCGCCGAGACCCGAGCCGGAGAGCTCGAGCTCGAATACGCCGGCCGACTCCGCGACATCGAGCCGGGCACCGACCTCGCCTGGGTGCACCAGGGCTATGCGGCAGTGACGCTGCTCACCGGGATAGGAATCGGCGCTTCGGCTCCGGGACTCGCCGACGAGGTCGCTCAGCGCCTCTCGTAGCGGTATCCGACGCCGCGGACCGTGACGAGTCGGGTCGGGCGCGCAGCATCCGTCTCGATCTTCGCCCGGAGCCTCTTGACGTGGACGTCGAGCGTCTTCGTGTCGCCGTAGTAGTTGGGACCCCAGACCCGGTCGATGAGCACGTCGCGCGTCAGAACCCTGCCGGCGTTGAACAACAGGACCTCGAGGAGCTCGAACTCCTTCAAGGGCATTGCCACGAGCTCGTCGCGGACAAACACCTCGTGACGTCCGATGTCGAGCCGGACGTCGTCCACCTCGACGATCTCCACGGCATCGTGATCGCCGCCCGGAACCGGACCGCGCCGGAGCGCGGCGCGGACCCGCGCGACGAGCTCACGGAGACGGAACGGCTTGGTGATGTAGTCGTCGGCCCCGACCTCGAGGCCGACCACCGCGTCGATCTCGGCGTTGCGCGCCGTGACCATGATGATCGGGACCTGGGACCGGGTGCGGATCTCCCGGCACACGTCGACGCCCGACATCTGCGGCAACATCACATCGAGCAGGACCAGCGCGGGATGCGTCTGGTCGAAGCGAGCCAGCGCCTCGACCCCGTCGGCCGCGGTCTCGACGATGAAGCCCTCGTGCTCGAGCGCGACCGCCAGTGCGTCTCGGTAGGACTGCTCGTCGTCGACGACGAGGATCCGGGGCGGGTCAGCCATCAGGAGACCTCCCGAATGCCGTCGAGGTGCTCCGACGAGATCGGGAGCGCGATCCGGAAGGTCGAGCCCTCGCCCTCGATCGACTCGACTGCGACGTCCCCGCCGTGGACTTGGGCCACATGGCGAACGATCGCGAGGCCGAGTCCGGTGCCTCCCGTCGCGCGGCTACGAGCTCGATCGACGCGATAGAAGCGCTCGAAGATTCGCTCCAGGTCCCGATGGGGGATGCCGATCCCGCGGTCGCGCACCCAGACGACCGCGCGGTCGGCGACGCCGGATGCCGCCACCTCGACCGAGCCGCCTGCGTCCGAGTACTTCAGCGCATTGTCCAACAGGTTCGTGAACGCCCCGACGAGCTGCACGGGATCACACGACACGACGAGATCGTCGCCCGGCGGCTCGTAGGCGACCGTGATCCCCTTCGACAGTGCGAGTGCGCCGACGCGCTCCACCGCCTCGTCGAGCAGCACCCGAAGCGGGACTCGCGCCCTCGTTGGGGACTCTTGGGCCTCGATGAGGCTCAGATCGAGGAGATCGTCGACGATGTTGCCGAGGCGCTCGGCCTCGCGCACGAGCTGGTCGAAGAGACCACGGGCCGAGTTGGGATCCTTGGCAGCCGCAATGGTCTCCGCGAGCAGCGTCAGCGCTCCGATGGGCGTCTTGAGCTCGTGGCTGACGTTCGCGACGAAGTCCCGCCGTACGTCCTCCACGCGCCGGAGCTCGCTGACGTCCTCCACGACGCCCACCGCGCCCACGATCTCACCATCGGCGAGCACGGGGCTCGCGGCGATCCGCAGCACCTCTCTGGGGGGCCCGAAGAGCGGCAGCTCGCGCGTGCCGACGTCGCCGGCGAGCGCACCCTCGAGAAGGCCGTCGAGGACCTGAGCCGCAACGGCGCCGGAGTGCCTCGCGTCCTCGAACCGGACCGCGGCCTGGTTCCGGAACACCTCATTCCCCTCTTCGTCGACGACGACGACTGCATCCACGACCGCGTGCAACGCGGCTGTCAGCTGGCGGATGCGGGAGCGAGCGTCGAGGACCTCCGCCACCACTTGCTCATCAGCGATCGCGCTCCGTGCCGTCGCGTCCTTGACGCGTGCCCGCGCGAGGCCGAGCGCACCGGCGCCCACCGCGAGCGCCGCAACACCGACGATGAACAGCACCGATCCCACGAGGTTCAGTCTCCCGCCGCGCGCTTCCGAGCGCGCAGATCAGCCGAAGCGGCCAGTGATGTAGCCCTCCGTGCGGGGGTCGGAAGGTTGGGTGAACAGCCGGTTCGTGTCATCGAACTCGACGAGTCGACCGATCCGTTCGCCCTCTTCACCGACGTCGGTGGTGATGAATGCCGTGCGATCGGAAGCCCGAGCTGCCTGCTGCATGTTGTGGGTGACGATGACGATCGTGTACTCACGCTTGAGCTCTTCCATGAGGTCTTCGATCCTGGCCGTCGCGAGGGGGTCGAGCGACGAGCAGGGCTCGTCCATGAGGATCACGTCGGGCTCGACCGCGATGCAGCGAGCGATGCAGAGCCGCTGCTGCTGACCTCCCGAGAGCGCGAACGCGCTCTCCTTCAACTTGTCCTTGACCTCGTCCCAGAGCGCAGCGCGCTTGAGCGCGGCCTCGACGATCTCTTCGAGATCCTTCCGCTCTCCGAGCAACCGGGGACCGAACGCGACGTTGTCGGCGATCGACTTCGGGAAGGGGTTCGGCTTCTGGAAGACCATCCCGATCCGGCGTCGCACCTCGACCGGGTCCACGTTCGGGCCGTAGAGGTCGATCCCGTGGTACTCCAGCCGCCCGTGCACGGCTGCGCCGACGATCAGGTCGTTCATGCGGTTGAGGGATCGCAGCAGGGTGCTCTTCCCGCAGCCGGACGGACCGATCAGCGCGGTGATCTCCCGCGCTCGGATGTCGATGTCGACACCTTCGATCGCGACCTTCCCGCTGTAGCTGACCGAGATGTCGTCGAGGCGGAAGACCACCTCGGGTGCAGGGGTCGCGTCGGGCGACCCGTCGTCAGGGGCGGCTCCCGACGCAGCACTCGTCGGGTTGGTTCCTGCCAGCACGGTTTGATGCATCGGCTTCTGGTCCTTCGGTGGGCTCGACATCGTTCGCTCCGGTCCTCGCCGATGGTCGGATCCAGCATGGCGGCTGGGGATGCGTCCGGCAACCGGAGCCCCCCACGGTACGGAAGCGTGGCAGACGGACCATGATCGCGCGGTGCCGGACAGGTGAACGCGAGGTGAACACTCCGCGGCGAGCCGACCAGCGGGTGCACGAAGCCCTCGCGGCGGCAACAATGCTCGCACCAACCGCGAAACCGGAGCAACCATGCCCGACAACGACGACTTCCTGCTCCCCCCCGACCCCGAGCCGCAGGCCGAGACGCGCCGCTCGTTCGGCGAGCACATGGACGACATCCGCTCGGACGTGGTCAGGCTCGCGGGCCTGACCGGCGAGGCGATCGGTGCGTGCACCGAGAGCTTGCTGGCCGCCGACCTCCCCGCCGCGGAGCGCGTGATCCGCAACGACGCGAAGATCGACACCTTCAAGGAGTCGATCGAGTTCCGTGTCTACGAGATGTTCGCCACGCAGCAGCCGATGGCGGGGGACCTCCGGACCCTGCTCGCGGTCCTGCGCATCCTCCAGGAGATCCAGCTGACGGCCGACCTGACGGTCACCATCGCCAAGGCCACCCGTCGCCTCTACCCGGGTCAGCTCGCTCCGAAGGTGCGCGGCCTCGTCGAGCGCATGGGTGCGCAGGCGAACGTGCAGCTCAGCCTCGCGGTCGACGCCTTCGCCGACGAGGACATCGAGACCGCCGCGGCGCTCCCCGACATGGACGACGTGATGGACGACCTCCAGAAGGACCTGTTCCGGGCGATCTTCGAGACGACGGACGGCAACGAGGCCGGGATCCAGACCGCCGTGCAGCTGGCGCTCGTCGGTCGCTACTACGAGCGCATCGCGGACCACGCCGTGCTGATCGGCGCCTGGACCCGCTTCATGGTCACGGGCGAGTTCCCCTCGCGCGCCGAGCAGACGGACTCCGGCGCGCCCTGATCCCGGCGACCGGGAGCCCCAACCCCGGGTCTTGCCCTCCTGTTCACCCTCCGTTCCCCCAGGTGGCAGTGCCGCGCTACCCGCGTTTCGTACCGTGCGCGTGTCAACCACCATCACGCAGGAGGAAAAACCTTGCTCCACCATCGCTCGGTCCACAACCGCCGACGCGCACGAGTGCTCGTCACGACCCTCGGGACGCTCGTCGCTACGAGCCTGGCGTTCGCCGGGCCCGCGACCGCACAGGGATCCGGCGAGGTGAACGTCTCCGGCTCGTCGACCGTCGAGCCGATCACGTCCCTCATCGCCGAGCTCTTCGCCGAGGAGAATCCAGACGTCTCGATCCGGGTCGACGGTCCCGGCACCGGAGACGGCTTCCAGCTCTTCTGCGAGGGCGAGACCGACATCTCCGACGCGTCCCGGCCGATCAAGGACGAGGAGATCGCCGTCTGCGAGCCGAACGGCATCACCTTCACCGAGCTGCCGGTCGCTCTCGACGGCCTCACCGTGATCGTGAACAAGGAGAGCACCCTGGGCCTGAAGTGCCTCAGCCAGGCCGATCTCTACGCGATCTTCGGGCCCGAGTCCTCCGGTGACATGGCCGCGAACGCAGCCATCGCCGAAGAGCTCGGCACCACGCGGGGCTTTCCGGCCAAAGGCACGGTGAAGAAGTTCACGCCGGGTCCGGAGTCGGGCACCTACGACTCGTTCATCGAGCTCGGGTACGAGGACATCATGGAGACCCGTCTCGAGGAGGGCAAGATCACCGACGTCTCGGTGAACGACGACGGTGAGAACGAGCCGAACGAGCCCTTGATCTCGGACGGCCAGTTCCCGAACGACAACGACACGATCAAGCGGGTCCAAGGCTCGAAGTCCGGCATCGGGTTCCTCGGCATCTCGTTCTTCCTCGAGAACCAGGACACTGTGAAGGCAGTCAAGATCGAGAACCCCGACACCGGGAAGTGCGTGGCCCCGACCGCGAAGACGACGCAGTCGGGCGACTACGCGCCCCTGGCCCGCCCGCTCTTCATCTACGTGAGCAACGAGAAGGCCGCGGCGAACGAGGCCCTCAAGAGCTTCGTCGACTTCTACATGACGAAGGCGAACCTCACGACCTCGGTCGAGGACGCGGGCTACGCGCCCCTCGCGAAGGCCGACATCCAGGCCGCGATCGACGTCTGGGAGTCGGCTCGATAGCCGGATCCGACTCGTGACGCAGGGGGCGGTCGACCGGGTCCCCCTCCCGGTCGACCGCCCCCTCGTCGCTCCGGCAAGCCCTGCACGAAGCGAACAAGACGAGTAGAAGAGTAGGGATGACCGTCACCACGACCCCGTCCGGGTCCGCGACACCAAGCCCGGCACCGCCCTCGCTCAGCGGGGACGCCAGGCGGCTCCGCCGGGAGCGTCGGGTCCGCAACGTGTTCTGGCTCGCCGGGCTCTCCTCCCTGGGGATCAGCATCGCGATCGTCGCCACGCTCCTCGGCAGCTCCATCACCTTCCTCAGCAACATCTCCCTCGACACGCTCTTGACCTTCGAGAAGTGGGCACCACGGGTCGGCAAGTTCGACGTGATGACGTTGCTGGTCGGGTCGCTCCTCGTGACGGGGGTGGCAATCGTCATCGCCACGCCGCTCGGGCTCGGAGCCGCGATCTACCTCGCGGAGTACGCGAACCCGCGCGTGCGCCGGGTGGTCAAGCCGGTGCTCGAAGTCATGGCGGGGATCCCGAGCATCGTCCTCGGGTTCTTCGCCGTCGCCTGGATCGGACCGAACATCGTCCAGAACCTGTTCGAGGACGCGGACGCCTTCAGCCTGGCCGCAGCGGGGATCGGTGTGGGCATCCTCATCACCCCGATCGTCGCTTCGATCAGTGAGGACGCGATGCGGGCCGTCCCCGCCTCCCTGCGCGAGGCGAGCTACGGGTTGGGCGCCCGCCGGCTGACCACCGTCACCCGCGTCGTGATGCCCGCCGCGGTCTCCGGGATCGTCGCGGCCCTGATCCTCGCGCTCTCCCGGGCGATCGGCGAGACGATGGTCGTCGCCCTCGCCGGCGGCGCATTCGGCGAAGCGTCATTCACCACCGATGTCACCGACGTCGGGCTCGTCATCACCTCCGCGATGGCATCGCTCGCCACCGGCACCGACCAGGTCGCAGGCGGTGGTGGCACCGGTGCCGGTCAGGCGTTCAACAGCCTCTTCTTCCTCGGCCTGCTCCTCTTCGCCATCACGCTGATCCTCAACGTCGTCGGAGACTTCTTCGTCAACCGGGTCCGGGAGAAGTACTGATGTCGGCCGCGGACCTCGCGATCACACGCGACCTCACCGTCGCAACCTCGCTGCGCGGCAAGCGGGTCGACGTCCCGGGCGCGGCGTTCCTGGTTGCCATCCTCATCTGCCTCTTCCTCTGCCTCGCGTTCATCGTGATGCTCCTCGCGATCGTGCTCGACGACGGCCTCGGGACCTTCCAAGACCGCGGGTTCGTGATCTCGGACTTCCCGAGCCAGCTCGGAACCGCGCTCAGCGACACGGGGACGTTCCTCGTCAACCCGTCCGGGGTCGTGGGCTGGGTCGCGAGCGCGCTCGTCTTCATCGGACTGCCCGTCACGATCGGGCTCTCGGTGCGCGCCCGCCGCTGGAACGTCCTCATCGGTCTCGGCGTCGGGCTCGCGTTGATCTTCGCCATCGCTGCCCTGGTCGGCACGAGCGACTTCCTGAGCTCGAACCTCTCACGCGTCCCCGAACGAGCGGGGGTGGCGCAGGCGATCTTCGGCACCGTGTTCCTGGGCCTCATCACCGCCTTCATCGCGTTCCCGCTCGGCATCGCCACCGCCGTCTTCCTGGAGGAGTTCGCACCCGACACCAGGCTCATCCGCTTCGTCCGCCTGAACATCCGCAACCTGGCCGGTGTCCCGTCGGTCGTCTACGGCCTTCTCGGCCTTGCGGTCTTCGTCCAGCTCCTCGGCACCGACCTGGCGGACTTCCCACTGATCGGCTCGTGGCTCGTAGACATCTTCGGTGAGGGGGGGATCACCGGCGGCCGCACGATCATCGCGGGTGGGCTGACGCTCGCCATCCTCGTCCTCCCGATCGTGATCATCACGTCCTCGGAGGCGCTGCGGGCCGTTCCCCAGTCCCTCCGGGAAGGGGGCTACGGCGTGGGTGCGACCCGGTGGGAAGTCACACGGACGCTGGTGCTGCCCAACGCGTTCGCCGGGGTCCTCACCGGGACGATCCTGTCCCTCGCGCGAGCGATCGGCGAGACGGCACCGCTCATCCTGGTGGGCGCGTTCTTCGGGACGTTCTTCACGACCGGGAGCGCCGGGGTGAGCGAGCGGTTCAGCACGACGTACACGGCACTCCCACAGGTGGTGTACCAGTGGGCAACCGACGCCAAGACCGAGTTCCGTCTCGACCTCACCGCGGCCGCGATCCTCGTGCTCCTCGCGATCACGCTCCTCGCGAACCTCGCCGCGGTGCTGTTGCGCAACCGCTTCGAGAAGCGCTGGTAGCCGGGCGCTCCCCGCGTCGGTCACGCACTCCTGCTACTCCTCGGGGTAGCCGAGGTCCCACTCGAGGATCAGGCGCTCACGCTCTGCGTCCCGGTTCACCCGCTCGCGGTTCCGGCGGAACTGCGGGTCGTGCGGCGGCAGCAGCTGGAGCCGGGCGACGGCCCGCTGACGAAAGCCGTCGATGAGGCGACCGTCGCCGAAGACGGCGTGCACCTCCCAGTGCGGCGCCGTCGGGCCGAGGTACACGACCTTGACGTGCCCGACGGGAGGGAGCTGCTCGAGCTCCTGGGGTTGGATCGCCATGATGCTCCTGTGTCTGCGCGTGGGGGTACGAGGGTACCCGGCGCCGGCTCGCCGGCCCAGGTCCGACGAGCCGGCCTCCCAAGTGCTCAGCCGGCGTCGGGGCGCTCGGTCAGGACCGCCTCGATCGTCACACGCTCGCCGTCGCGGTCGACGACCACCTCGACGGTGTCACCGGGCCGGTTCTCACGCACCGCGGTCTGGACGTCGGCCGTCGTCTCGACCGGGGTGTCACCGATCGAGACGATGACGTCGCCGACCTGCAGACCCGCGTCCTCCGCGGGAGAGTCCGGTGTCACCTGCACGACGATCGCACCGGTCGACACGGCCAGGTCGGCCTCACGGGCACGAGCCGGCGTGACGGTCTCGGTCGAGACCCCGAGGAACGCGCCCTTCCGTCCGAGGCGCAGATCCTCGATGATCGGGCTGGCCTTCGAGATCGGGATCGCGAAGCCCACGTTCTGGGCCGAGGCCGGGTTCGCGATCGCCGTGTTGATCCCGATCACGCGACCCTGCGCGTCGAGCAGTGGCCCACCCGAGTTCCCCGGGTTGATCGCGGCGTCGGTCTGGAGCATCCCGACGAGGGAGCTCCCCACGTTGGTGTCGACCGTGCGCTCGGTGCCCGAGATGATCCCGCGGGTCACGCTCAGCCCGCCCTCGAGCGCAAGCGCGTTGCCGATGGCCACGACCTCGTCGCCCACCTGGATCTCGTCCGAGTTGCCGAGCTCGACGGCCGGCAGTCCCGTGCGCGCGACCTTGAGGACCGCGAGGTCATTCGGCGGGTCGCTCCCGACGATCGACGCTCCTTCGACCTCGCCGTTGGTGAAGGCGACCTCGATCGTGGACGCGCCCTCGACCACATGGTTGTTCGTCACGACGAACCCGTCGTCGGTGATCACCACGCCGGTCCCCGCGCCGCCGCTGCCGCTCCCGGGCCCGTCGTCGGTGGTGATCGCCACGATGGCCGGCTCGGCCTTCTCGATGATCGACGCGATGTCGGTGCCACCCTCGACCGTGGACGAGGGGCGGCTCACGACCGGTACCGCGCCGGAGCTCACGACATTCGTCGTGGACGAGCCGTCGTCGAACGCGAGCACGAGCCCACCCGCGGCGAGTGCGCCCACGAGCCCTCCGGCCAGCGCGCCGACGAGCACGTCGCGGGTCCGGCCTCGACCCCGGCCCCGCCGCCCGGCGGCCCGATCCTGTGGCGGCCAGGGCGGGACGGCTGGCGACGGCGCCGGCGCAGGCGCGTCGGCGGGCGGAAGGGTGGGGGGCGGGAAGGGGGGCTCGGCCATGTCAGCTCCGTTGCTGGTGGGTGCAAGACGGGAACGGGGTCACCGTTGTCCACAGGGGAACGCCGGGAACGCTCGAAACAGTTCCGACCGTCCCCGCCGCTCCACCGCCGATTGTGTCCGGACCCGATGAGAGGAATCTGAGGACGCCCGGGAACCCCCCACGTCGCCCGAGCGTTCCCACTGCATGATGGATGCCTCCCCTGCCGACACCGGCTCCACCCCGTCGGGGCCGGACCACCAGACCCCGCCCTGGATGAACCGGGCCCTCTGCCGCGAAGCGCCGGCCGGGATGTTCTTCCCGTCCGACGGCGTCGGCGTCGACCGGGCCCGCAAGGTCTGCGCCGACTGTCCGGTGAAGGCCCCCTGCCTCGAGTACGCACTCGAGTTCCGCATCGAGCACGGCGTCTGGGGCGGCTGCTCCGAGCGGGAACGGCGCCGGATCCTCCGGCGGCGTCGCCTCACCGCCGCTCACTGACCCCGGGCTCGCCACCACCCGCATCCGGCGTCACGAGGCCGGCTCCCCCGCGGTCGCGCCGAGCACGAGCGCGCGTCGCGGACTCTCGATGCGGTACGGGTCGAGCGTGGTGACGGACTCTTCCGTGCGGCGCCTCCTTCGGCGCCGACGCTCGGTCAGTCCCACCCGAACGGCCCGAGCACGAAGTCGGCGACACGTGGGAAGAACCCCCGGCCCGCCGTGACCCCCTCGAGCGCCACCGCGATCGTGTCCGGTGGCGCGTCGGAGATCGCCGTGAGCACAGTGTCGTCGCGGCCCCACACGACCACGGTGCCCGTCGCGGTCGAGAACGTGTGCGCTTGATTCCCGGCGACCTCGCCGCGGACGCCGCCGGCCGGGATGCTCGACCAGTCGACGACGCCGGGCTGCTCGAAGACGGAGAGGCTGAACAGCCCGTCCGCGTAGAACAGCTGGATCGCGCCGTCGGAGTGCACGTAGCGGCCGAGCAGCCGGAACCCGGGGTCGAGGCGCTCGGGAGCGGGGAACGACTCCGAAGCGTCGTCGGCGCTCGGGGGCTGGGGCACCGCCGGTCTGCGGGTCGGTGGACTCGGGACGGCGGGCGAGCCCGTGGCGAGCCGGACCCGGGTGAAGCGGACCGAGCGGATGATCGTGCCGTCGCGGTCGAGCACGTCGTGACGGAGCAGGACGTCGGTCTCCTCGTCCACGTAGAAGCGCGCCCGGATCGCTCCGTCCTCGCCCCGCGCGCGGACGACCACCGCGGGGCGACCCGCCACCGAGCTCGTGCTCCCGAGGTCGAGATCCCAGGCCGCATCCGGATCCGGCGTCGGAGCCGTGGCGGCCGTGCCCCACCCGACGACCTCGCCGGCCGCCGGCAGCCATCGCACGCCGTCGTTCCCGACTGCCCGTCGGTCACCGCGACCCACGATGAACGATTCCCCGTCGGCGCGCGCCCCTGCTCGCTCCACGTGGTAGCGGCCGTCCTCGAGCCACCGGACCTCGATCGTGCCGGCGATGGTCGTAGCGGCCGACGCGATCCGAGCGCGCTCGATCATCTCGGCCGGCCCCGGATCGGCGGCCGCGGACGGCACGGTCAGCACCGCAAGCACGCCCACCACGAGGGTGGTGGTGAACGCCGCCCGACTGACGGGCCGCGGACGGAGACGGCCGCTCATCGCCCGAAGCTCGAGACGGCGACGGGGGCGAGCGTGCTGATCGCGTCGTTCGCGACGGAGGAGCGCGTCGAGTGGGCGTCGGAGAACGCCGCGACCGGAGGCTGGACGCGGTCGGGCGAGGCGCTCGGGACGGCGGCGACGCCGACGACGAACGCGGCGGCCGCTGCGACCCCCGCGAGCATCGCCACCCGCCGCCCAGCCCCAACCCGTGATGGGCCCGGGTCACGGCGTCGGTCGCGGCGAGCCGCGAGATCCACGACGGTGCCGCCGGACGGCTCCTCTGCGAGCACCCGTTCCCAGAAGTCGGCAGGCGCGTCGACGGCACCCAGTCCACGAATCGCGGCGCGCGTCTCGGAGACCTCGGCGAGCACCGCCTGCCACTCGGGGCTGGACGCGAGCCGGGTCTCGACCGCGACGCGCGTCGCGTCGTCGAGCTCGCCGTCGACGAGCGCCGAGAGGAGATCCTCGGAGAGATCGAGCTCACTCATCGCGTCGCCCCCCTTCCGGCGCCAGCGTGCGGCGCAGCAGGCGGCGACCTCGATGGATCCTCGAGCGAACCGTCCCCACCGGCACGTCGAGCGCGATGGCGATCTGCTCGTAGGTCTGGTCGGCGACGTCGCACAGCACGACGGGGACACGGAAGTCCTCGGGGAGCGACGCCAGCGCGGCTTGGAGGTCGGCCGGCAGCTCCCGGCCGGCCTCGTCGGCAGCCGGCGACGCGGGCAGCACGAGGTCGGGGTTCTCGGGGAGCGTGGACGAGGGACGCCGCTTGCGGCGCCGCATGTCGTCGAGGAACACGTTGGTCACGATCCGGGCCAGCCAGCCTTCCAGGGATCCCGGCTCGTAGCGCTCCAGGCCTCTCCGGACCTTCAGAAGCGCTTCCTGCACGAGATCTTGAGCGTCGTCACGGTTGCCGGTGAGACGGAATGCCACCGTGTAGAGGAACTGGCCGTGCTCGCGGGCCACTTCTTCCCACGTCGGGATGCCGTCAACCATCAGTGCAACGACGCCACGAGTGAGCCGGTTCCCGAGAGGATCCGGCTCCACCCCGGTCACCCGGGGTGCTCGCTCAGCTGGACTCGTCGTCCTTGTCGCCTTCGGAGGAGCCTTCTGACAGCCCCTGCTTGAACTCCTTCTGGGCCTGGCCCATGGAGCGGGCGAGCTTGGGAAGCTTGGCGCCGCCGAAGATCAGCAGGACGATCAGCAAGACGATGATGAGCTCGGTGGGTCCCACGTTCATGCGACTGCCCTTTCCGGGTCGAGGGTCCCAGCGTATCGCCCACCGGCGCCGGCCCGGCCCTCAGCGAGTCGACCCTCAGCGGTCGCTGCCACCAAGGGCCGCGGCCAGCGCCTCGACGTCGTCGAGGGTCCCGACCTGGAACGGGAGCGCCCCGGCGCCGAGGATCAGCGTCTCGACGCCCAGGTCCGCCCATCCCGCGGCCTGCTCCCGCACCTCGTCGACGGTTCCGACGAGCCGGCCGACGCGCCACTCGTCGAGCGGGATGTGGTCCAGCACCCCGGGGGGCGTCAGGGACTGGAGCCGCCGATAGCGGGCCTCGAGGTCCGCGGCATCGTCACCGACGAGCGCGTACAGCCCGAGGCTCTGCCACACCGACGACGGGTCGCGGCCCACCTTCTCGCAGGCGCGGGCGAGCACCTCGACCCGCTCCCGGTACGCGTCGTGCGTCCAGGCCCAGCACGTGTTCCAGCCGTCGGCACACTCGGCGACCGTCGCCAGCAGCCGATCGCCCTTGCCTCCGAGGAGGACGGGCGGGCGGGGCTGCTGCGTGGCCGGCGGGTCGACCCGCGCGCCGACGACCCGGAAGTGCTCGCCCTCGAACTCGAGCTCGTCGCCCCCGAGCAGCGCGGTGACGATCTGGGTCGCCTCGCGCAGTCGCGAGATCCGGGTGCCGGGCGACGGCATCGCCATCCCGATCGCCGCATACTCGGGTTCGTACCAGCCGGCGCCGAGGCCGACGTCGAGTCGCCCGCCGGAGATCCGGTCGAGGGTCGCGAGCGCCTTGGCCGCGACGGCCGGGGGGCGCAGCGCCTCGCAGAGCACCAGCGTCCCGAGGCGCACCCGGTTCGTGACCTGGGCCAGCGCGGCGAGCGTCGCGATCGGCTCGAACGCGCCGTGGACGTGATCGGAGCCGCCGTACTTCGCGATGTCGAGGAACAGGTGGCCCGACAGCCAGAGCGAGTCGTAGACCAGCTCCTCGGCCCGGACCGCGTGCGCGGCGAGCGTCGGCCAGGTGAGGGGCGACTCACCCGCCACCAAGTAGTCGTACTGGGGCAACGCCAACCCGATCCGCATCGGCCACCACCCTACGGTGCGACCCTGCGGTGCGACCCTGCGGTGCGACCCTGCGGTGCGGCCTTACGGT
>JAWOIO010000008.1:0-3185 GCA_046484625.1 Acidimicrobiia bacterium
TGACGGAATCGGCCCCTCCACCTGTTCTGGTGACGGAATCGGCCCCTCCACCTGTTCTGGTGACGGAATCGGCCCCTCCACCTGTTCTGGTGACGGAATCGGCCCCTCCACCTGTTCTGGTGACGGAATCGGCCGCCCCACGGGCCGATCGCGTCACGAGATGGGGACGGCGGGCCGATCGCGTCACGAGATGGGGACGGGGGGCCGATCGCGTCACGAGATGGGGACGGGTCAGGGGCAGCCGCTCACCTCGACGTCGGGGGTCCCCGTCGGCGTGATCGACCCGGGCGCACCGCTGCCGTCGAAGCGCTGCGTGATCCACTCGACCATGTCGGGAGCTGAAGGCACGATGACCCCCGCGTGGTCCTGGCCCGGGTACACCCAGCGCTCGAGCCCCTGGCCGATGCCGCACAGGTGGTCTTGGAGCAGTGCCGACGACGCGGTCGGGATCTGCTCGTCCTCGCCGCCGTGGATGATGAGCAGCGGGACGTCGTTCACGGTGTCGAAGGACTGCGGGTCGTTCTCGGTCAGGAGGTCGCGCCACGCGGGGATCGTGAAGGGGTCGGCGAGCAGGACGTCGTCGATCTGCACGTCGGCCGTCTCGTCGCTGATGTATCCGGAGCAACCGCCCTCGAGCACCGGGAGCAGGTCGATGCCGTCGGGCGTGAGGACCTCGTCGAGCGGGGCGACCTCGTCGCCGTAGGCCGAGTTCAGGCCACCGGCGGCCATCAGCAGGTAGTGCTTGAAGGGGCTCGTCTTCAGGAACGTGTAGATCAGGCCGAACTGTGACGGCGGGGCGCCGGCGACCACGCCGTCGATCGTGAGCTCGGGCGCGTAGTCGGCCGCGATGTTGTGGGCGAACATCGCCGTGTGCCCACCCTGGGAGTGGCCCCACACCACGTAGTCGGTGCTCGCGTGCGCGGCCTTCAGCTGCTGCGCGGCCCGCACGATGTCGATCGAGTCCCGAGCCGCGGCGAAGCCCGCGATGTAGGGGTGCAGCCCCGGCGTCCCCTCGCCCCGGTAGTCACTCGCGACAACCAGCCAGCCTTCGCCGACCAGTCCGTTCGCGAGTTCGGACAAGTCGTCGGGGTCGGCTGACACCGCGCACTCGTCGGCCAGGCCGTTCGTGCCGTGCGCCCAGCTCACCACGGGGAACCCGCCGTCGGGCGCCGGGCCGTCGGGCACCACGATCAGCCCGGTCACGGCGACCGGTGTGTCGTCCTCCAGCGAGGTCGATGCGTACATGACGCGGTAGACGGTGCCGTCGGAGTCCGGCGTCTTGACCTTCTGCGACTTCAGGAGCTCGCCGGGCTCGGCATTCGCGAGCGACGAGGGGACCGCGTAGAAAGAGGGGAGTCCCTCGGGCGCCGGGATCTTCTTCGTGGACGTGCTGGCACCGCTCGTGCCGGCGAGCACCACGACGAGCGCGAGCGAGAGCACTCCGACGATCGATGTCCGCCCCGAGATGCGTGTCCGCATGGTTCTCGTCTCCGCCCGTGGTCTCGACTCCGTGAAGGATCCAGCGTAGGCGGAAGAGGGCTCAGAACAGCAGGTCAGGGTCGAGCGGCGCCGATCGGTGAGCCCCAGATGCCCTGGATGCGCACGACCGCGCCGGTGTACGGCGCCGAGATGATCTTGCCGCCGCCGATGTAGATCGCCACGTGCTGGCTCCCGCCGGGACCCCAGAAGATGAGGTCGCCGGGCAGGAGTGCGTTCATCGCCACCTTCTTGAGGTTCGAGTACTGCGCGCCGGAGTAGTGGGGGAGCGAGACGCCGCCCGCGCGCCAGGCGGCCATCGTGAGCCCGGAGCAGTCGTAGGCGTTCGGCCCGGCCGCGGCGTACACGTACGGCTTGCCGAGCTGCGCGTGGGCGAACGCGACTGCGGCCGCGGCACCCGACGACGGCGCGGGTGCCGACGGTGCCGGAGCGGGGGCAGGCGCCGGGGGCGGCGGGGCCGGGGTCGGCGCCGGTGCGGCTGGTGCCGGCGCGGCGGGGGTGCCGGACGCCGGGGTGCCGGACGCCGGGGTGCCGGACGCCGGGGTGCCGGGTGCGGGGGCTTCGGATCCAGGAGTCGTCGCGTTCGGGTCGGCCAGCCGCTGGGTCACCTCGGGTGGGGCGGCTGCGAGCAGCTCCTGCTGGCGGGCCTCGGCTGCCGCGAGATCGTCACGGGCGCGCACGAGATCGTCGCGCTCGTCCTGTGCCGAGCGCCGTGCCTCGTCGGCTCGGGCTTCCTGCTCGGCCAGCGCGTCCTGCTTCGCGACGAGGTCGGCGACGAGCCGGCGGGTCGCGTCCGCAGCCGCGGCGCCGTAGCGGATCCGACGACGTGCGGTGGCGTTCTGGCCCGTCACCTCGATCGGGACGAGCGTGCCCTCCGATGCGCTGCGGTAGATGCCGGCACCCTCCCGTGCGAGTCGGGCTCGGTCCTCGGCGATCTGGATCTTCAGCGCCTCGATCTGCGTGCGCGCCGCCTCGAGCTGCGCCCTCGCCTCACCGAGGCGGTACTCGGCACCGTTCAGGGCCTCGGCGAGGGCCCCGGCCCGGCGCCCGTTCTGCTCGATCGCCCGTGCCGCGCTCGAAGCGCTCGTGGTGTCCGGTGCGGCGCCCGCGCCGGTCGGGCCGAACGCGGCCGCGGCGAGCACCACGACGACGGTGAGCGAGGTGACGCGCCGGGCGAGCATGGTGCCGCGTGTATCGGCGGACCCGGCCGCCCGGTTGAGGCGCGATCGCGCCGCCGGTCAGTGGCGGAGTCGCGACGGGTAGTTGCTCGGGTACGGCTCCTCCGGCAGCTGCCAGATCAGACCGCGACCCCACCAGCGGAGTCCTTCGAGCACCCGGTGTCGCCGCGGTGCGTTCGGTCGGTGTCCCATGGTGTGCCGCCCAGCTCGTGCACCATCGGTCGCCCCAGGGATCGGCCCGACCGGGCGTGACCTTGAGGTGCCCGTCCGGCGGTTCGGACGGGTCCGGTGTCGCACCCCGCTGGCACAGTGTCCCCATGGGCATGATCGAACATACGTTCGTACTCGAGGAGATCGCCGACGACCTCCACCACGCCGTGCAGGCGCTCGAGCCCGCTCGCCTCGGCGGGTCCGATGCGGCCCGACTCACGACGGCCGCGGCCCGGATCGAGAAGCTCGCGGCGACCGCGAAGGCCACGCTGGCGGCCCGAGCGGCCGAGACCGATGCCT
>JAWOIO010000024.1:0-18042 GCA_046484625.1 Acidimicrobiia bacterium
GCTCCCACTGCAGGGTCACCGCCGGTACCGGCTCGGGCACGCCACGCAGCTCGAGCTCCCCGATCGACGCGAAGGAGTGGTCCGACTTGCGGGCCATCATCGAGACCAGCTCGGTGGTGATGATCTGGCCCGCCTCGCACTTCGCGCACAGGCGGGCGGCCTCGACGACAGGCTCGCCGAAGTAGTCGCCGTCCTCCTCGGTCGCGTCGCCGGTCGACAACCCGACCCGGATGCCGAGGGGTTCCTTGCCACTCGAGTTGTGGCGCTCGATCGCCTGCTGCATCGCGACGCTGCCGTTGAGCGCGGAGGTCAGGCCCGGGAACACGACCATCAGGCCATCGCCGAGGTTCTTCACCTCGCTGCCGCCGTGGGCCTCCATCGCGCCGCGCAGCAGTCCGAAGTGCACGAGCCGCAGGGCTTCGGTCGCTTGGGGGCCCAGACGGGACGACATCTCCGTCGAGCCCACGAGGTCCGTGAACACCACGTTGATGGCGACGGCCTGGCTCATCCGGTCGATCCCCTCGGACGACAGGGGCCGTCGCTGTGGTGGGTGGTCAGGCCGAGGGTAGCGCCTCGAGGAGGGTCAGGCGTAGTGCACGCGGACCACCGCAGTCTCCAGGATGCGCCCGTCCTCGGCCGAGACGGTGAAGAACACGATCGACCCCGAGGTCGCCCCGGGCGACGGGAACGCCAGCGTGTCCTGGAACGGCCCGAGCTCGCCGTTGGCGCCGCCGGTCACGAAGCCGGACGCGATCGGTTGGTCTCGACCGTCGACGCGCACCTCGACCCGGACGGTCCCCTCGAACGCCGTGCTGGTACCGGCGAGTGCAACGGGCGACGCGATCGTCGCGAGCGGCGTCGGCTGGGTGACCGTGATGTTCACCGTCGCGGTGCCGATCACGTACCAGGCGTCGTCCGGGCCGAGTCGACGCACGAAGACCGTGGAGACGGGACCGTCGGCGAAGGGCCGCACGTCGACCTCACCCGAACGGGCATCGCCCTGGCGGAAGGTCCCGACGAACGGGTCGACGAAGCCGACGACCTCGGTGACGAACGCGTTCGCGGCCGCGACCGGATCGGTGAAGCGAGTCGTGCCGGTCGGGGGGAACACGGCCGCTTCCGTGTCGTCGACCGGCACCGACGTGGTCGTGGTCGACGTGGATGTCGACGACGACGTCGAGGTCGGAGGAGCCGCGCGGTCGTCCCCACTCGTGGCGATCACGGTCGTCGCGATCCCGGCCGCGACGACCAGGATCGCGCCGATGATCCAGATACGCGACTGTCGGAACATGGCGGCCTCCGGCGCTCGTCGACGCGTTCAGCATGGCATCAACACGCGACCGTGGCCGGGACCTCGGAGGGGCCGTACGAGCAGCGCGAGACGGTGCCGTTTCCCGATTGTCTCCTCGACGTGAACGAGTGCTGTCGCGTCAGGCGAAGTGCGGGAGGACGTCCGCCGCCAACAGCTCCAGCGTCGCGTCGGCCGCGCGGTCGTGGGTGAAGAAGATGAACGAGGTGAACCCGGCGTCGACGTGCGCGCCGATGCGGTCGACGATCGCGTTCGGCGTGCCGAGGTACCCGCCTTCGTGGAGCCCCCATCCGGGGCCGGGGAACCGTCGCTCTGCCTTCGCCATCGCGTCCGTGAACGCCGGTTCGTCGGCAGCCGTCACGAGCACTGCTTCGATCGACATCCGGATCGACGCGGGATCGCGACCGATCTTCTCACACTCGGCCGCGAGGGCGTCGCGCTTCCGGTCGAGCTCGCCCAGCGCATACGTGGGGATGTTCCAGACGTCCGCGTAGCGCGCGACGAGCGGCAGCGTCCGGCGCTCGCCCGCGCCCCCGACGTGGATCGGCGGGCGAGGTGTCTGCACGGGCCGAGGAAGGTTCGGCATGTCGTGGAGCCGGAAGTGCGCACCCTCGAAGGTCGTGAGCTCCGACGCGAACATCCGCGTGAGGATCTCGAGCGACTCGCCGAGCCGCTCCGACCGCTCGGCGAACGACCCCCAGGCCATGCCCGCTCGCTGGTGCTCGGGCTCGTAGGACCCGCTCCCGATCCCGACGTCGAGGCGTCCACCCGAGATCACGTCGAGGGACGTCGCCATCTTGGCGAGCAGCGCCGGATGGCGGAACCCGTTGCACAGGACCAGGTGACCGACCCGGAGCGAGGTCGTCTGCGCGAGCAGCGCCGTCGCCAGGGTCCACCCCTCGAACGCCGGGGTGCTCGGGAGCTCGGGCCCGTAGAGGTGGTCGAAGAGCCAGAGCGACGAGAACCCCAGCTCCTCGCAGCGATGGGCCCGGTGGAGGAGGTCGGCGTACTCGAACGCGAGCTGCGGTGCGTAGATGCCGAAGTCCAGGGCCGGGGAGGTCACCGGCGGCAACGTAACAGGGTCCGGGCTGGCGTCCCCCCGACCCCTTCGTGGCAGAGTGAGGTCCTTCACCCGACCATCGCTCGAGACCACGAGGAGCACGGACATGCCCATCAACCCCGACGCCGTCGGCACCGTCTCGGAGCCCGCAGAGGCGTCCTGGACGTCCAAGGACAGCCTCCTCTACGCGCTCGGCGTGGGTGCGGGCGCGACCGACCCCACCGGCTTCGAGCTCGAGTTCACCACCGAGAACAGCGCCGACGTGGAGCAGAAGGCCCTCCCGACGATGCCCGTCGTGATCAACGCGAGCGGCGGCGGCAACGTGATGGCGACGATCGGCACCTTCGACTGGGCGATGCTCGTCCACGGTGAGCAGAGCATCACGCTGCACCAGCCGCTGCCCGTCGCCGGCACCGCCACGATGCAGGGCAAGGTCGCGGCGATCTACGACAAGGGCAAGGCCGCGATCGTGGTGCTCGAGAACGAGGCCAAGGACGCGAGCGGCAAGCCGCTGTTCACGACGTCGATGTCGGCCTTCATCCGTGGCGAAGGCGGATGGGGTGGCGACCGCGGCCCGAGTGGCCCGCGCAACGTCGCGCCCGACCGCGACCCCGACCAGATCGTGTCCTACGACACACGCCCCGACCAGGCGCTGCTCTACCGGCTCAACGGCGACCGCAACCCGCTGCACTCCGACCCGTCGTTTGCCGCCCTCGCGGGCTTCCCGAAGCCGATCCTCCACGGGCTCTGCACCTACGGCTTCACCGGGCGCGCGCTGCTGCACGCCGTCTGCGGCAGTGACCCCGCGCGCTTCACGAGCATGGAGGGCCGGTTCTCGACGCCGGTCATGCCCGGCGACCGGCTCGACGTGAAGATCTGGGTCGACGGCAACGAGGCGATCTACCAGACGTGCGTGGGCGACAACGTCGTGCTCGACGCCGGCAAGCTCACCTTCTCGTAGCGTCATGACCACGATCGCAGGCGACGTCGATCTGGTCGCGGCCGCACGCGGGCTCGCGCCGCTCATCGAGGCCGAGGCCGACGCGGCCGAGCTCGGCGGGACCATGACGACGCCCGTCGTGGACGCGTTCCACGACGCCGGGCTGTTCGGGCTGATGGTCCCTACCGCGCTGGGAGGATCGGAGGCGCCGGTCCGGACCGTGCTCGAGGTGTTCGAGGAGCTCGCCCGGGCCGACGGGTCCACGGGGTGGTCGCACATGGCCAACGCCACCGCGACGTCGATGGCGGCGGTGTTCACCGGCGACGAGGCGTGCGAGGCGATCTTCGCCGACGCCGCCCACCGGATGCCCGCGGTAGCCGGGATGTTCGCGCCGCAGGGCTCGGCCGAGCTGGGCGACGACGGGAGCTACATGTTCACCGGCCGGTACGGCTTCGCCAGCGGGAGCGGACACGCGTCGTGGATCAGCGGTGGGGCGCTCGTGGTGCACAAGGGCGAGTTCGTGGCTCGGGCCGACGGGATGCCCGAGATGCGCGTCGCGTTCGTCCCGCGCGACCAGGTGGAGTTCCTCGACAACTGGGACGTCCTCGGGCTGCAGGGAACCGGCAGCTACGACTACGCGCTCCATGACGTTGCCGTCGACGCCGGCTTCACGTTCCCGCTCCTCGACGCGGTCCCCCAACGCGGGGGACCGGTCTACGGCCTGAACGTGCTGGGGATCACCTCGATCGGGCACGCGGGATTCGCGCTCGGAGTCGGGAGGCGCGGGCTCGACGAGGTGGTGCACATCGTCGCAGGGAAGGCGCGCCTCGGCGCGACGCCGGTGCGTGACCAGCAGCTGTTCCAGTACGAGCTCGGGTTCCACGACGCGGCCATGCGGGCTGCGCGAGCAGTCGTGTTCGAGTCGTTCGACGAGGTCGAAGCCGATCTCGAGGCGGGTCGGGAGCCGGGACCGGCGAAGCGCGGGCGTCTGCGTCAGGTCACCACGTACGCAACGCGTGTGGCGGCCGAGGCCGTGCGCTTCGCGTACACGTGGGCCGGCACGGACGCACTGCGGCAGCCGAGTGTGCTCGGCCGCTGCTTCCGCGACATCCACGCGGGGACCCAGCACCTCTTCGTCGACAACAACACGCTCAGCGACGCGGGTGCGCTGCTCCTCGGTGGATCGACCGTCGGGGACTAGCCGACGCCGCCCGAGCTCCCCTCGTTCTCGTCCCGTGCCGTCTCGGCGCGGGCCACGGCCGCCGTGCGGCGGGATGCGAGCAGGGCGCCGAGCATCGCGAACGCCGACGCGATGACGAGGTTGCCGAAGATCTGTCCCGGGCGCAGGGCCGCGTCGTCGCCCCGGAAGAGCCCGCGGTCGTCCTCTCGGATCACCCAGATGAGGATCCGGACGGGGATCCAGAGCACGAGGACACCGATTCCGGCAAGGGTCCCGTGCATCAGTGGGGTCTCGGTCTCGGTGCGCCCGGCGATCCAGCCGGCGACGAAGTACCCGACGAGGATCAGCACGAACAGGGGGTAGACCCACCCGCTGTCGTCGAAGTCGGTGATCTCACGGTCGAGGACCACGCGCAGCACGGTGACCGGGACGATGACGGCCAGCCCGGCGAGGGACCCTCGCAGCACGAGCCGCCAGCTGATCGTGCCCGGTTCCACGGCCCCATCATGACGCGAGGCGTGGGCGACGCGGGGGTCGGGAGCGGCAGTGGAATACGCACGGTCCTCGCTTCGTTGTAGGTGTGCTCCCCCCGAATCAGGGCACGGGCGACCAGCACGGGCGAACCAGCACGGGCGAACCAGCACGGGCGAACCAGGTAGGTCACGATGAGCAGCACATGGCGGGATCAGGCCCGGTGCCGGGGCATGGATCCACAAGTGTTCCACCCGGCGGAGGACGACGAGGTCGGCGCGGGGAGGGCGCTGGCGGTCTGTGCCGGCTGCCCGGTCCGCGAGCCATGCCTCGAGCTCGCGATCACCACCAAAGAGAAGGACGGGATCTGGGGTGGCCGCACGGCGCTCGAGCGGCGCCGACTCGTCCGGTCCCGGCGCGAGACGGCCTGATCGCGACCTGAGGCCGCCGCTCGAATCGCCGGGCCGACGCGGTGTTCGACGCGACAAGTCGATGTCGGGTCGGGGCCGGTAGCCTTCCCCGGTGCGCTTCGACCTCCCCTCCGAGCTCGTCGAGCTGCAGTCGACCGTCCGAAAGCTCGCGCAGGAGAAGGTCGCGCCCCGCGCCCGGGAGATCGACCGGACCGAGGAGTACCCGGAGGACCTGTTCGAGCTCTTCGTGCAGTCCGGGCTCACCGGCCTGTGCATCCCCGAGGACCTCGGCGGGTCCGGTGCCGGGATCATGGGGCTGACCCTCGCGATCGAGGAGGTCTCCAAGTACTCCCAGGCGGCGGCCCTCATGCTGCTCCTCACCCGGCTGCCGACCGGCCCGCTGCTGATCGCCGGGACGGACGACCAGAAGCGCCGGTACCTCACCCCGCTGGCCGAGGGGCGGGCCCGGGCGGCCTTCGGGCTCTCGGAGGTCCAGGCGGGCAGCGACGTCATGGGCATGCGGACCCGTGCGGTGCGCGACGGCGACGACTGGGTCCTCACCGGCACGAAGTGCTGGATGTCGGGTGTGCGCCAGGCCGACTGGTACTGCGTGTTCGCCAAGACGGGCCCGGTGGAGTCGCGGGCCCACGACAGCATCACCGCGTTCATCGTGGAGCGGGACGCGCCGGGCGTGAGCGTCGGGGGGGTCGACCGGAAGATGGGCGTCCGCGGCGTCGACACGGGCGAGCTGGTCCTCGACGGCGTCCGGGTCCCGCACGAGAACGTCATCGGCGACGTCGGCGGGTTCCGGCTCGCCATGCTCGGTCTCAATTCGATGCGCCCGATCGTGGCCGCCCGTGGCATCGGGCTCGCGGAGGGCGCGCTCATGTACGCGGTCGAGTACGTCGAGCAGCGGGAGGCGTTCGGGCAGACGATCGCCGACTTCCAGGGGATCCAATGGAAGATCGCCGAGCTCGCAGCCGAGATCGAGGCCGCTCGCCTGCTCACCTATCGGGCAGCCTGGATGGCCGACCGCGGCGAGTTCACACGGGAGTTCGTCCCGTTCCTCTCGATGGCCAAGTACCACGCGACCGAGGTCGCCGTCCGGGTCTCCGGGGAGGCGCTCCAGATGCTCGGCGCCGCCGGCTACATGGAGGACCACCCGCTCGAGCTCTACTACCGGGACGCCAAGCAGCTCACGATCGTCGAGGGCACGAGCCAGGTGCAGCTCGGCTTGATCGCCCGCGGGGTGCTCGATCGATCCCTCTGGTGGGACTGACCCGATGAAGGACGGGCGATGACGGCCGGGGCGGGCGCGGGCGACGGCGACGACGACGTCGTGTGGGCCGACGTGCTCGGCCGACTGATGGCGGGGGAGGACCTCACGCCCGACGCGGTCGCTCGGGTGATGTCCACGATCCTCGCGGGCGGCGCCACCGACGCTCAGATCGCCGGGTTCGCGGTCGCGCTGCGCGCGAAGGGAGAGACGAGCGATGAGCTCGCGGCGCTCGCGCGCACGATGGTCGAGTTCGCCGAGCGCGTCGACGTCGCCGAGATCGAGCCGCTCGTCGACACGTGCGGCACGGGCGGGGACGGGTCCGGATCGGTGAACGTCTCGACGATGGCGGCGCTGATCGCGGCCGGGGCCGGGGCGAAGGTGGCCAAGCACGGGAACCGCGCGGCGTCGTCGCGGTGCGGCTCGGCCGACGTGCTCGAGGAGCTCGGCGTGGTCATCGACCTCGCGCCGGCCGGTGTCGCCCGGTGCATCCGCGAGGCCGGGATCGGGTTCTGCTTCGCGCCCCGGTTCCATCCGGCGATGAGGTTCGCGGCCGGGCCCCGCCGTGAGCTCGGTGTCCGCACCACGTTCAACTTCCTGGGACCGCTCGCGAACCCCGCCGGCGTCCGCCGCCAGGCCGTCGGCGTCTCCGACGCCGCGATGGCGCCGCGCATGGTCGCGGCCCTGGCCACGCTCGGCGCCGAGCGGGCGCTCGTCTTTCACGGCCACGACGGTCTCGACGAGCTCACGACCACCGCCGCCTCCACCGTGCACGAGCTGCGCGACGGGTCGGTCCGCACCTACGACGTGGATCCGGCCGCGCTCGGCCTCGCGGCCGCGGCACCGGCGGACCTCGTCGGGGGTGATGCTGCCGCGAACGCCGCGGTCGTCCGTCGCGTGCTCGACGGGGAGGCCGGCCCGGCCCGGGACATCGCGGTGCTGAACGCCGCCGCCGCACTCGTGGTCGCCGACCTGGCGGCGGACCTGGCCGAGGGGCTGCGCGGTGCGGTCGCGGCGATCGACGACGGACGGGCCGCGGCGGCCCTCGAAGCGTTCGTGCACGTGAGTGCCGCCGCCCGCGAGGATGGGAACTGATGGCCAAGGCGCTGCAATGCCCGAGCTGCGGGACGAAGAAGCGGATCGACGCGCTCGTCGGTGGCGACACCTTCCAGTGCGAGGGGTGTGGGCAGGTGACGAGGATCCCACCCGGGCTCCAGGACGACCACCGGAGCACGCGGTCGCGCGCCACGCCCGACCCGGTCGGCGCGGCGGTGTCCTCGCAGGAGGGCGCGCCGCCGGCGCCGCCGAAGCGCCGCGGCGGAGTGGCGGTCGCCGCGGGCGCGACGGCCGCGACGCCGGCCCCCGTCCCGGTCGTGCCCGATCCGGCCGGGGGAGGAGTCGCGGTCGCGGCACCCCCCGTGCGGGGAAGAGGAGGCCGTCGGTCCACCCCGATCGACGCCTCGGAGGCCGCAGCCGGCCAGGTCAAGGTGGTGTGGCGGGTCCTGGCGTGGCTCGTGGCGCTGCCGATCGCGCTCGCCGCGGTGGGGATCCCCGCACGCAGCGCCGGGTACCTCAACAGCCAACGCCTCCTCGACGTCATCGTCGACAACGGGCTGACCCGCTTCGTTCCGGTCCTCGTGATCGTCGTGCTCTGGGCGTTGATGACCGCACTCCTCGTGACGGCGATCCTCGCGGTCGGGCAACGGCTCGCGGCACGTCGCCGGCGGCGCCGCACCTGACGCAACGCACGGGTTCTTCCGAACATGCGTTCGTGATCCCGGGGGGCTGCGGTAGCATCACGCGATGAGCGCGCGGTATCGCTGCCAGAGCTGCGGCAACCTCACGCGCTTCGACGTCGTGATCACCCGCCGCACACGCGAGTACCACCACTTCAGCGTGGCCGGTGAGCTCGAGATCGAGGATCGCGAGCTCCTCGACGAACGCGAGGAGCGGGTGTCCTGCCGGTGGTGCGGCGCGGCCGACGCCGCGATCGAGCGGCTCCTCCCCGACCCTGTCTCGGCCGAGTCCGCGCCGGCCGAGTCGGTCGGTGAGTCGTGAGTCAACCGGTGACGGCCTCGCCCGAGGGCGCAGCGGGCTCGGGCGTCGACGGGCTCCCGGTGCCGGAGACGCTGCTCGCGCCGATCCTCGACATCGCGGCGGTCGTCCTGCGCGACTTCGACGGCGACCTCCCGGCGGTCCTCCGCCCGCTCGCCGGCTTCGACCCCCGCCGGCTCGGCAGCGGGCCCGCGCGCCAGCAGCTCCGGCGCGCCCTGGAGGTCGATGCCGAGTTCCGCGGCGAGGTGGTCGAGCGGTTCCTCGCGCTCGACGAGGCCGCCGCGGCGCTCTCCTCATGGAGCGCATCGCTGTCGCTCCGACGGGCCGAAGAGGCGGCCGAGCGGTCCGATCTGCCACTTCTCGCGTCGGTGCTCTACGCGGCACGACCGGAGGGCTGGGCGTTCGGCCTGGGCGTCCTCTGCGTCGTCTTCGACCGCAAGCGGGCCGACAAGGAGCGCGCCGACGACGCCAAGGCGCGGGAGATGCAGAGCGCGACCCTCGGTGAGGCCCGTCGACGGGCCGAGGACGCGCGCGACGATGCGCTCGCCGCCGTCGCGCGCCTGGAAGCCCAGCTCAAGGACGAGCGCAAGGACCGTCGCGATCGAGAGCTGAAGGCCGAACGAGCGATCGCGGCCGCGGCCGGCCGCGACACGGAGAGTGCACAGAAGGTCGAAGCTGCCGACGCGGCGGTGGCAGCAGCCGAGGCTCGACTCGCACGCGAGTCGATGCGCGCGCGCGAGGCCGAGCAGGAGCTGCGTGACCTCCGGCGCGAGGTGCGCCGACGGGAGCAGGCGCACACCGAGCGCGGCGGTCTCGACGCGTCGGAGCTGCGGATGCTCGCCGACGCGGCGAAGGAGGCCCAGCGGCTCGCGACCCGGCTCGAGGGGCTGACCAAGATCACCCGTCACGCACCCGTTCCGTCCGACTCGGGCGGGGCAGCCGCGGGAGGCACGTCGTCGGGCACGCGGCGGGTGCAGGTCCCGTGTCCCCCGGGCCTGGTGGCCGACACCGCCGACGGGCTCGACGCGATGCTGCGGACCCGTGGGGTGCAGCTCGTCGTCGACGGCTACAACGTCTCCATGGTCGGGCGGGCCGACGCCGCGATCGCCGAGCAGCGAGCCTGGCTGCTGGGCGCGCTCGCCGGCCTCCATCTTCGGCTCCGGTGCTCCGTGGTGGCGGTGTTCGACGGCGCCGACGTCCATGCGCCCCCGGAGCGGCGGACCGGCGTCAAGGTCGTGTTCTCGTCGGGCGGGGAGAAGGCCGACCCGGTCGTGGTGCGGGAGGTGGCCGCGCTGGCGCCGTCGACCCCGGCGATCGTCGTCTCGTCGGACCGCTGGGTGCAGGAGCACTCGGAGGCGGAGGGCGCGATCGCCGTTCCGGCCGAGGCGCTCGTGGAGCTGCTCAAACGCTGACGGCGCCTCGGTTCTGTGCAAATCGTCGGGGCCGGAGGGGCTGTCCTACCCCCCTGCGATGCTGGCGAGCATGCTGATCGACTGTGATGAATGCGTGATGCAGGGGACCGACGCGTGCAACGACTGCGTCGTCACCTTCATCGCCGAACGGGACCCGGGGGACGCCGTCGTGATCGACGTGGCCGAGGAGCGAGCCGTGCGGATGCTGGCCCGGGCCGGACTCGTGCCGGTGCTCCGCCACGAGCCCCGGGCGCACGTGCCGCACTGAGGCGGCCCGGGCTGCTCGGGACCCGGTGGCGGGCAGAGAAGTAACCGATCGGTTAGTTTCTTCCCGGACGCCGTCACCCGTCGGATGGGCGCTCGCCCACCCGGCCGAGCCCGGAGGAATGCATGGCCACAACGGAGACCACCCAGACCGAGAAGGTGCCCTGGCACCTCGCGGGGAACAACGCGCCGGTGTTCGACGAGGTGACCCTCACCGACCTCGAGGTCAAGGGTGCGATCCCGCCGGAGCTCTCGGGTCGGTACTTCCGCAACGGCGCGAATCCCCAGACGGGAAGCTCGCCGCACTGGTTCGTCGGCGACGGCATGATCCACGGGATCGAGCTCAGGGACGGCACTGCCACGTGGTATCGCAACCGCTACGTCAAGACCCCGTGTCTCGAGCGTCCCGACCTGACCCGGATCGAGATGATGCTCGACCCCGAGACGCTGCAGCTCGACTTCCGGATGTCGGTCGCCAACACCCACGTCATCAGCCACGCGGGTCGGATCATGGCGCTCGAGGAGGGTGCGTTCCCGTACGTGCTCGATGCCGAGCTCGAGACGGTGGGACCGTGGGACTTCGGCGGTCTGCTGAACACCGCGATGACTGCGCACCCCAAGATCTGCCCGTCGACCGGTGAGCTGCTCCTCTTCGGGTACGGCACCATCGCGCCGCCGTACCTCACCTACCACCGGGTCGACGCGAACGGGAACCTGGTGCAGTCCTCCGAGATCACCGTGAACGGCCCGACGATGATTCATGACTTCTCGGTCAGTCGGAACCACACGGTGTTCATGGACCTCCCCGCGGTGTTCGACATGGAGGCCGCGATGTCCGGCGGCATGCCGATCCGATGGGACGACGACTACCCGTCCCGGTTCGGCATCATGCCCCGAGAGGGAACCGACGCCGACGTGCAGTGGTTCGACGTCGACCCGTGCTACGTGTTCCACACGCTCAACGCCCACGACGACGGCGACACGGTCGTCGTGCGGGGCTGTCGGCTCCCCGAGCTCTGGCGCGACACGAGCGCGATGGAGATGGGCGATGCCCCCGACCCGTCGGCCGGCCCGCGCCTGCACGAGTGGCGCTTCGACCTCGCCACGGGGAAGGTGTCGGAAGGTCCGCTCGACGACCAGCCGGTCGACTTCCCGCGAGTTGCCGACCGCGACGTCGGGGTCGACGCCCGGTACGGCTACTGCGCCGACTTCGGGGGCGAGGTCGGGCGAACCGTCAAGTACGACCTCGCCGACGGTTCGAAGGCGCTGCACGAGTTCCCCGAGGGCCACTCCCCGGGCGAGCCGGTCTTCATCGCGAGTGCCGACGCCACGAGCCCCGACGACGGCTGGGTCACGACGTACGTCTACGACGCCGGGACCGACACCAGCTACATGGTGCTGCTCGACGCCTCCGACTTCACCGGGCCCCCGGTCGCCGAGGTGCACCTGCCGCGGCGAATCCCGACCGGGTTCCACGGGAGCTGGATCCCCGACGCATAGCGGTCCGCGAGGCCGAGCCGGTCAACGCATCTGACCGACGCACTGGCGTGCGGCATCGCCGAGCGCCTCGGTGCCGCCCGGGTGCCAATGGGTCGCGGCCGCGAGGTCGTGCGCGGTGAGCTCCGCGGCGAGCGCGGTCGTCCCGACACCGATCATCTCGGCGGCATCCGGCCCGACCGCGTGCACCCCGAGCACCTGTCCGAGCTCCCGGTCCGCGACGATCTTCACCGCTCCACCGCGGTTGCCGAGCACGATGCCGCGCGCGGTCTGGCCGAGATCGACGATCCCGACCGCGACGTCGTGGCCGTCGGCGCGGGCTGCGACCTCGGACATCCCGACCCAGGCGATCGCCGGCTCGGCATGGAGCACGTGCGGGAGCACGCCGAGACGGAGCCGCTGCCGATCGCCGGTCGCGTTGGCGGCGGCGACCCGCCCCGCGTGGGCTGCACTCGACGAGAGCATTCCGGAGCCCGTGACGTCGCCGACCGCGTAGACCGACGCGAGCGTCGTGCGGGCCGAGGCGTCGACCACGACGCCGCCGGTCACCGGATCGAGCCGGATCCCCGTGCCGTCGAGCCCCAGGCCCTCGGTGTGGGGACGGCGCGTGTCGGGCCCGGCCACGATCTCGGCGCCCTCGGCGCTCGAGAGGTCGCCGGGCGCGGCCACCGTGATGCCCACGGCCGAGAACGCATCGCGCACGAGCGGGTCGAGGTCGGGGTCGAGGCCCGCAACGACGGTGGCGTCGTCGGGTACCAGGGTGACGGCGCACCCGGCGACCGAGAGCAGGAAGGCGTACTCCAGCGCGAACGCGGTGCGGGCGGGGCCGCCGCCGACGATGACCGCGGACTTCGGCACGACGGTGAGGGAGGTGAGCGCGTCGAGCGTCTGGACCGTGGCGGCGGGGATGCCCTCGAGCGGTGCCGCTTCCCATCGAGCGCCCGTCGCGAGCACGATGGCTCCGGCGGAGAGCTCGGTGCTGGCGCCGTCGGACGCCCGCACGTCGACGCGATCGGTGCCCTGCAGCGATCCGGTGCCCTCGACCACGTCGACCCCCGCGGCGCGCAGCGACCGCCCGACGCCCTGGCCGAGCACGCCGACCAGCGCGTCCTTGCGGGCGACGGCACGGCCGAGCGCCCACGCGTCGCCGAGGTCGAGGACCCCTGCGATCGCGAGCTCCTGCGCGGTTGCGTAGGGCACCGCCGCCGACAGCAGTGCCTGGGTGGGGATGCAGGTGTGGTGGACGCACTGCCCACCGAGATCGGCCGGCTCGACCAGCACGACCCGGGCTCCCCGCGCTGCGGCTTCGAGCGCGGCGGCGTGGCCGCCCGGCCCTCCGCCGAGTACGAGCAGGTCGCAGTCCGGCATCAGCCCTCGGTCAGGAGACGGTGCGGCGACTCGAGGTGGTCGCGCAGGGTCGCCAGGAACTCGCCGGCCGGCGCGCCGTCGAGCGCGCGGTGGTCGATGGTGAGCGAGAGCGGGAGCACCCGCCGTCGTCGAGCCTTCTTCTTGCTCTTCCAATGCACGTCGTCACGGATTCGCCCGACACCGAGGATCGCGATGTTGGGTGGGTTGATCACGGGCGTGAACGTGTCGACGCCGTATGCGCCCAGGGTGGTCACGGAGAAGGTGCCGCCTTCGAGGTCGTCCAGCGAGAGCTTCCCGGTTCGGGCTGCGGTCGCCAGGCGCCGGGATTCGGCGGTGAGCTCCATGAGCGAGAGGCGGTCGGTGTCGCGCAGCACGGGAACCATGAGCCCGTTGTCGACCGCGATCGCGACGCCCACGTGCACGCCGGAGAGCACGTGGATCTCGTCGCCCCGGATCGTCGCGTTCACGCGGGGATGGGCTCGGAGCGCTCGGGCGACCGCGGCCAGGATGAACTCGGTGTAGCCCGGAGCGTCGTCACCCCATTCCTCGCGCAGGGCCTTGCGGAGCTTGACGAGCCGGTCGACGGTCGCGTCGGCGGTCATGGTGAGCTGGGCCATCTCGGCGAGGGACGCGTGCATCCGCTCCGCGATGACGCCGCGCATGCCGGTCATCGGCACGATCTCGGTCGGTGCGGTCGCGACCGCCGGGTGCGCTGCTGCCGGCGCCGTTCCCCCGACGGCGATGACGTCGTCGAGCATGACCCGACCGCCGGGGCCGGTGCCCGCGATGGTCGCCGGGTCGAGCCCGAGCCGTTCGGCGAGGCGCCGTGCGACCGGTGAGATGACCGCGGCGACCCGTGGTGCACCGGCGCACGCGACGACATCCTCGGACACGATGCGCCCGCCGGGTCCGCTCCCGGAGATGCTCTGCACGTCGACGCCGAGGTCGGCCGCGACGCGACGGGCGTTGGGGGATGCGAACACCCGCGCTCCGTCGTGCGTCACTGGATCCGGACCCTCCGGAGCCGATCCTCCAGCAGACCCGGCGCCATCCTCGACGGTGGCGAACGGTGGAGCACCGACGTGGGTCTCCGGCGGGACCTCGTCGGGGTCGCACAACCAGGCGACCACCTCGCCACAGGCCACCGCGGCACCCTCGGGTGCGGCGTGGTGGAGCACCCCGTCGGCTTCGACCTCGATCTCGGTCTCGATCTTGTCGGTCGAGATGGCCAGGACCGCGCACCCGGTACTGACCGGCGTCGCCGATGCGACGAGCCACGCGGCGACGGTGCCTTCCTGCATCGTGAGCCCGAGCTTGGGCATCACGACGGCGGTCGCCACTCCTCAGGCCCCCGGGAGTCGGCGCGCCAGCAGATCTCGGGCTGCAGCTTCGATGCGCGCGGCATCCGGCACGTACTCGCGCTCCAACGCCGGGCTGAAGGGCACCGGCGCGAACGGGGCTCCGACCCGCGCGACCGGCGCGTCGAGGTAGTCGAACGCGTGCTCCTGGATCTGCGCTGCGATCTCGGCGCCGAAGCCTCCGAATCGCACCGCCTCGTGCACCACGAGCACCCGGTTCGTGGACCGGACCGACGCGACGATCGTGTCGGTGTCGAGGGGGCTGAGGGTTCTCGGGTCGATGACCGCCGCCTCGATGCCGTCGGCGGCCAGTCGTTCTGCCGCGCTGACTGCTTCGACGACCATCCGCCCGAGCGCCACGATCGTGATCGTGTCGCCCTCGCGCACGGTCCGCGCGACGCCGAAGGGGACCTCGTAGGGCTCCTCGGGGACCTCGTCGGTCATGCCGAGCAGGAGCTTGTTCCCCACGACGAACGTGGGGTTGTCGTCGCGGATCGCGGCGATCAACAGCCCCTTGGCGTCGTAGGCGCTCGCGGGCATCGCGACCTTCAACCCGGGGACGTGACACAACCAGGCCTCGAGGCTCTGGCTGTGCTGTGCGGCGGCGGAGAGACCGGCCCCCGCCCAGGTCGTCACGGTCATCGGGAGCGTCACCTCGCCGCCGAACATGTACTTCAGCTTGGCGGCCTGGTTGGCGATCTGGTCCATGGCGATCCCGACGAAGTCCATGAACATGAGGTCGACGACCGGGCGGAGGCCGCACGCCGCCGCGCCGGTGGCGAGGCCGATGATCGCGCCCTCCGAGATCGGCGTGTCGATCACCCGTCGGGGGCCGAACTCGTCGAGGAGGCCCCGGTGGGTCCCGAAGACGCCGCCGTAGCCCGCGATGTCCTCACCGGCGATGAAGACGTCCGGGTCGGCGCGCAACGACTGGGCGAGCGCCTCGTTGACCGCCATGAGGTAGGGGAGCTTGCGGGGGGCGCCCGCGTCGCTGCTCACGGCGCCACGGTGTAGACGTCGGTGAGCAGGTCGGCCGCGTCGGGCATCGGACTCTGCTCGGCGAACTCGATCGCCGCCGCGATCTCGGCGTCGATCTCGTCGTGCACGGCTGCGAGGTCGTTGGCCGTGCTCACCTCGTCGGCGATCATGCGCGCCTCGATTGCCTCGATCGCGTCACGGGCCTTCCACTCCTCCACCTCCTCGTCGGAGCGGTACCGGATCCGCAGCCCGGAGACACCCTGGTGGTCGTAGTAGCGGTAGGTGTTGGCCTCGATCATGGACGGCCCCTCGCCGGCACGGGCCCGGGCGATCGCGGCGCCGGCGGCATGCCAGACCGCGACCGCGTCCATCCCGTCGACGACCTCGCCGGGCATGCCGTACGCCGCGGCACGGGCGGCGACGTCGGTGATCGCCTGATGCTGCTCCTGGGAGGTGAACTCGCCGTAGAGGTTGTTCTCGCAGACGAACACGACCGGGAGCCGCAACGCCGACGCCATGTTGGCCGCTTCGTGGAACGATCCGATGTTGCTCGCCCCGTCGCCGAAGAACGTGATGGAGACGTTGCCCTCCTCGCAGTACCAGTCGGCGAACCCCGCGCCCACCGCGATGGGGATCCCGCCGCCGACGATCCCGTTGGCGCCGAGCATGCCGAGGGCGATGTCGCAGACGTGCATGCTGCCGCCCTTGCCCTTGCAGTAGCCCGTCGCACGGCCGAACAGCTCGGCGTACATCCGTCCGAGGTCGCCACCCTTGGCGACGAGGTGCCCGTGGCCGCGATGCGTGCTCGTGATCTGGTCGTCGACGCTCAGGTGTGCGATCACCCCGGCGGCGACGGCCTCCTGGCCGACGTAGAGGTGCAAGAAGCCGGGCACCGATCCCGCCTCCATGAGGCGGCCGGCTTCCTCCTCGACGCGCCGGATGCGCACCATGCGGCGATGCAGGTCGAGGAGCACCTCGGGCCCCACCTCGGGCTCCTGTGCGCGCTGCTTGGTGGGCACCCGACCTCCTACTCTCGCTGTGGCCCGACCGACGACCCGAGAAACTAACTGGTCGATCAATTCCGTACAACTGCGGGGCGGCGTCCTCCGTGCGAGGGATCCCGCCCCGACGAGCGCTCCAGCCCTAGGCGAGGTCGGGGCGATACGAGGCGATGTCGTCGTGCTCGATGAGCTCGAGCACGTTGCCCTCCGGGTCGGCGACGAACGCGATGTGGAGCGGTCCCATGTCGACGATCGGGCCGTCGGACACCGTGGACGCACCCATCGCGGTCAATCGGTCCACCAGGCCTCTGAGGTCCGGGACGTAGAACGAGAGGTACGCGAGCCCGCGGCGCTCGGTGAGGTGCGCGGGTGCTGCAGGCGCCTCCGGGGTCGCGTCGGGACCGAGGAGCTTGATGCGCTCACCCCAGGGCGTCTGGAGCCAGACCATCGCGAAGCCGTCCGGGCCCATCCCGGTCGGCTCGGAGACCATGGTCGGGATCGGCATCCGCATCTGCTCGGTGCAGCCGACGCCGTCGACGTAGAAGGACACCATCCGGTCGAGGTCGGCGACGCAGATGCCGACCTCGAGGGGCGCGCGCATGCCCGGGCCGGCGTCGGGGTCCGTCGTCGCGCTGCTCGTCATGTCAGGACTCCACCAGGGCGGCGAGCGTGTCGGGCACCCGGAGGGCCTCGGGGATGCGCTCGACGCCGATGTGTCGGTCGAGCCAGGCGTGGAAGTGCTGGATGCGCCGCTCCTGGTAGTTGAGGGGCACGCCACCGTGCGCCGCCGCCGCGATCGAGCGCTGGATCGGGGCCATGTTGCGCTCGTCCTCCTCCATGACCGCGGTGAAGCCGGCGAGGAGCGCGTCCCATCCCTTGGGCCGCTCTCCCTCGCCCCAGTCGCAGGCGAGCCATACGAGCTCGATGCGGGTCGTCTCGATGTCGATCGGCCAGAACACCAGCAACGGGAAGCCCACGACGTCGATCGGCGTGATGAGGTTCGGGAACACGCCGTACGCGGTGTTCGTCGTTCGGAAGATCTCGCCCATCTCGGGTGACGTCGGCAGCCCGAGCGAGATGCCGCCCTGTTGGATCACCGCGTCGCGCAGCTTGGTGACCATGCGCGTGTGCCCGTTCGCCAGCAGCCCCATCGTCGACGCCTTGTGGTCGAGGAGCTGGTTCACGGTCTTCGGGTGGATCGTGCGCAGGTGGTACACCTCGAGGAACGCCTCCGCGGTGACCTTCCAGTTGCACGCGACGATCGACTCCGTGCGGCCGATGCAGCGCCACGGCTGGCGCACCAGCTCGGGGAGCTGCTCTGGGATGGGCGCCAGCCACTCGAGCAACGGGACCGCGTCGGGGTCGCGGCTCACGAACACGAAGTCGCCCCATGCCTCGCAGCGAACCGGGACGAGTCCGCGCTCCTCCCGGCAGAGCCCGACGAAGTCCCGCTCGTCGGGCAC
>JAWOIO010000012.1:0-2506 GCA_046484625.1 Acidimicrobiia bacterium
CAGCGCCTGAACGACGAACCGAACGAGGTACTGGATCGACTTCGTGCCGACCTTCCCGACATCTTCCACGCCATCGTCGCATCCCTCGAGGCGAACGAGACCGAACGCGCGATCGCCATGACGCACGCGCTGGTCGTCGACGCCGACTACCTCCAGGCTCGTGGCGGAGGTACGTGGCTGATCGACCTGACCAGGCGCGTCGCGGGAGCGGCCGAAGCAGACGACCGCCCCGACGTAGCGGAGCGTCTCTGGGTCAAGGCGGCCAACGCGGTGCGTTCGGTGCTGAACGACATGGACGAGACCGTGAGGATCTACCGGCACGCGCTCGGTTTGGCGGAGCGCACCGGCGACATCGCGCGCCAGGTGATGCTGCACGCGATCCTCGGAGCGGCTCTGAACGCCCGTTCGCCGGTCCTGGCGGACGAGCACCTTGCCACTGCACGCGCCCTCGCCGAGGCAGCCGACGACGACGCGATGCGGTGCGAGGTGTTGCAGCGCGCGGCGTACGTGGCCGCCGTGCGAAACGATCACGCTCGCGCAAGGGACCTGAACGAAGCCGCTGTGGCGATCGCCGAGCGGCTGCTGCGGGACGGTGCGAGGGACCGAGCCCGCGCGGCCAGCTTGTTGTTCTACTCCTTGTACAACCTGGGCGCGTCTCACGACGAACTCGGGGGCGTCGCCGAGTCGGTCTCGTACCGCCAGCGCGCCTTGGAGGTCGCCCAGGCCCGTGGCCAGCAACTCTGGGCGGCGCACGCACACCAAGACCTCGCGATCGCCCATCAGGCACTAGGGGCGATAGACGTGGCCATTGAACACGCTGCCGAGGCCGCCAGAATCTACGGGCACCAGAGCGCCACCAGTAACCGTGAGAGTGTCGAGCAACTGTTGGATGAGCTGAGGACGGCCAAGACATCACGCTGACCTCACGACCAAGGCAGTACCAAAGGAGGGCGATGCGAACTGCAACGGTATCGACTCTGTGTGCTTGCGAATTCCAAGGAGGACGAGTCCTATGAACGTACGACGCTATGCTTGTCTCGCGGTAGTGGTGGTCGCGCTATTGGCCGGTCGAGCCGTGGCGCAGGTCGAGGTCGATTACAAGCGGCCCGTCATGCGACAGCCTTGGGCGGCTGAGATCTACGCGGCGATGGTGACGTACTTCACCAACGGCGATGCTGATCAAGAAGGCCACGCCGAGAGTTTGCGGGACGCCGTGTACCGTGAGCTCGATGTCGCCATAGAAGACTCTGGTACGGCAACCGACTCGCCCGTCTGTGCGTACCCCGTCGGTTCCGGCGGGAACCCACGCTGGGATGGCGGGGGCAACATGGTGGCGACGATGTCCTCGCATGACTTCGAGCGAGGCTCGGTCATGCGTCTCACAGACCTCCCTCTAGGCTTCGTGCCCAACAGGGACATCATCATCATCGACGAGTTTCACATCGTGGCGCTGGAACGCTCACTCTCTGAACGCCTGCTGCAGCCAAGGGCACTTAGCCTCGGTCCGGCTGGCGTTGACGACCTGTGGTCCGTCTTCTTCGGCGAGCCGTACCCCGCCGTGGCCCACGGCCATCTCGTTGCTTTCCACGCTCTGGCGCACATCGGCTCAGACGGAGAGCAACCATCCGTCATCAAGGCCGTAAACACGGCGGACCGAGGGCTGGTTCTCACACTCTCGCTTCGCTCGGACGACGGCGCCAGTGAAACTCGGCGGGTCCACCTTCTCGACATCGAGTTCGACGATGTACGAACCATCGACGACGCCTTGCTGGGCAGCCGAGGGGTGAATAGCGCCGTCGTGATCCTAAGTTGGGGCTTAGTCGACTGCGCCGTCAGCGACGCCTACGCATCGCTGCCCGCCATGGCTGGCGACACACGTGACCAGACCCTGGCCCACTACCTGCACGCGCTGATGTCGGGTCCCGACACGGAGGAACTCGTGCGAAACATGTGCCGGATCTTCAGGGATCACGATGCCTTGAAGGGGGTCAACTGCGATGAGAGCGACCTCGAATGGGTAGCCGGATTCGGCACGTTGGCCGCGTTCGCCGAGATGAACAGCCGAGCGACGCGCTCGTTCGAGATGGAATTCGAGACCGACGGCGACGTCAGATACCTAGCAGCCGCCGGCAATGCGGGGCTGCCCTTCCCCATGCCGCCCGCCGGCTGGCCCGGCATCGTGGGCGTCGAAGCTTGCACCGCGAATGTTGCGGGAATCGCCGCGTTCTCGAACGCCGGTACGGTCCCGGGGCTCAGCCTGTATCCTGCCGTGCGTGCGGTCGGGGCATGGTTCCAAGCGCCCACTTGGCGCGGCGATGCGTCGGACGAGCTGCTCGAGGGGTACTGGGGTACCTCGTTCGCTGCACCGGCCGCCGCCGTCATGTTCGCTACTGGTCAGTTCGCGCTGGAGCCGGTCGGTACCGCCAACGTGCCCCCGATCGTCCTCCCCGGTTGCAGCAATGCCACAGACGATCCGTGATCGGAGAGGGATCACGCCGGCGTGACG
>JAWOIO010000014.1:0-4189 GCA_046484625.1 Acidimicrobiia bacterium
GCGCGCGAGCACCAGGACGGCCCGGGCTGGGGTGCGTACCCGGTCGACGAGGTCGCGTTGCGGCACGGGGCAGGTGTCGAGGAGGAGACGAACAACGCGGAGATCGCGTATGCGAAGGTGCCGCGGCGCACGGCCACGGCATACCGCGACGGCTGGCTCCCCTGAGGTGGTGGACGGCCCCCAGACCTGGCACCACGGCCTGGTCGCCGAGTGGTGGTCGGAGTTCAACGACGACTTCCGCCCGCACGAGATCCCCTACTTCCAGCGCTTCGTCGAGAGCGGGCAGCCCGCGCTCGACGTCGGCTGCGGCGCCGGACGGCTGCTCGTGCCCTTCCTCCGCGCCGGGCTCGACGTCGACGGCTGCGACGTGTCCGCAGACATGATCGCGGTGTGCCGCGCGAAGGCGGAGCGAGAGGGGCTGTCCCCGAACCTGTACGTGCAGGCGATGCACGAGCTCGGCCTCCCTCGCCGGTACCGGACGATCTACGTCTGCGGCTCCTTCGGGCTCGGGAGCGACCGCGCGCGCGACCGGGAGGCTCTTCGCCGCCTCCACGACCATCTCGAACCCGGCGGAACGCTCCTGCTGGACACGGAGCTCCCCTACGCCGACCCGAAGCAATGGCGCTACTGGTTGAAGGACGAGCGCTCCGCGTTGCCCGAAGCGAGGCAGCCGACACGCGAGCGACGACCGGCCGCGAACGGCGCCGAGTACGCGCTGCGACACCGGATCCTCGAGCTCGACCCGCTCCGCCAGCACGTCGTCCTCGAGATGCACGCCGAGCGCTGGCGCGACGGTGAGCTCGAGGCCGAGGAGGACCACCGCCTCGACATCGGCCTCTACTTCCTCAACGAGCTCCTGCTCATGCTCGAGCTCGCCGGGTTCGCCGACGTCACCGTGCACGGGGAGCACGAGGAGCGCGAAGCGACACGCGACGACGAGTTCGTGGTGCTCGTCGCGCACACGTAGGCACCCGCCGCGAAGTCAGCTGCCGGACCGCTCGAGGATCTGCTTGAGGGCCCTGAGGTCCTTGACGTTCGCCCGCCGAACGGCGGCAGCCATGACCGGGGCTGCGATCCGCGCAAACCCCGCGGGCGGCCCGCGATCCCGTAGCGTCATCCTCGTCCCGCCGGTCGGAGTGTCCTCCCAGATGTAGGTGGTCTCCATGGGGAATGGGCCCTCGGACGTGCTCATCACCAGCCGCTCTCCCGGGTGGTGCTCGCGGATCTCATACGTGTAGGCGAGTCGGCGCCCCAGGAAGCGGGCGACGAACGCGAGCTGCGATCCGACCCGCAGCGGCCTGGGCGTGCTCCACTCGACGGCCTCGATGTTCGCGTTCCAGCGCGTCGCATTGTCCGGGTCGGCGGCGAACGCGGCGACCTCGGCACGAGGTCGGTCGATCTCGACGCTCGTCGAGACGTCGGTGGCCATGTCGCCGATGGTAGAGCGTTCCTTCTCTCTTTCATGTGCGAACATGTGTTCGTGTCGGAGCGCGCGACGATCCTTCACGCCGACCTCGACTCGTTCTTCGCCTCCGTCGAGCAGCGGGACGATCGGCGGCTCCGCGGCCGTCCGGTCATCGTCGGCGGCGGCGTCGTGCTCGCCGCGAGCTACGAGGCGAAGGCGTGCGGCGTGCAGACGGCGATGGGAGGACGCCAGGCCGTCCGCCTGTGCCCCGACGCGATCGTCGTCCCGCCGCGAATGTCGGCGTACTCCGAGGCGAGCACGGCCGTGTTCCGGGTCTTCGAGGACACCACGCCGCTCGTCGAGGGGCTGTCGATCGACGAGGCGTTCCTCGACGTGCGTGGTCTCGAGCGGCTCGCGGGGCCTCCGGCAGAGATCGCAAGCAGGCTGCGCGAGCGCGTGCTCGACGAGGTCGGCCTGCCCATCACGGTCGGCGTCGCGAGGACGAAGTTCCTCGCCAAGGTGGCGAGCGCCGTCGCGAAGCCCGACGGCCTGCTCGTCGTGGAGCCCGACCGCGAGCTCGAGTTCCTGCACCCACTGCCCGTCGAGCGGCTGTGGGGAGTCGGCAAGGTCACCGCCGGGAAGCTCCACGCGCGCGGGCTTCGGACGGTCGGGCAGGTCGCCCGCCTCGATGAGGAGCTCCTGGTGGTGCTGCTCGGGCGAGCCGCCGGCCGCCATCTCCACGCGCTCGCGCACAACCGCGACCCGCGACGCGTCCGAACCGGGCGAAGGCGCAGCTCGATCGGCAGTCAACGCGCGCTCGGGCGCCGCCCGAGGTCGCACGAGGAGATCGACGCAACCCTCGTCGCGATCATCGACCGGGTCACGAGACGGCTGCGGCGGGGACGCCGCCTCTGCCGCACCGTGACCCTCCGCCTGCGCTTCGACGACTTCACGCGGGCGACCCGCTCGCTGACGATGCCCCGCGCGACCGATCGCACGGCCGACGTGCTCGCAGCCGGCCGGGCTCTCCTGGCCGGAGCGAGGCCGCTGATCGAGACACGCGGGATCACGCTGCTCGGCCTCTCGCTCACGAGCCTCGAGGGCTCCGAGCGCGTCCAGCTCTCGCTCTCGTTCGACGAGAGCCCGCTCTCCGCGCTCGACGTCGCCCTCGACGAGGTGCGCGAGCGCTACGGCGCCGAGGCGGTGACTCGTGCCGTTCTCGTCGGCCGCGATCCCGGCGTCGTCATGCCGCTTCTCCCCGACTGATCCAATCGAGGCATCCGGTGATTCCCTGAGGCCCGATCCCGGGCGCACCGGATGCGCATGCGTGGCGTGCGGCCGACAGTGAAGGCGACATGGCGGCAGGCGCCGTTCGGGCCCTCGCAGCCGCCGCGCTCCTCGCGGCGGTGCTCGCGATTCCGGCGGAGGCGCAGGCCCCCGCGGCGAGCGAGCCAGGCGACGTCACCATCTACTACTTCTGGGGCGACGGCTGCCCCCACTGCGCGGCGCTCCGACCGTTCCTCGAGCAGCTCGCCGCAGACGTCGGCGTGGAGCTCGACGACTACGAGGTCTGGTACTCCGCGTCGAATCGCGACCTCTTCACCCGCGTGGCGGAGGCGCACGGAGTCGACGCCGGCGGCGTTCCCGCCGTCTTCGTCGGAGGCGGCGCCTGGATCGGAGACAGCCCCGCCAACCGCACCGGCGTCGCGACCGTCGTCGAGAAGTGCCGGGAGCGTGCGTGCCCCGACGTCGCCGGAGCGGCAATCAGAGGCGATGCGCCGCCGACCGTGCCTGACGAGGAGCGCCCCGACACAGGAGGAACCGTCGTCACGCTGCCGCTCCTCGGCTCGCACGACGTCGGCCGCGACTCGCTCGTGTGGGCGACTGCGCTGATCGCGTTCGCGGACGGCTTCAACCCGTGCTCCCTCTGGGTCCTCACGGTTCTGATCGCGATGATCTTGCGCACCGGCTCCCGCGCCCGGCTCTCAGTCATCGGCGGCACGTATGTCGTCACGGTCGCGGCGGTCTACGGGCTGTTCCTCGTCGGCCTCTTCGGCGCGCTGACGGTGGTCGACTACCAGTGGTGGATCCGGGCGGCGGTCGTCGTGTTCGCCCTCGCCTTCGCTGCGATCAACATCAAGGACTACGTGTGGTTCGGTGGGGGCGTCTCGCTCACGATCCCGGATCGCTACAAGCCGCGCATCGCGCGCGAGGCGCGTTCGGTCGCGTTCGAGGACCGCAGCCTGCCCGTCGTCGCCGGTGCAACCGTCGTGCTCGCTGCGGGCGTCTCGCTCCTCGAGCTCCCCTGCACCGTCGGCTTCCCCGTCCTCTGGACGAACCTCCTCGCCGAGCGCGGCGTCGCGAACGCCGAGTACGCATTCCTGCTCGCCGTCTACCTGCTGATCTTTCTGCTGGACGAGATCGCGATCCTCGCCGTCGCGATCGCGGCCATGCGCATCGGGCGCCTGGAGGAGCGCCACGGCCGCGTGCTCAAGCTCGCCGGGGGGATGCTCATGCTGGTGCTCGCGGGCGTGATGATCGTCGACCCGGGCCTGCTCGAGAACGTGACGGGCGCGCTGCTCGCGCTCGCCGTCGCTGCGACGCTCACGGTCGTCGTGATCGCCGTGCACGGCGTCGTCACCCGTCGCCGGACACCACCGGGCACGCGGCGTCCCGCGGTGCGCGGCCCCGCGCACCGCGCTCGCTAGCTCTCCGGCGCCGCCTCGGCGTCGGCGTCACTCCAGCCGACCTCCTGGAGCACCCACGTGTTACCGTCGGGATCCG
>JAWOIO010000106.1:0-3640 GCA_046484625.1 Acidimicrobiia bacterium
GCCCGGAGACCCGCCGTCTAGGCTCCCGGTCCATGCCGCCACCGCCGGGGACGCCGCGCCAGAAGGTGGTCCGTCACTCCCCGCTGCGCGTGCGCCTGCGCACGCCGATCGCGGCGCGGGTGCGCCTCGCACCCGACGCCCTGCACCGCGCGCTCGACCGACTCACCCGACTCGAGGGTCCGCTCTCGACCCGGGTGGCGATCGACGGCGATCTCGTCGCGCTCACCACGCACGATCCCGAGCAGGGTTGGTTCGAGACCGTCGCAGTGCATGGCGCCACCCCCGCACGGCATCGGCGCTCGGCAGCGGTGACGGTCGACCTCCTCCTGCTGCGCGAGGTCGTGGAGTACTCACGGCTGGCGACCTCGACCGGCGCCGACGCGATCCTGACCGTGCGCGACGGGCGCGCGGTCGGACTCAGCCGCTGGAGCGTCGCGGCCTCACGCGTCGCACCACCGATCGAGGTCCCGCCGGGGCCGGGCGGCTGGACCCGCATCGAGGAGGGCGTCGCCGTACCCGCCGTCGAGGACCGGGAGGGGACCACGACGTTCACCATCCCTGGCGCGTCGGTGACAGCCCGGAACCTGGTGCTCGAGCGCATGCACCGGAGGGACCTGACGGCGGCCGACATCTACGAAACCGACGGTCGCGTCTTCCTCGTCGCCACCGACGCGCGTGACCGAGGCGGGGCGATCTCGCTCATCGGGGCGGCGCGGATCGTGTACGACTCGCCGCCACGCTGAGCGACGCCGGTCGGACTCGGTGAGCGACGCTCAGGCCGAGGAGCCGACTCCCGCAAGATCGAGGCGCAGCTCGGCGCGCTGGAGCGCGTCGGACGCCTCGACATCGTCAGGATCGGTCGCGAGCGTCCTCTCGGCGCGTTCCTTCGCGGCCCGTGCCCGAGCGACGTCGATCTGCTCGGGGAGCTCGGCGACGTCCGAGAGGACGACCACCCGGTTGTTGCTCACCTCGACGAATCCGGCATGCACGGCGACGGCCTGCTCACCGTCGGGCAGGATCACCCGCACCTTGGCGACGCCGAGCGCGCCGAGAAGGGGGGCGTGGCCGGGCAAGAAGGCGATGTCGCCCTCCGCGGTGCGGCACACGACCATCTCCCCCTCGCCCGAGTAGAGCACCTTCTCGGGCGACACCACCTCGACCTTCAACATGTGTTCGCTCCCTGCGGGCCGGGATACCCGACCCGCGGCCGTTCGCTCGGGCAGCACGGGTTCGCTCCCCGCATGCCGGGGCGCGTCATGACTCGAGCGTCTTGGCCTTGGCGAGGACGCTCTCGACGCCGCCGACGTTGAAGAACGCCTGCTCCGGCACCTCGTCGAGCTCGCCGTTGGCGACCGCCTCGAAGCTGTCGACGGTCTCATCGACAGGAACGAAGATCCCGGGCAGACCGGTGAACACCTCGCCGACGAAGAACGGCTGGGACAGGAACTTCTGGATCTTGCGGGCCCGGGACACGATGACCTTGTCCTCTTCGGACAGCTCGTCGAGACCGAGGATCGCGATGATGTCCTGGAGCTCCTTGTAGCGCTGCAGGATCTCCTGCACCTTTCGGGCGACCTGGTAGTGACGATCGCCGACCACCTCGGGCGCCAGGATGTTCGACGTCGATGCCAGCGGGTCGACGGCCGGGTAGATCCCGAGCGCCGCGATCTGCCGCGACAGCTCGGTGGTGGCGTCGAGGTGCGTGAACGTCGTGAACGGAGCCGGGTCGGTGTAGTCGTCGGCCGGCACGTAGACCGCCTGCAGCGACGTGATCGAGTGCCCCTTCGTCGAGGTGATGCGCTCCTGGAGCTCGCCCATCTCGTCGGCGAGCGTCGGCTGGTAGCCCACCGCCGACGGCATCCGGCCGAGCAGCGTCGAGACCTCGGAGCCGGCCTGGACGAAGCGGAAGATGTTGTCGACGAAGAGGAGCACGTCCTGGTTCTTCACGTCGCGGAAGTACTCCGCGACCGTGAGCGCCGAAAGCGCAACGCGGAGGCGCACGCCGGGCGGCTCGTCCATCTGGCCATAGACCAGCGCCGTCTTCTCGATGACACCGGACTCGGTCATCTCGAGCCAGAGGTCCGTGCCCTCACGGGTGCGCTCACCGACTCCGGCGAACACCGAGACACCACCGTGCTGGGTGGCGACCCGCTGGATCATCTCCTGGATGAGCACGGTCTTTCCCACGCCCGCTCCACCGAACAGGCCGATCTTGCCGCCCTGCACGTAGGGCTCGAGCAGGTCGATCACCTTGATGCCGGTCTCGAACATCTGCGCCCGCGGCTCGAGCTGGTCGAACGCGGGTGCCGGGCGGTGGATCTCCCAGTGGTCGTCGATGTCCGTGAGCTGGTCGACCGTCGTGTCGAGCGGCTCACCGATGACGTTGAACACATGACCGAGCACGCCGTCGCCGACCGGCATCTTGATGCCCGACCCGGTGTTGCGGACGACGGTGCCGCGCTTGAGCCCGTCGGTCGGCTTCATGCAGATCACCCGGCACCGGCCCTCACCGATCTGCTGGGCGACCTCAGCGACGACCGTGATGGTCTCGCCCTCGAGCTCGATGTCCATCTCGATGGCGGTGTTGATCTCGGGCAGGGCGTCGGGCGGGAACTCGACGTCGACGACGGGTCCGGCGATCGCCACGACGCGACCGTCCCTGAGGGCGCCATCGGTCGGGGCGCCGGGCTCTGCGGTGATGGTCATCGGTTGCTCCTGGTGTGCGCGTGCACGTTGGGGGTTGCGATCAGCCGTCGGCTGTAGCCGACGCGAAGTCGTAGCGCTCGTGTTCGACGTTCCCGGCGCCCTTGAGCGCCTCGGCACCGCCCGCGATCTCCATGATCTCGGAGGTGATGGAGTCCTGGCGGGCGCGGTTCATGACCCGGGCGAGGCTGGTGATGAGGTCGTCGGCGTTGTCGGTCGCGGCCTTCATCGCGCGCTGTCGGGCCGCGTGCTCCGACGCGGCCGCGTTGAGCAGGGCGGCGTAGACGCGGGCCTCGGCGTACCGCGGGAGCAGACGTTCGAGGATCGCGTCGGGCGACGGCTCGAACTCGTACGTCGGGGCCGCAGAGCCGTCCGGCAGCGCCTCCGGACGAGCGTCGCCGCCGGCGAGGGTCTCGGTGTCGAGCGGCATCAACGGGCGGACGACGACCTCCTGGTTGCCGGCCGTCACGAAGCGCGTGTAGATCAGCTCGACGAGGTCGTAGTCGCCCGAGAGGAACGGGCGCTCGACCGCGTGCGCGATCGCTCGCGCGTCCTCGTAGGTGGGCTGGTCGGAGAAGCCCGAGAACGCCTCGTCGATCCGGAAGGCGCGGTAGCGGAAGTAGCCCTCGGCCTTCCGGCCGACGGTGATCAGCGCGTAGTCGCGCCCGTGCACGGCGTGTTCGCGCATCGCGCCCTCGGCGGCGCGGATCACCGACGAGTTGTACCCGCCACAAAGACCACGGTCGGCTGCGATCACGATGTTGGCCACCCGGCGGATCTCGGGGCGCGGATCGAGAAGCGGCGCAGCTCAAGCACTGGCGTCTCGACGAGCTCCGCCGCCAGGTGCGCCTCAATGGCTTCCGCCCGGGCAAGGTGCCGCTCACGGTGGTGCGCCAGCGTTACGGTGCCCAGGTGCGCCAGGAAGTGTTGCAGGAAG
>JAWOIO010000150.1:0-12367 GCA_046484625.1 Acidimicrobiia bacterium
GGTTCAACGCGTTAGCAAGATCGCCGTTGAAGGGTTCCAGATCGAGGCGATCCAGATGGCAGTGTGAGTGCACGACGGCACGGCCACACCCGTCGTCGCGAGCGCGCTCGACGCCGACCACGAGGTGTACGAAGCGTTGGTCGTGGGGACGCGCGACTACGTCCGCAAGAACGGCTTCACGGAGACCGTCATCGGGCTCTCGGGTGGGATCGACTCGGCGTTGGTTGCCGCGATCGCGACCGACGCGCTCGGGCCGGAGAACGTCGTGGGCGTCATGATGCCGTCGCGGTTCTCCAGTGAGGGGAGCGTCGCCGACTCCGCGGCGCTCGCGGCGAACCTCGGGATCCGGACGCTCACGATCCCCATCGAGCCGGCGCACCAGGCGTTCCTCGAGATGCTCGCCGAGCCGTTCGCGGGGCTGGAGCCCGGCCTGGCCGAGGAGAACGTACAGGCGCGCGTGCGGGGCACGATCCTGATGACGCTCTCGAACAAGCTGGGGTGGCTCGTCCTCACCACGGGGAACAAGAGCGAGATGGCCGTCGGGTACGCCACGCTCTACGGCGACATGGCCGGCGGGTACGCGGTCGTCAAGGACGTCCCGAAGCTCCTCGTCTATGCCCTCTGCCGTGACCGCAACACCCGAGCCGGACGGACCCTGATCCCGACGTCGATCCTCGACAAGCCACCGAGCGCCGAGCTGCGCCCCGACCAGCTCGACATCGACTCCCTCCCCGCGTACGAGGTCCTCGACCCGATCATCGAGGGCTACGTGGAGGACGACAAGTCGATTGCCGACCTCGAGGCCGAGGGCCACGACCCGGAGACCGTCCGTCGAGTCGCCGCGCTCATCGATCGCAACGAGTACAAGCGGCGACAGGCACCTCCCGGCGTGCGGGTGTCACCGAAGGCCTTCGGCAAGGACCGTCGGCTCCCGATCACCAACCGCTGGCCCGGCTGATCGTCGGCCACGTGAAGCGCTACCGCGCCGAAGGCGCGTTGGTCGTTGCCGCCTTCTTCTTCGGCGTCACCTTCCCGCTCGTGCGCAACGCGCTCGAGGACGTCACGCCGTTCGGGTACCTGGCGCTGCGGTTCGGGATCGCCGTGCTCGTCCTCGCGCCGTTCGCAGTCGCGATCACCCGCTCGCAGGGCGAGCCCCGACGGATGCTGGTCCGCGCCGGCGCGCTCGCGGGGGTCCTGCTGTTCGGCGGCTACGCGACCCAGACGGTGGGACTCCAGTACACGTCGCCGTCGACGTCGGCCTTCATCACGGGACTCTACGTGTGCTTCACCCCCATCATCGAGGCTGCCGTGCGTCGCCACCTGCCGTCGCGTTGGGTGATCGGCGGCATCGTGATCGCCACCGGCGGGCTGTTCCTGCTCACGGGAGCCGACCTCACGTTCGGGAAGGGCGAGGCGTGGACGCTCGCCTGCGCGGCGATCTTCGCCACGTGGATCGTGTACCAGGGCGGGTACGCGAACCGCCTGCACCCCATCCCGTTCACCACGGTCCAGATGGCGGTGGTGGCGACGCTGGCGCTCCCGGCGACGGGGGTGCAGGGGACCGGCGACCTCACGACGCTCGCGCTCTTCGCGGCCGCGTTCACCGGGATCGCCTGCTCGGCGGTCGCGCTCTCGCTCCAGCTCTACGGTCAGCGCCGGATCGCACCGAGTCGGGCGGCGCTCATCCTCCTCTCGGAGCCGGTGTTCGCCGCGATGGCGGGATATGTCGACGGCGAACGACTCGGCCTCGTGGCGGTCGGCGGGGCGGCCCTGATCCTCGCCGGGATCGGCCTCACGGAGTTCGGTCCCGGGCGCCGCGCGGCCGACGCCGACAACGTCCACGCCGAGGACGAGCTCGAGGCCCACCTGCGTTGACGGCGCGCCCAGGACCTATCGTCGGACCCGTGCCCGGGATGACGCTCCTCGAGTCCGCCCGCCGCCTCGGCACGACTGTCTGGGTGGAGCAGCGCCTGTTCGAGGTGCTGGGCGGCTGGGTCCGCGCCGCGAGCGACGTTGCGCTGGCGCTCGAGCTGGCGACGGTGGCTCGCCATCACGCCGCGCACGCGCTCCAACTCTCGGCCCTGCTCCCGGATACCAGGGATCACGAGCCGGCCGAGCTGGTGTCGCCTCCGCCGGGCGAGGACGACCTCTGGGACGCCGTCACGAGGGCGCCCACGCCCGAAGCGGGGCTCTCGGTCGTCGTCGGCCCCGCGCTCTCGGGGCATCTCGGCTCACTGGAGTCGTGGCTGGGGGACGCATCGCCGGTGCGGGACGGGCCGGGGATCCGGGTCGTCTCTGCGGTGCTGGCCGCGGACCGCAGCGATCGGGAGCGGCTCGCAGCGTTCGCACCGTGAACGCGAGGGACCGGCCGACCGGGTGGCCCGGTACCGTCGATGGCCCCGAGGGCGGAGTCCCCCGCTTGACGGCACCCATATGGTACGGGGGGCGAATCCACAAGATGTAGGGAACAGAAGGCCCACGCCCAAGGTTTTCCACAGCACAGCCGCCCCACTGCACCATTGCTCCACAGCAGCACCTTCCCGAGCAGGCTCTCGGGAAGGCAAGGCATCGGACTCGCGAAAGGCTTGCCCCCGTGGCGAAGGAGCGCGTCGAGCGGGATGAGGAAGATCTCGTCCGGCTCTACCTCACGGACATCGGGCAGTACCCCCTGCTCACGAAGGACGACGAGGTCCGCCTCGCCCAGGCGATCGAAGCCGGGAACGCGGCGCGCGAGGAGTTCGAGAACACCCCGGCCAAGAAGCTCACGCCGGCGAAGAAGCGCGAGCTCAAGCGAACCGGCCGCCAGGGTGATCAGGCCCAGCGGACCTTCGTCCAGTCGAACCTGCGGCTGGTCGTGTCGATCGCGAAGAAGTACCAGGCGTCGGGTCTCCCGCTCCTCGACCTGATCCAGGAGGGCAACCTCGGGCTCATGCACGCCGTCGAGAAGTTCGACTGGCGCAAGGGCTTCAAGTTCTCCACCTACGCGACGTGGTGGATCCGTCAGGCCATCACGCGTGGGATCGCCAACACTGGCCGCACGATCCGGCTCCCGGTCCACGCCGGTGACACGCTCGCTCGGCTCCAGAAGGCCCGCTCCCGGCTGGAGCTCAAGCTCGGCCGTCCGGCCACGCTCGCCGAGCTTGCGGCCGAGGTCGAGATGCCCGAGGACAAGGTGACCGAAGCGCTGCGCTTCGCTGCGGAGCCGCTGTCGCTGTCGGAGCCCCTGCGCGAGGACGGCGACGCGGAGCTCGGCGACATCGTCGAGGACCGGTCGGCAGAGTCCCCGTTCGAGGTGGCGGCCACCGCGCTCCTCCCCGAAGAGATCGAGAAGCTGCTCACTCCCCTCGACGAGCGGGAGCGCCAGATCCTGGCCCTGCGCTTCGGGCTCGACCGCGGCGAGCCGCGGACGCTCGAGGAGGTCGGCGAGTACTTCAACCTCACGCGCGAGCGCATCCGCCAGATCGAGGCCCGCGCGATGAGCAAGCTCCGGCACCCGTCCGCCGACACTGGCGCCCGCGACCTCCTCGCGGTCTGACCGGCTCGCGGTCTGACCGGCTCGCGGTCTGACCGCTTCAGGGGTGCCAGACTCGCCCCGGAGGTGAACGGGGTCTGGTGGCCCCCCTCGTCTTCAAAACGAGTGGGACGGGCGAACCCCGTCCGGTGGGTTCGATTCCTGCCACCTCCGCGATCTGGCACCTCCGCGATCTGGCACCTCCGTGGCCGGCTCGAGCGCGGCCTGGTTCAGCGCGCTGGCCCGTCGGCGACCAGGCTCGCCGCGCGGTCCGGGACGTAGTGGTTGGTGTCCTGGGACGGCCGGACGTAGCCCTGGTCCCCCTGGCGTGGCGAGAGCTCCAAGTGGGGCTCCAGGACGTCGGTGTAGGGGACGGTCGAGAGCAAGTGCGCGATGCAGTTGATGCGCGCCCGCCGCTTGTCGTCCGCGTCGACGACGTTCCACCGCGAGTTGGCCAAGTCCGTGTGCACGAACATCGTGTCCTTCGCCCGGGAGTACTCGACCCAGCGGTTGCGGGACTCGAGGTCCATGGGGCTGAGCTTCCAGCGCTTGAGCGGATTCGTGATCCGCGACTGGAACCGACGCTCCTGTTCGTCGTCGCTCACGGAGAACCAGTACTTCACGAGCACGATGCCGTCGTCGATGAGCATGCGCTCGAACTCGGGGCACTGTCGGAGGAACCGCGCGTACTCCTCGTCGGTGCAGAACCCCATCACGTGCTCGACGCCGGCCCGGTTGTACCAGGAGCGGTCGAAGAGCACGACCTCACCCGCCGCGGGGAGGTGGGCCACGTACCGCTGGAAGTACCACTGGGACCGCTCCCGCTCCGTCGGTGCAGGGAGCGCGGCGACGCGCACGACGCGCGGGTTGAGGTACTGCATGATCCGGGTGATCGTGCCGCCCTTGCCGGCCGCGTCACGGCCCTCGAACAGCACGGCGACCCGCGCACCGGTGGCGCGTACCCACTCCTGCATCTTCACGAGCTCGACCTGCAAACGCGCGAGCTCGGCTTCGTAGACCGCGAGAGGGAGCCGCTTCTTCGCCACGGCGGGTCACGGTACCCGCGTCACGCTGGAGCGGCGACCGGCGCGGGGAGCGACTGCGCGGCGCGGCGGTCCTGGCGGCGCCACCAGAGTCCCACCACGACCCCGAACGCGAACCCGCCGACGTGGGCTGCCCACGCGATCCCGGAGTCGCCGCTCACGAGGAAGAACTGCTGGCCGATCCAGACCAGGAGCAGCCAGATGGCCTCGACCTTGCGCAGGAGGATCGGCCCGAGGAACACCACGGTCTTGATGCGCGCCGTCGGCCAGCAGATCAGGTAGGCGCCCATCACCGCCGCGATCGCGCCGGATGCGCCGATGATCGGCACGGTCGACGAGGGGTCGATCGCGACGTGCGCGGCGGTCGCGGCGAGCCCGCCCGCGAGGTAGAGGAGGAGGTACCGCCACCAGCCCCGTCGCTCCTCGACGTTGTTGCCGAACACCCACAGGAACAGCATGTTGCCGAACAGGTGCGGGATGCTGCCGTGCAGGAACATGGTGAGGAACAGTGCGAGCACGACCGACTTGCCGGGGGAATACTTCGGACCGTCGCGCTCCGAGCACGCGCTGCCGTCGCCGTCCACGAAGGTCGCGCGGTACTCACGTTCGGTGAGTGGCCGGAGACGCAACAGCTCGCACGGGATCGCCGCGTTCTCGACGACGAACCGCAGGTCCTCCTGGTCGATGCGCTCGACGAAGCCTTCCCAGCGCAGGGATGGCGCGCCAGTGGGTTGCACCGCGAAGTACACGACGATGCACATGGCGATGAGGAGGAGCGTGACCCAGGGCCGGCGCGTGACAGGGTTCTCGTCCGAGATGGGGATCATCGATCGCCTCCGCGCCCGTCGGACCCGTCAGGCTCCTGCGGAGGCCAGGTCCATCCCGTCCACCGCGTGCCGTCCCACCACCGCAGGCGGGCCGGATCCCACGGGTCGGCATGCCATCCTCCGGTGACCGGCGCCGCAGTCGGCAGCCGCTCGCGCGCCGACGGGATGTGGTCGACCAGCGCAGCGACGAGCGCCTCGCGATGGTCGGTCCCGACCGAGACCCACAGCGGCCGCCCTTCGTGGAACCCCCGGATCCCGACCGAGTCGCGGGTCCAGATCGGGTTGGCGCCGAGCCAGCGGCGGCTGAAGACGCGCCAGGGCCACGTGTTCTGGGCGCGTCCGAGTGTCGTGAGGTCGAGCGCGCCGAGCGGCGCCGACCGTCGACCGACCCGGACGGTGTGGTCGTCGACGGTGACCACGACGCGCCAGAAGCGCACGAGGTTGACGAGCCACGCGAGCAGCGCGATGGGCACGACGATCGGAGCGATGGCCAGGCCGGTGATGGCGAGGATCACGGGCAGCCACAGCCACCCCCGCCTCGTCGGACGGAGCCGTTCGGTGTAGTGCGCGCGGACGGGCGGGCTGGCGACGGTCACAGGGTCGTACGGTACGCTTCGGACGTCCACCACTTGTCGCAGAGCCGGGAGTGATCATGAAGAAGTTGCTGGTGCTGCTGGTGCTGCTGGCGCTGGTGGCGATCGGGTTCGCCGCCGCGCAGAAGCTGCGGGACGCCTGACACCGACGCCGTCCAGCCGTGAGCCCCGGGCCCGCTTCGGCGGGCCCGGTTCGCGCCCGGCTCCGTGGTGGCGGCCGGCCCCGGGCCTTCCTCAGACCGGAGACGAGAAGTCGTCGGCATAGCGAGACGCGAACAACGCCGGCGCCCCGCCCGTGTGCCAGAAGACCACGGTCTCGTCGGATCCGATCCGGCCGGTGCGCACGGCGTGGACGAGCCCGGCCATGGCCTTCCCGGTGTACACGGGGTCGAGGATCAGCCCTTCGCACCGCGCGGCGAGGAGGATCGCCTCGTGGCCGGTCTCGGTCGGAGCGCCGTACCCCGTCCCGAAGTGCTCTCGGTCGAGGTGGACGGTGGCCGCCGGCACGTGGCGCCCGCTTCGCTGCGCGGCCTCGGCGGCCAACACCGGGACGACCTCCTCGAGATCGGGTCGCGTTCCGACGTCGATTCCCAGGACCCTCGTCGCGTCGCCGAGGCCCGCAACGAGGCCGGCGTGCGTCCCGCCGGAGCCATCAGCGACGACGACCCAGTCGGGAGGTTCGGTGCCCATCTGCTCGCGCAGCTCGTCGGCGGCGTCGGCGTACGCGGTGACGCCGGTGATCGATGCGCCGCCGACCGGGATCGCGTACGGCCGGCGTCCGGTGGCGGCGAGCCGGCCCGCGAGGGCGGTGATCCCGGCCTCGATGTCGTAGTACCCGCCTCCGTGGAGGACGTCGATCTCCACGCCCAGGATCTGGTCGAGCAGCAGGTTGCCGCCGGGTGGTGGACCGTCGTGCTCGCGCGCCGACACCGCGAGCACGACGTGGCAGTCCATGCCGATCCGGTTCGCCGCGGCCGCGGTCATCCGGACGTGGTTGCTCTGCACGCCGCCGCCCGTCACCAGCACGTCGCACCCGGTCGCCGTCGCCTCCGCGCAGAGGTGGACCAGCTTGCGCGCCTTGTTCCCGCCCAGCGCGAGGCCGGTGCAGTCGTCGCGCTTGACCAGGAGGCGCGGGCCGTGGCCGCCGGGCGAGAGCGCGGCCGAGAGCCGGGGCATCGCCTCGAGGGGTGTCGGCAGGTGCGCGAGCAGGTCGGGCGCGGTCACGCCGCTGACGAGCGCCGGCGCAGCCACCACCAGGTCGCCGCGCCGGCACCCGCGGCGAGCACGCCACCGGCCGCGAGCATGGGTCGGCTCGGCGCGGGGAGTCGGTCGCGGAGGCGAACCGGCCGGGAGAACCGAACCGCCGGCCACCCCTCGTCCTTCGCGAGCCGTGCGAGCTCGCGGTCGGGGTTCACGGCGACGGGGTTCCCGACCATCCGCAGCATCGGCTCGTCGGTGATGGAGTCGGTGTACGCGTACGACTCTGCGAGATCGAGGTCGTCGCACCGGGCGAGCTTCGTGATCGCGTCGGCCTTGAACGGGCCGTACCCGTAGTAGGACAGCTCGCCGGTGTAGATCCCGTCGGCGTCGACCTCGGCGCGGGTGGCGATCACGTCGTCGACGCCCAGGAACTCGCCGATGGGTCGGACCACCTCCTCCGGCGCGGAGGAGACGATCACCACCGTCCGCCCGCTCGCCTGGTGCTCCTGGATCAGGTCGAGTGCCTCGCTGAACACGATCGGCGTGACGACGTCGTCGAGGGTCTCGCGCACGATCTCGGCCACCTCGTGCTGGCTCCAGCCCTTGATCATCTGGAGCATCGCGACCCGAAGCTTCTCCATCTTCGCCTCGTTGGCACCGACGAGCATGAAGACGACCTGTCCGTACGCGCTCCGCACGATCGACCGCTTCGAGAGCAGCCCCTCCTTGTAGAGCGGACGTCCGAAGGCCAGCACCGAGCTCTTGGCGATGATCGTCTTGTCGAGATCGAAGAAGGCCGCCGCGCGCGTCCCGGTCACAGGCCCTGAGGTTACGCGTCGCCCTCGGCATCCGGGTGCCTGCGTCCGGGTGCTGTGATCCGCCTCCACGGCAGCGCTTCCTCGTCGGACTCCCCCCGCCGCCTTGCAGCCGCTACCACCTCGCACGAAGGAGATGCTCGTGTTGCTCGCCCTGTGGTCCCCGAAGGGGGGCTCCGGCACGTCGGTCCTGGCCGCCGCGTGCGCGCTGGTCCTCGCTCGCCGTGCCGACGGAGCCCGCCTCGCGGATCTCGTCGGCGATCAGCCCGCGATCTTCGGGCTCGCGTCCGACCCCGAAGCCGGGCTGTCCGAGTGGCTCGCCGCGGGGCCGACGGCACCCGTCGATGCACTCGCGCGGTTCTCGGTCGTGGCCGCGCCCGGTGTCGCACTCTTGCCACGTGGCCAGGACGAGCGTGTGCTCGCGCCGCTTCCCTCGGCCGAAGCCGGCGCAGCGCTGGCGGTCGCGCTCCGCAACGGACCCGTTCCGACGATCGTCGACGCCGGGCGCGCCGACCACCCCGCGCATCGAGCGCTCGTCGAGGTCGCCGACGCCTCGGTGGTGGTGCTGCGCGGGTGCTACCTCGCACTGCGCCGGGCCGTCCACAACCCGTTGCTCGGACGTGCCGCGGGGGTGGTGCTGGTCGAGGAGCAGGGCCGGTCCCTCGGGGCGTCCGAGGTCGCCGACGTGCTCGACCGTCCGGTCCTCGCGCGGCTCCCCGTCCGTCCTCCGATCGCACGCGCGGTCGACGCCGGCGTGCTCGCGAGTCGTCTCCCCGATCCGCTCGCACGGTGCGCAGCGCGGCTCCTCGTGCGCCTCGATCTCCTGCGCGATCGACGCGGCGAGGCCGCGTGAGCAGCGATCTGAAGCAACGGGTCCACGCCCGCCTCCTGCACTCGCCCGCGCTCGACCAGCTCGACGCGGGCGACCGCACGCCGATCCGGGCCCAGCTCGCCGAGCTCCTTCGGGACGAGGCCCCGCTGCTCACATCCGACCGCTTCGAGCGCACCCTCACGGAGCTCACCCGAGAGGTCGCGGGGCTGGGGCCGCTCGAACCCCTCCTCGCCGAGCCCGAGGTCACCGAGGTCATGGTCAACGGGCCCGGCCGGGCCTTCGTCGAGCGCCGCGGCAGGCTCGAGCCGGTGGCGCTCGCGCTGGACGCGGCGGGGATCGTGCGCCTCGTCGAGCGGGTGGTCGCGCCGCTCGGACTGCGCCTCGACCGCTCCTCGCCGATGGTCGACGCCCGGCTCCCCGACGGATCCCGCCTCCACGCGATGATCCCGCCCCTCGCCGTCGACGGTCCGTGCGTCACCATCCGCCGGTTCTGCCCGGCTCCGATCGGGCTCCCGGCGTTCGGCGTCAGCGCGGACCCCGCCGCGTTCCTCGAGTGGAGCGTGGTCGCGGGGTGGAACATCCTCGTGTCGGGCGGGACGAGCTCCGGGAAGACGACGTTCCTCAACGCTCTCTCCGGCGCCGTCCCGGAGACGGCACGGGTCGTGACCATCGAAGAGACGGCCGAGCTGCGGCTCGTCCAACCGCACGTCGTCCGGCTCGAGGCCCGACCACCCAATGCCGAAGGAGCGGGTGGGGTCACGGTCCGGGAGCTGGTGCGGGCGTCGCTGCGCATGCGCCCGGATCGCATCGTGGTCGGCGAGGTCCGCGGGGCCGAGGCGCTCGACATGCTCCAGGCGTTGAACACCGGTCACGACGGCTCGCTCTCCACGGTGCACGCGAACGGGGTCGAGGAAGCGATCGCCCGGCTCGAGACGCTCGTGCTCTTCGCCGAAGCCGGGCTCCCGCTGCCCGCGGTGCGCCGCCAGATCGCGGCTGCGCTCGACCTCGTCGTGCACGTCTCGCGTCGCCGGGACGGAAGCCGCCACGTCGACGCGATCGCCCAGATCGCAGGCCACGCCCGCGGGGTCGCCGTCGCCCCCCTGTGGCGGCGCCTGGGGGACGAGCTCGTCGTCGCCGGGCGACCGACCCGGACCGCGCGCACCGTCGATGCCGATCCGCCCGATCCAGGGTGGTTCGCCGGATGACGACCGTGCTCACGGCCGGGTGTGGCGTCACGCTCGTGGTCGGCCTCGTCCGCGGCGCGCGACGTGCGTCCGTCGGTACCCATGCGCGCGCGATCGGGACCCGAGCGCGCTGGCGAATGCCGGCGCCGGTTCGGGTCCGGTTCGCGCGGGCGCTCGCGGACTCCGCGATCGAGATGGCGCCCGAGGAGGTGTGCGAGCTCGCGCTGGCGTGCGGGATCGGCGCGACCGCGCTCACCGCTGCGATCTCGCCGCGACTCGTGCCGGTCGTCGTGATCGGCGCGGTAGCGGCGATCCCGGTCGGGCTCCGGTTGACGCGCGGGAGGGCTCGGCAGCGCTTCGAGGCCGCGCTCCCAGAGGTGCTGGAGCGGATCGCCTCAGCGCTGCGCGGTGGAGTGAGCCTCGGTGAGGCGATCGAGACACAGGCGATCGCGGGTCCGGTCGCGGCCGATCTCCGTCGGGTCCGCGCCCGGCAGGCGCTCGGTCTCGGGCTCGCCGAGGCGGTGTCGGTGTGGCCCGACGAGCGACCGCTCGCCTCGGTGCGCGCCGCCGCCGGTGCGTTCGCGGTCGCATCGACGATGGGTGGACGGTCGGCATCCGCCATCGACGGTCTCGCGATGTCGCTGCGCGAGCACCGCAGCGCCGCTGCCGATGCGCGCTCGTTGTCGGCCCAGGCCCGACTCTCCGCGCTCGTCGTGGGCGCCGCACCCGTTGGCTTCCTCCTGCTCAGCGCGATCATCGATCCCACGTCGGTCGACCCCCTCGTGGGCACGGGGATCGGTCGGGTCTGCCTCGTCGCGGGCCTGCTCCTCGAGCTGGCGGGGGCGCTGTGGATGCGACGCATCATCGGGAGCGACGCGTGATCGTCGCGCTGCTCGGCCTCGGATGGGGTGTGCTGGTCGCATCGCCGATCGCGGCTCGAGCGCGGCGACGGGCTCCGACCGCGCGCGCCGGCGGGCTCGGGACGAGCGGCGCCGGTGCACTCCGGAGCCACACGGCCCGGCTGTCGTGGGTCGCGGCGCGGCTCCCACGTTCTCCCGGGGTGCTGGCGCGCGTGTCCACCGGCCTCGTCGCGCGGTGGCGCGCTCGCCACGACGACCGACTGGCTGCACGCGACCTCCCGGTCGTCGTCGACCTGCTCGCCGTCGCGGTCGCGTCGGGCTGCACGCCCTACCTCGCAGTGGAGGTCGCCGCCGGCTGGTCCCCGCCGACGCTGGGCGAGGCGTTGAGCGGAGTACGCAGAGCGACGCGACTCGGCCGATCGTTCTCCGACGCATTGGACGATGCGGTCGCCGCGATGCCGGCATTGGCGTCGGTCGCCGACGCGCTCCTCGTGTCGGATCGCTTCGGGGCACCGGTGGGCGACGCGCTCGCCCGACTCGCCGCGGATCTGCGAGCGGATCTCCGGCGTCGCGCCGAGGCCCGTGCGCGCACGGTCCCCGTCCGTCTGCTCTTCCCTCTCGTCTTCCTCGTCCTCCCGGCTTTCGGCCTGCTCACCGTCGTCCCGGCGGTTGCGGCCGGCTTGGCCGGGTCGTGAGGCGCACTGCCTCACGGTGTCGACCCTTGAACTGGAGGTACCGATGAAGCAGTGGAACGCGATGCGGGGGCGGGTGTCGAGTCCGGCCGGCCGTCACGGCGGCGAGCGAGGGCAGACGACCGCGGAGTACGCCCTCGTGATCCTGGGCGCGGCCGCCGTTGCCACGGCGCTCATCACCTGGGCGAGCAGCAGCAACGCGATCAAGGGGCTGTTCAACGACGTCGTCGGGAAGCTCCTCGGGTGACGCGGCACCGGGAGCGCGGCCAGGCCACCGTCGAGTTCGCGTTGCTCTTGCCGTTGGTGGTGATGGCCGCGCTCGCGGTCGTCCAGGTTGCCCTGATCGTGCGCGATCACGTCGGCACCGTGCATGCGGCCCGAGAGGCTGCGCGCGCCGCGAGCGTGGATCCGGATCCGGCCCGCGCCACTCGCGCCGCGAGGCACGTGCTCGCCGGCGCACAGGTACGGGTCGGCCCGCGCCCCGAAGTCGGGGAGCAGATCAGCGTCGAGGTCAGCTACGTCTCGAAGACCAACCTCCCGCTCGTCGGTGCACTGTTCCCGGATCCCCGCTTGCGCGCCACCGTCGTCATGCGGGTGGAGCGGTGACCGCGTACCGGAGTGACACCCGGGTCGAGCACGGGGCCGCGTCGATCGTGGTCCTCGGCGTCCTTGTGCTGGGGGTCCTGCTCTGCTTCTCGGCCGCCCGGGCGGGAGCCGGTGCGGTCGCGGCCGCCCGGGCCGACGCGGCCGCTGACGCGGCCGCCCTCGCCGCTGCCGACATGGTCGCCCTGGGACGTGGCGCGGGTGCGG
>JAWOIO010000161.1:0-9652 GCA_046484625.1 Acidimicrobiia bacterium
AGCACATCACCGTCGCCCCGACCGTGGAAGTGCCGTTCCTGCTGCACCGGGACGCCTCGGCGGGCATCGACTTCGACACCTACCCCTACGGCCGCGGCCCGCGCGAGCTGGCGCTCGGCATGCTGGTCACCTTCATCCCGCCCGAGAAGCAGGACGGCTACCGCATCGCCGACCACGACCGCCGCGACCTGCTCGGATACTGCGCCGAGAAGCTGGGCTTCACCTCGCTCGACCACTTGGCGGCCGCCGGCGCCGTGTCGCTGAGCATCTGGTACGACGGCTCGCTCGTCTACCGCGTCGCGAGGGCCATGCACGAGCTCGGCCTCGACCTCCCGCTCCTGCGCGGCGAGGTTGCCGTCCAGCGCTGGTACGAGATCGCCCGCGACGACCGCCGCGACGCCGCGCCCTTCCACCAGGTCGACCGCGCGCTCACCACCATCCCGGCACAGCGGTTGGAGGAGGCAGGCAATCCCACGCACATCGTCGCCTGCTCCCTGGTCTCCGCACGCGTGACCGGCGGGGTGCGCGAGCTGGAGCGGCGCGCCGAACTGCACGCCACCACCGTCGCCCGGTGGCCCTTCCTGCAGCAGCTGCGCGACCACCTGCACGACACGTGGTCGGCCGGCGACCGTATCCCCTGGCCGGTCGATGGCCGCCACTTCTTCGACACCGACGAGATCCGGCAGAACCCGCCGGGCATCGTGCGCGGGGTGCCGACCTGAGGGGCCGGCACGCGACCAGTCCACCGCCCCGGCCGACCCCCGACTCCACTTGACACCCCGCACTCCGATCCATAGACTTCTCTCAACGGAACATTGGATATGTCCACATGTCTACATGTGAGGGAGAGGCTCATGAGTACGTTCCACATCGATCCGAACGACCCCCTCCCGCGCTACTTCCAGGTGTTCACCTCGCTGAGCGACCGCATCCGCAGGGGTGAGTTCGGCGACGACGGCAGCCTGCCACCCGAGCGTCAACTCGTCCAGGAGTACGCCGTCAGTCGGATCACGATCGTGAAGGCCCTCGACCTGCTCGAGCGCCGCGGCATGATCGACCGCCAGCACGGTCGGGGCACGTTCGTGACCAGCAAGTCGGGGGCTTCCAGCGAACCGCGCTCCATCGCATTCGTCTCGGGCAGCCTCAACCACCCGTACCTCTTCAACGTGCTCATGGGCATCGTGCAGGTCGCTCGTCGCAACCACGTCCACGTTCAGGTGGTCGGCGCGTACAACGACAGCGCCGAGGAGCGCCGGTACATCCGGTCGCTGATCGACTCGGTGTCTGGCGTCATCGTCTATCCCGGACCCGGCTACCAGAACGACGCCCTGTACCAGGAACTCGTCGATCGTCGCTTCCCGTTGGTGATGGTCGACCGCTTCTACCCTCAGGTCGTCACCGACCACGTCGTCTTCGATGACGAGGCCGCCGGGTACGAACTCACGAAGTCGCTGCTCGCGCGGAGTCACGAGCGCATCGCGGTCTTGCCCCACTCCGAGGTCGAGGCGACGAGCGTGCGCAACCGCATCCGGGGCTTCCGTCGCGCACTCGAGGAGCACGGCATCCGCTACGGGGAGCACAACGTCTGGCTCGACGTCTACGCGACGCTCTTCCCGTCGCGCGATCAGGACCGCTCCGACCCGACCAGCCTCGAACGGCTCGGAGCTCATCTCAAGCGGGAGCGCCCGACCGCGCTCCTGACCATCAACTACGACGTGCTGACGCACCTCCTGGTCGACCTCATGATGCTCGAAGCGTTGTCGACGGGGGATGCCAGCGAGCCGAACGCGCTCAACCTGGAGATCGCCGCCTTCAGCCACCAGCGACCGAACGGCAACGGGCCGTACCCGATCAGCGTGGCGTTGCACTCCGGCGAAGAGCTCGGGTCGACTGCCGCCGAACTCCTCATCGGGCGGATCGACGGCAGCGTGAACGGTGCGCCGACGTCCCGAACCGTGCCGATGCAGCTCCTCCAACCCAGCTTCCGCTCGATCCAGCGGCTCACCGGCGTCGACGTGACGGACGCGTGATGCGCCGCCGCGACCGCGCGCCAACTGGTCGTTCCCGAGCCCAAGGGGGTGCTCCTGGAACGTGACGCACGGACCGTGCCCGGGCCCCACCATCGACCCGTAGGACCGACAGGGAGACCTTCATGAAGACGGCGCCAGCCACCCCCATCCTTCGACACCTCGTGCTCGCTCTGATCCTCGCCGCCGCCGGCGTGTTCGCCATCGGTTCGGCAACAGCGCAATCGAACCAGGCCGAACTCGAGCCGGTCACCATCCGCTATCTGGTCCCCCGTTGGGCGTCGAGCATCGACCATCGCATCGAGCGGCAGGTCGCCTTCCAGAGCGCCCTCGACCTCTTCCGCGCCCGCTTCCCCCAGGTGCAACTCGAGGAGGTCGTCTCGTCGGCCGGCGACTATCGCGTCGACATCGCGCAACAGCTCGAGGGCGGAACGGTCGACGCCGTCTGGGTCGACCACATCTGGTACGGCGAGTTCCAGGCAGAGGGGTACTTCGTCGATCTGCTGCCCCACCTGAGCGAGGCAGAACTCGGCGAGTTCTACCCGTGGACGATCGAAGCACTCCGCAGTGTCAACGACGAGCTCGGCGCCCTGTGGCACAACACCGACGCCCGGATCTACTTCTATGACTCGTCCCGCGTCCCGACGCCCCCCACCACCTGGTCCGAGGTCGAGGCACTGTGCGCCGAGGTCCAGGCCGGATCGCCGGGAAGCTACCCGATCGCCTACTCCCTCGTCGACCTCTCGCACCTGCACGGCATCTTCATCGAGCTCGGCGGGCGCCACATCGATGACGAGGGGCGTCCGGTCGTCTTCGAGGGCGAGAACCGCGAGCACATGGCGCGGATCGTGACCTGGTTCAAGGACATGGTCGACCAAGGCTGCATCCCGCGCGCTGCGACCGTCTGGAACGAACCCGACATCATGCCGCAGGTCTTCACCGGCGAGATCCTGAGCTTCGTGGCCAACAGCAACTTCCACATCCGCCAACTCGCCCCGAACCTGCCGGCCGACGAGTTCGCCCACTGGCGTGCCACGGTCGTTCCCCGGCCCGACGAGGTCGAAGCGAACCGCACGTGGTCGGGCGGCTGGGTCGTCGCCGCCGTCGACAACGGTGACGAGGCCCGGGCGCGCGCCGCCGTCGAGTTCGTGAAGCACGTGACCGGCTTCGACGCCATGCGGGCCACGACCAAGGCGGGCGGCTGGAACCCGGTTCGACCGGCGATCATGGACCAAGACCTCTACTACGCGGAGAACCGCTTCGCGGTCGCGACCAACGAAGCGCTCGAGACCTCCTCCACGCTCCCGCTGGTGCCGATCGTCCCGATCGTCAACGACGAGATCCGGCGTGCGTTCACCGCCGTCGCCAGCGGCGAAGCGGAGCTCGACGAGGCCTTCGATCGCGCCCAGGCCGTCATGGAGCAGGAGTACCAGCGCCTGAACCGCTAGACCCGTTCGACGCCGTGCTCCGGGGGAGGCGACCGCCTCCCCCGGAGCCCACCGCCACCGCTCCATGCCCATGAGCAGCGAGGGACCGACCATGCCCGCCACGCCCAAGCGCGTCGCCGCCACGTTGTCGAGCCCGGCCCACGACCGAGGCGGTCGCCGCAAGAGCGCCCTCGAGCGCTTCCTGGCGGGTCCGTGGCCGCTCGTGCTGCCGGCGCTGTTCATGCTGGCCCTCCTGCAGGGCTATCCGATCGTGTCGCAGTTCTATCTCGCGATGACCGACCTGAGGATCGGCGCCCTCGGCCGGTCAACCTTCGTCGGACTCGAGAACTTCATCGCCCTGGCGAACTCTCCGCGCTTCTTGGCGTTGTTCCAGTACACGTTCGTCTTCGTCTTCTCGGTCGTCTTCTTCCAGTTCGTGGTCGGGCTGTTGCTCGCGCTCCTCATGGACCTGCCGCTGAAGGGCCGCGTCCTGTTCCGGCTCGGCATCGTCACGTCGTGGGTCTTGTCCGGCGTCATCGTCGGCTACATGTGGCGGCTCCTGCTCATCGAGAGCAACTTCGGCGTCCTCAACAGCCTGCTCCAGCCGCTCGGCATCGGTCCCATCCGGTGGCTCAGCAGCGGCGGGAACGCCCAACTCACGCTCATCCTCGTGCTCGTCTGGAAGGGCGCTGCCTGGTCCATGATCTTCCTCCTGGCCGGGCTCCAGACCATCTCGAAGGAGGCGCTCGAGTCGGCGACCATCGACGGCGCGTCGGGTTGGCAGAAGCTGCTCTTCATCAAGCTCCCGCTCATCAAGAACGTCATCCTGATCTCGCTCATCTTCAGCACGATCTCGATCTTCGCCGCCTACGACACGATCTTCGTCCTCACCGGCGGCGGCCCGGGCGGCGCCACGGAGGTCGTCGCCGTCAACATGTTCCTGACCGCGTTCGGGGCCCGGGGGCAGCTCGGCATGGGCGCGGCGATCGGCGTCACCCTCTTCCTGATCATCCTCATCCTGGTCATCGCCTACCTGCGCTTCGCCGATCGGAGGCCCACATGAGCGGCCGCAGCGCTTCACGGCAGCGCCTGCACCGGCGCGCGCTCGGCCTCGTCGGGGTCACCATCGGCTACGCCACGGCGTTCTTCGCCACCCTCATGTTCGTGTACCCGCTCATCTGGGTGGCGGCTGCCTCGATCAAGCCGAACATCGAGATCTACCGGCAACCGCTCCGGTTGATCCCGAGCGTCGTGATGTTCGACGCGTACGAGGCGATCTTCCTTCGCACGCCGATCCTCACGTACATGGCGAACAGCCTGCTCTATGCGGCAGGCTCGACGGCCGTCGCGCTGGCCTTCGCGCTGCTCGCCGCCTACGGCATCTCGCGCCACGAGTTTCGTGGCAAGGAGACGCTGATGCTGCTGATCCTGTCGGCGCAGATCATCCCCGGCCTCGTGACCATCGTGCCGCTCTACTTGCTGATGCAGAACCTCTCGCTGATCGACACGAAGTTCGGCATCATCCTCTTGTATGGCGCACTGGCCATCCCCCTGGCGGTCTGGATCCTCCGCGGCTTCTTCGACACGATCCCCATCGAGCTCGACGAGTCGGCGTGGCTCGACGGCGCGACCAAGCTGCAGACGATCGTGTGGGTCCTCCTTCCGGTGATGCTGCCGGCGCTCGCGGCCGTGTCGATCATGCTCTTCATCAGCGGCTGGAACGAGTTCGCACTGGCGTCGGTCCTCTTGCGCTCGACCGAGAACCTCCCCCTCACGGTCGGGACGTGGGTGCTCCTCGGTCCGGACGAACGCGACTTCCGCATGATCGCCGCCGCAACCGTCATCAACGTCATCCCGATCCTCGTCGTCTTCGCCTTCCTGCAGCGCTACCTGATCTCCGGTCTCATCGCGGGATCGGTCAAGGGTTGATGATGCCAACGCGAGCCGACCGCGCGGCGCCGGGCGATCTCGCAGTCACCGACGAGTACGTCGATCCGTGGCCCCTCGCGCTCCACGAGTTGCGCGCACTCCGCGACGACGAGGGCGTCGCGCCCGAGGTCGTGCAGCGGCTCACGGTCGAGGCCGAACGAGCCCGTGAGCTGGGGGACGCGCAGGCCCTCGCAGCGCTGCTCGACCACTTCGCCGCCGCGCACGGTCCCATGTCCGGCGGCGACGAGCCGTCGGACCTCCGGGCGATCCGGGCGGAGCGCCCGAGCGGTCCACGGCGCCTGACCATGGCGCTCTCGACGGAGGAGACCCGCGACCGGATCCACGCGGGCTGGCTCGGACGCGCCGTCGGGTGCACACTCGGTCGACCGGTCGAGGGCTGGTCCTTCACGGACGTCTCCACCTACCTCGAGCAGGCGAGGGAGGCGGAGATCACCGACTATCTCCTCCACGGCGACGACGTCGCGTCGCCTCCGGCTGGGACACCGACAGCAACGGCGCGACGGCTGGCTCGATCATCGGCGTTATGCTCGGGACCGCCGCCATCCCCACCCACTGGACCGATCCACTCGGCGACGCGGTCGACACCGCCCTCGTCGGGCGGGGGCGGCAGCAGCTCAGCGAGCTCGCCGCGGCCACGGCTGCCGTCGCCCGGCACCTGAAGGAGTAGAGCCTTGCCACGAGAACTCGACCGCATCGCACGGCGCCTCCAGCGGCTCGCCATCCGCCTCGATGAACTGGCCGCGTACCGCGACCGCGCCCGCGAACCGCTCGGAGCGGCCCGCTTCTGGGCGCGGGACGCCGACGAACCGTCGGAGCTCGCGCTCGGCGGCCCGTGGCCAACGCACGAGTTCCCGGTGCGGATCGCGTTCGACGCCCGCGTCCCCGAGGCGTGGGCCGGCTCGCCGGTCCATGCCCGGCTCGCCATCGGCGGCGAGGGGCTGCTGATGCGGGACGGCGTCCCGATCGGTGGACTCAACCCGTACCACACCGAGCACCCGCTCCTCGGCTCCGCGGCGGGAGGCGAGTCGTTCCTCCTCGAGATCGAGGCCGTCCCGCGGGGGCTCTTCGGCCGCCCGAACGAGCATCCGCGGCTCGAGCAGGCGCTGCTCGCCCTCCCCGACCTGGAGTTCAGGTCGTTGCACGACGACCTGGCCGCCGCCCTCGCCGCCGCGACCTACCTCGAGGGACAGGGACGGGAGACGATCGCGGTTCTGCTCGCCGAGGCCCTCGACGACGCCCTCTTGCACCTCGACGTCGACCGCGCCGACAGCGAGGCGTACCTCGCCCGGCTCGTGCAGTCGCCGGCCGCGAACGAGGTGCTGCGCTCCATCTGGGAAGAGTGGAGCTTCGATCGCGCGGCCGCGGCGCTGCCCGACGAGCTCCGCGCAGGGATCCCGGCCCTGCGCGCACGCTTCGCGACCTCGCTCGAACGGATCCGCCAGCGCTACCCGGCGGAGGGATCGCTGTGGCTCACGGGCCACGCCCACATCGACCTCGCGTGGCTCTGGCCCCTCGCCGAGACGCGCCGCAAGGCGCGGCGCACCTTCGCCACGGTGCTCGGACTCATGGACCGCTTCCCCGGGTTCCACTTCAACCAGTCCAGCTCCCAGCTCTACGCCTACGTGGAGCAGGACGACCCCGCCCTCTTCGATCGTGTCCGTGAACGCGTCCGGGAAGGTCGCTGGGACGTGGTCGGGGGCATGTGGGTCGAGCCAGATGGCAACCTGCTCTCCGGCGAATCGTGGGCCCGGCAGCTCCTCCACGGGCAGCGCTACCTCCAGGAGCGGTTCGGCCTGCGGGCGCGCGTGTGCTGGCTGCCCGACACGTTTGGGTACGCGGGCAACCTTCCCCAGCTGCTCGCCCAGGCCGGCATCCCGTACTTCTTCACCACCAAGCTCACCTGGAACGAGCAGGACGTCTTCCCGCACGACCTGTACCGGTGGGAAGGCATCGATGGCACGACCGTGCTCGCGCACTCCTTCTTCAACCCGCACGGCGGCTACAACGGTCACGTCGAGCCGCGCGACCTGGGCGAGACCTGGCGCTCGTTCGCAGGCAAGCACCACCACCCGCAGTCGCTCCTCAGCTACGGGCATGGGGACGGGGGCGGCGGCCCGACGGCCGAGATGATCGAGTGGTTCGAACGCCTCCAGGACTTCCCCGGGCTCCCGCGCCTCGAGACCGGGCGGGTCGAGGCGTTCTACGACCGGATCGATCCGGATCGGCTGCCCGTCTGGGTCGGCGAGAAGTACCTCCAGTTCCACCGCGGCACCTACACCAGCCAGGCCCGCACCAAGGCGCTGCACCGCCGCCTCGAGCACGACCTGGTCGCCGCCGAGACGGCGGCCGCGCTCTCGACGGCGCTCCTCGGCGCCAAGTACCCCCGGGAGAAGCTGCGCGAGGCCTGGACGGTGCTGCTCCGCAACCAGTTCCATGACATCCTCCCCGGCTCGAGCATCCGCAGCGTCTACGAGGAGGCGGAGCGCGAGTTGGCCGCAGCCGTCGCCACCGCGTGCGGGCTGCGGGACGCGGCCCTCGCAGGCCTGGGGGCGGAGGTGGCCGCCGACGACGCCCTCGTCGTCTGGAACCTCTCGCTCGACGATCGGCCGCTCCGCTTCACGGCGCCGCTCCCGGAGCGAGCCGGCGCCTTCGAGCTCCGCACGGCCGACGGTCGGCGTGTTCCGCACGCCGCGACCGACACGGAGTTGATCGTGTCGACGAGCGACGTGCGCGTTCCCAGCGTCGGCTACACCACGCTGTTCGTCCACGACATGGCGAAGGGGCCGGACGCGGCGGCGGCGACGGCGTCGGGAGGCCGCGAGAACGAGGGCCCCGGGCCAGCACCGGCGGACGCCCTGCTCGACAACGGGTTCCTGCGCGTCCGCGTGGCCAGCGATGGCACCCTCGCCTCGATCTACGACGTCGAGGCCGATCGGGAGGTGCTCGCCGGCCGCGGCAACGCCCTCTGGATGTACACCGACGTGCCGCGCGTATACGAGGCCTGGGACGTGGACGAGGGGTACGAGCGCGAAGGGCGAGAACTCTTCGCAGACGAGCCGCACCGCTGGGTGGAGCGCTCGACGGTACGTTCGTCGCTGCAGGTCGTGCGTCGTTGCGGCACCACGACCGTCGAACAGGAGTACCGCCTCTGGGCCGGCTCACGTCGGCTCGACGTGCACACCCGCATCCGTTGGCACGGACGCCGCCAGATGCTGCGCGCCCTCTTCCCCCTCGCGGTGCGGCACGACACCGCGACGTTCGAGACGGCCTACGGCGCCGTCTCGCGCCCGACGCACCGCAACACCAGCTGGGACGCCGCCGCCTTCGAGGTGCCTGGCCTACGTTGGGCCGACCTCAGCGAGCACGGCTACGGGGTCAGCCTGCTGACCGACGCGAAGTACGGCTACTCGGCGCACGGCGGCACGCTCGGTCTCACGTTGCTCCGCGCTCCGACCTACCCCGATCCGCTCGCCGACGAGGGCTCGCACACCTTCACCTACAGTCTCCTGCCGCATGCCGATGGCTGGCGCGACGGCACGGTCGCCGCCGCCCACGATCTCAACGACCCGCTTCGCATCGTGCCCGTGCGCAGCGGGCGCGGCGCCTGGCCGGCGACGCGCTCCTTGATCGCCACCGACGCCCCGGGCCTCCGACTGTCGAGCCTGAAGCTGGCCGAGGATGGCGACGACCTCGTGTTGCGGCTCTACGAAGCTCACGGTGCTCGCGGGCGTGCACGCGCGACGCTCGACCTGCCCGCGACGGAGGCGCGGCCGGTCGACGTGCTCGAGGAGCCGAACGGGACCGCGGCAGCGACGGTCGAAGCGGGCGGATGGGAGGTCGAGTACCGTCCATACGGCGTTACGACCTGGCGACTCCCGATGGTGCGAAGGACCGAAGACCCTTGCCCCCGTGAGGACGACCGCCGGCATCGCGCGGAGGTACTCGTCGAGGCCGCGACCGACGAGCCGGGGTAGCGACCGTCAATCCATGCCATGAATGATCGCCATTCACGGCGTGGAGGCGCCCATGGGTGCCAGCCGGTCGTCCGGCGCGTGCGCAGGGGCGAGGCGGCGGTGGATGACCCAGATCAGCCGCGCTCGACCAGCCGCCCCGTCACGTACTTGTGCAGGATGCTCGCGATCAACGTCTGGTACGGGATCCCCTCGCGCAGCGCGAGCGCCTGGATGTCGCGCACGTCGGCGGACGACAGCCGGATGTTGACGCGCCGATCCTTCGTTCCCGTCGCCC